>CAYWOK010000018.1:0-24446 GCA_964459895.1 uncultured Candidatus Izemoplasmatales bacterium
GCCATGTTTGTCATGGAACGGGAGCCGCCTCAGCCAAAGACATCCAGACTTGTTCGAAGTGTCATGGCTCCGGTAGTGTTATCATGGAGACCCAAACTCTTTTCGGCAGATCCCAAACCAGGACTACTTGCCCTGTCTGTGGAGGATCTGGCAAAGAAATTAAGAACAAGTGTAATTCATGCCAGGGCGAAGGGGTCGAGAAAGTCGTCAAGGATGTCGAAATCAAAGTGCCTGAGGGCATCGAGACCGGACAACAGATCCGATTGGAGGGTTTTGGAAATAAAGGGCAATTCGGAGGACCGAGCGGAGATCTCTACATCGTTTTCGAAGTCAAAGCTTCGGACACTTTCATCCGCGAAGGTGACGACATCATCATCAATATCCCGTTGACTTTCTCACAGGCTGCGCTCGGAGCGGAAATCGAAGTTCCTACAGTCTATGGCAAAGTGCTTCTTAAGATACCTACTGGAACCCAAAGCGATGCCAAATTCCGGATTCGTGGCAAAGGCGCACCCAATGTCAGGACCAAGACCAAAGGCGACCAGCATGTTGTTGTCAGTGTCGTCACGCCGACAAAACTATCAAATGAACAGAAAAAACTCTTTGAACAGATGGCGCGAATCGAAGACAATCCATCCAACAAATCAACTTGGGAGAAATTCAAATCGAATTTTCAACGCAAGTAAAAAGCCGCGAGGCTTTTTTTTTGCATCTTATTTGACTGAATTGTCAACACTATGATATTATTAAGATACGAAATATATAATGAATAAGGGGGATAAATATGAAAGAAATTACGATGCCAAAACTCAAACGCTTCAATCTCATCATGGGAGGACTTCATCTGGTTCAAGGAGTGATCATGCTGATACTTGCATCATCAGTGATTCAGAACATTGCGGAGTTCAAACCGAAAATTACTCAATTATATTTGTCATACGACGTGACCTTGCAGACACTTGTCTTAAGAAGCAAAGACTTATTCGATCTTCCTTTTGGAATTCTTGTCGCAGTATTTTTGTTTCTTTCTGCCATCGCCCATTTTCTCATCTCCGTACCATTCAATAAAGTGTACAACGAAGATTTGAAAAAAGGCATCAACAAATTTCGCTGGTTTGAATATGCGCTTAGCTCATCAGTAATGATTGTTCTGATTTCGACATTGTTTGGCATATTCGACATTGCCTCGCTAGTTGTCATTTTCGTGTTGAATGCTTCAATGAATCTGTTCGGATTATTGATGGAACAGATGAATTCCAAAAGAGCAGAAGGCGAAAAAGTCAATTGGAGTCCTTTTGTCTTCGGATCGATAGCCGGACTAACACCTTGGATTGCCATCATCTTATATATGTCGGGAAATCCAAACCTCGACATGGTTCCCTGGTTTGTCTGGGCGATAGTGGGAACTTATTTTGTCGCCTTCAACACTTTTCCTATCAACATGATCTTGCAATACCTTAAAGTTGGCAAATGGAAAAACTATCTCTATGGTGAGAAAACCTATATTGTTTTAAGCCTAGTAGCCAAATCGATTCTGGCCTGGCTGGTTCTGTTTGGTGCCATGCAGCCATAAACACAAGAAAAAAGTCCTGAATTGTTCAGGACTTTTTTATGCGATAAATATGCTATTGCCAATAATTGGAATGGATATCGACTTCAACTCCATGTTGAGCTAAATAGGAGAAATAGGTTTCTTCAATTGAAGAATCAGCTACACAACGATTCATCGCAATCGTTGTCTTACCTGAGAATGACGTGATCGCCATCCCAGGTTTCTTGCCTGAAGCAAGATTGAATTCAAAAGAATCAATATGGGGAGCCATTGTTTCTGGCAAGGTGATTAGCCCGAAATTGGAGATGGAAGTGGTGATTGGCAGGTCTCCGAGAATCGCATAACCAATCTTGAATAAAAGTTTTTTGATAAAAAGTGGGGTTAATTTGATCAGGAGACTTTTTTCGAACATGACATTCAAATCAAGCAGGTTTTGTAATTTTTCAACTGTTCTTTCCGAAACAAACTGTTCCTTCACAGACTCCAGTATTGCTTCAAAAGTCGGCATGGTTTTGCCCATTTGATAACTGACTTTAAAAAACAGGGAGAAGTTACGGACAGATTGGGAACGAAAATACTTTCTCATATTGACCGGAATGGTGAGCGTCACCGGTTTTTTCATGAGTTTTTTTGGGTTTCCATTTTTCAAGATCGAATATATCATCAGGCTAACGAGAAACTCTGTGAAAGCGACATTGTGTTCAGACGCCAGCTTTTGAAGCTGGGTTGTTTCCATTTTGCCAACAATCAGGCTGATACCCCGTCTTTTAAATCTTTTTCCGGTGATGCGATAGGCCCTGATGAAAGGATTCTTTCCCATTTTAGTCTTTTTATAATGACAAATGTAGGAGTCTTCCAATTCAGCCATAGAAGGTCTATCCTCGAGTTTGAAGACAGTTCCGTCATTAACTTGGGGATATCCGATTTTATTCAAGTATTGATACAACACCGCTTTCATAAATTCAAACGACCCGGATCCATCTGCAATACCATGGAATACTTCGAGACTGATGCGATTCTCATAGAACAGGAAAGTGAACATGAAGTGGTTGTTAGTATGGATGTCGATGCTTTGACAGATGAATGGCGATTCCGGCCAGACAATCGGATCTTTGTCATTTTGTTCAAAGTAATACCAGAACAGTCCTCTTCTTAGCCTCACGAAAAAAGTCGGGAACCGTTCCCTGCATTCCAAAATTGATGCCTGCAAGGAGATAGGATCCACTTTTTCTTTCATAATGATTCCCATGCGGTAGATACCGCTGTTTTTAGCGCTTGCGACAACGGGATAGATTTTAGCCGCATTATCCAAACGAAACCATTTAGCTTCTTTTGCCAGTTCGTTAAACATTATTTGTGCCTTCTCTCAACCAGGTATTATATGTTTTGCAGGACGTGTTGTCCTGAAAAATGACTGAAGATATTTCCGGTTATTTTGATTATATACGCTTATTCGCAATCTGTAAAGTATATCACTTTTTTTCTCATAAATATCTTTTTAAAAAAAATTGTTGAAAAAACGCTTTACAAATAAATATATAATCAGCTATAATATAACCTGGTTATGCATAATCACAATATACATAACGAGGTTATATATGGAGGAGGTGAGATAATGACGAATTCTGGCGAGTACATGCGTGGTTTCACTGATTTCATAGTTTTATCGATTTTGAATAAATTCAATAGTTACGGATATGAAATGAGCAAAATAATCGAAAGCGTGAGCGATCAGCATTTCCAAATGACTGAAGCGGCGCTTTATTTTGCATTGAAGCGGTTGGCTGAAGACAAAAAGATCACTTCATATAAGGAAAACAACAAAAAAGGCATGAGCCGGCGTTATTATCAAATCACCCCTGAAGGCATTTCTGCACTCCGCGATTTCCGGCAAGACTGGATTCAAATCGAAAGTACTTTGTCGAGTTTGGTTGGCGGCAAATTTGAATACTCAAGAGAAGACTAAAAGAGGAAGTGACAAAATTGGACTTATTTCAAATCATCCCGGCGAATTTCTTCAATTTGCTTGCGGGTAAAAACCAAAACCTATATATGAACGCACTGTTCGAGGTCTTCAAAGCCTACGAACAAGGTTCGATCCTCGGGATGGACAAACAGATTGCCCAACAGGCCATTATTGACTATCTTGACATGCATCCGGATGACGAAGTAGACGAGATCGAAAAGGATGCCTCTAACCGCGACAAGGCCAACCAGATTTTGAGACGATTCGAAGAATGCGAGTGGATTGATGTCGATGTCAACAACGACTACGTCGAGATTCTGAACTTCCGCGATTATGCGATCACGATCATCGATGCCTTAAAAGTCATCAATCTGGATACAGCCTATGGCTATGAAGACGAAAACCATGAATTCAGAGGATACATCTTCACTGCCTACAGCTTATTGGTAAACGAGCATGTCGAGTATGCGATGGTTCTGGATCAAGTCTACAAGAATACCATCGGATTTGTCAGAGAAATCAGAAAACTCGACTCGAGACTGAAGTTCTATATCCGGACAATCATCGAAAAATCCGAGATCAGGGATCTGATCCACTTGCTTGTAAATTACAAGGTTGAGCTTGTCGATCAAGCATATTACCGCCTGAAGACAAGCGACAACGTGAACAAGTACAAGATGGAAATCATCAAAAGGCTCGAACAATTCCAACAGAATCCGGTAATCATGGAAATCATTGCCAAAGATTATCTTTCAAAAGCGAACAACAATTACGAACTTGCCAAAGTCAAGGCGAACAAGCGAATCGATGACATGATTGATATCTACAACTCACTCGAATGGATCATCAACGAGATTGACAACAAAAACAAGATCTATGTCAATACTACGATTGCGAAGATCAAATTCCTCTTAAACGATGATGAAAACATCATTGGGAAGTTGAATCGGATCCTCAAGTTCACTTCATTAAGCATCAAATCAAGAAAAACCGATGCGGCCTTGAAGACGCTCAAACCATTATTTGAAATAGCAACGCATCAACTGATATCAAACAATTCGGTATTCTCTCCGAGAGGGACCTATCTCCATTCCAAGGCTCAGTATCTCCAGGAAAACGCGGAGAGTAATGGCAATCAACTGCAAGATGATTTTTATAGGGAATTCGAGACAAACTTCAGCTCGGATGTTATCAAGAAATACTTGATGGCCTACTTTAAAACCAAATCTTCGATCAAAGCGTCGGAAGTATTGCGAAATGACATGTCCGACGAGGCGATCATGAGGCTGCTCTACATCTTGATCTACGCTGGCGACGAACTTGATTACTCGATTGTTCCGCTCAAGGCAGATATCGAACATAAAAGATTCCAACTTAGAGACTTTGAAATTATCAGGGGGTATGAAGAATTATGATTCTTGAAAATTATGAAAATCTGAACACGGGCCAGAAACAGATGTTCAGCGATACCGTAAACAAATTGCTTTCAACCGGGTTTCTTGCACGTGACAAACGTGACAACAAGGAACAATACTATTTTGTACTCAGTTTCAAGAATTATTTCGATGAGTACTTTGGCATCATCAACTACGAACTGACCTTAGACAGGGAACAAGGCGCAATCCAGCTTTCAAGCCTGGAAAACAAGAACACCCTGCATCTGAAGAAAGAGGAGTCACTGATCTTGTTGATTTTAAGGATTCTCTACCACCAGCATCTGGTCGATACTTCGATCAACGACAACGTCGTGATCAAGGTTGACGAGATCCATCAAAAATACGATTCGTTGGAACTAAAGAAAAAAATCAACAAAACCGATTTGATCCAGATCCTCAGAATGTACAAGCGTTACAATCTGATCGAACCGATGGGTGACGCTACGCATGGCAATACAAAAGTTATCATCTACCCCACGATCCTACTCGCAATCAATACCCACGCAATCAATGACATTTATGACCTGTTAGGTCAAATTTCCGGAAAAGAAGGAGGAAAAACTGATGAAGAAGCTGACGAAAGTACGACTGATTAATTGGCACTTTTTCGCCAATGAGACAATTTATATCAAAAACAACACTTTGATCACCGGACAAAACGCCACAGGAAAGTCGACGATTGTCGATGCTATCGCCTTCGTGATCACTGCAGGAGATCAAATCTTCAATCTGGCAGCCAATGAGAAAAGCAAACGTGATCTAAGGGGTTATGTCAAATGTAAACTCGGCATCGACAATCAGGAATATCTGCGTGACGGTGACGTCACGGGCCACGTGGCACTCGAGTTTTACGATGAATCGCAAAACACCCATTTCACAGTTGGCACTGTCATCGACGTCTTCGGAGAGATTCTTCCCCCAAAATATCTTTTCTATGAAATCGAAGAACCGATTTCAGACAGCCTCTTCATTGACGATGAAGGCAGGATTCTGTCGACGATGGCTTTTAAAAAAGCCCGCCACACGGACAAGATCTATCCAACAAGAAGAGAAGCGAAGCTGGCTTTCCGTTCCAAATTCGGCTCAATCAACGAGACATATTTTTCCCTGCTTCCCAAGGCGCTCGCCTTCAAACCGATCGGGGATGTCAAAGATTTCATCTACCATTACCTTTTGGAAGAAAAAATTCTCGATGTCGAATCGATCAAAGAATCGATCCAGTCATATCGTGACCTGGAGGCGACCCTGAAGATCATCAAACAAAAGGTCGCAAGCCTGCAGGAAATCAAGGAACTATACGATGACATCCAGAAGAATCAGGACCAGAAGAAATTCTATGAGTATTTCCTGAAACTGATCGATGTGGAACAGACCAAAGATCTGATTGCCAAGAAGCAGAAAAACCTGGAAAAGATCACGATGAACCGCGACAAAAACAAGAAACTGGTTCAAGAAATCGACCATCAGTTGGAACTGTTGGATGACAGAAGCAAGGAGATATATGCCATGCTTCAGTCCGATGACGCTTTCAAAGTTGGTGAGATCTATGACAAAGAGATTCTGGGACTCACCCAGAAAATCGACGAGCAAAGCGAGATCAAAGGCTATTATGCGAAGAAAACCGACAAACTGAAAATCATCATCAAAGAATTGAAGACCGAATACAAAAAGCCGATCTACGAAACTTTATCTAAAATCGATTTTCTGAACACGACCACGGATCAGCTTGACAAGGTGAAACTCGAACTTCTTGACATTGACAGACAATGTCAGACAATAATGGAAACGAATCAAAAGGAATCCGGACGTCTCGAACAGACCCGTCAGACATTAATTACCGAGATTAATGACATTTACCAGACCCTGAAAGAACTCGATAACCACCAGCTACGCTACAATCCGATGATCAAACGTCTCCAACTGGCAATCGAACAGGGGCTCAAGGAACGCTTTGGTGTCGACACAAGCGTCCACATCCTGGCAGAACTATTAGAAGTCAAGGACAGATCCTGGCATGACACCGTTGAGGATTATCTTGGGCAACAACGGTTCAACCTAATCGTGGAACCCAGATATTTCGATGAAGCCTTGCAAGTCTACAACAAGGTAAAAGACAGTTTGAACATCTTCGGCATCGGTTTGGTCAACACCAAGAAAATCCAGCATTACACCACTTGTCAAAGTGAGTCGCTGGCATCAATCATCACTGCCGACAATGTCGACGCACTCCATTACATCAATATGACCTGCGGCAACCTGATCATGGTTGGGGATGTCTCCGATCTGGAAAAATATCCGCAAGCGATTACCAAATCGGGAATGGTTTACCGTTCCTATACTGTAAGAAGTCTCAACAAGAATACCGAGAAACCGTTTATCGGCAAACTAGCCTACGAAGAGCAACTTGAAAAGTGGCGTCATCAGGCCAAAGTTTCCAAAGAAGAATACCAAAAACTCACGAACAAGATCCAACTGCTGCAAGAAGAGAACGATGCCATCGGCGGGCTGAACCTGACAAGTTTCATCGACATGATGCAAGCTTCCATCCAACTTCCGGAACTTAAAGAAAAGAAGAAAAATCTTGTGTTAAAAAAACAAAACTTGCCCAAGGAAAACCTGAACCAGATCAGAGTCGAATACGAAGACATCAAAGAGGAAATCAGAGGCTACCAGTCCAACCGGAAAAGACTTTATGAGGAAAATGGCAGACTTTCGTCCGATGATTTGAAAACCCAGGAAGACATCCTCGCGTTTGAACAAAAGATTGAAGAAATGAAAGCTGAGCTTCAAGAAATCGCTACGGACAATCTGACTTTGGAACACGATGCAACCGAACTTTACAATCAGGAAATTGCCAATGCCACGGATCAGAAAAAAGTCAGGGATGAATATCAGACCCGGATCGAAACAGAACTTGGCAACCTCGCAAATCTGGAAATATCACTAAAATCACAACAATTCAAATACACAAACACATACAACCTGAGTTATCAGTATGGAATCGAATATATGGATCTTTACCTGAATGAACTCAACAAACTGGTCAAATCCGAACTGGTGAAATATGAAGCGAAAGTCCGTGAAGCCAGAGAATCAGCCGAGAGACTCTTCAAGGAAGACTTCCTCGCCAAACTCAGAAACTACATTGTCACGGCTCAGGAAGAGATTAAGAAGATCAACGATACCTTGCAGGCAATTCACTTCGGCGATGACACCTACGAATTCATCTTCCCGAAGAGCAAGGAATACGGCGATTACTACGAGATGGTCCTTTCAGACGAATCGATGAAGAGTGGTACCGAAATCTTCAATTATGAATTCGAAATGAAATACCAGCGTCAGCTGGAGGAACTCTTCATCAACCTCGCCCAAGAGGGTCTGAACGATCAGGGCTCCATCAACAAGTTTACTGATTACCGCACCTACATGGATTATGACATCAAGATCAAGAATACTTCCGGAGACATCATTCTTTATTCGAAAGTCTTCAAGGAAAAATCCGGTGGCGAAACCCAGGTTCCGTTCTATGTTGCGACCCTTGCTTCATTTGTCAGGGTCTTCCAACAGGCGCAACGTGGCAACATCCATGATTCGATCGGGCTCATCCTCTTTGATGAAGTCTTCGACAAGATGGATACATCAAGAATCAAATCGATGATGGAATTCATCAAATGCCTGCCGGTGCAGATTGTACTAGCCACACCACCGCAGAAAATGGAAGTTTTAAGCCGCTTCACTGATACAACTGTGGTGACGCTTAGAGAAGGCAGAGCCGCTAGAGCATATGAAGTAGTACAGAAATACTAGTTAATCAATTCTATTCAGTAGCCCTGATCCCAAATTATTCGGACCAGGGCTTTTGTTTAAATTTAAAGTCATATGCTAACAAATTTTGAAACCTTACAGAACATATCGACAAAATATAGGCTGATTCTTCACCAATAAATGATATAATTATTATGAGTTAATGACAAGGAGATAATCTTATGCCCATCGAAGGAAAAATTCTTTTATATATTGCTCTATTTTTACTCGTATTTATAATCAAAAGAGTTTCTTTTCAAAAGCGGAGTATAGTATCTAGAAACGCAGAAGAATTAAGCGAACAAGAATCAAGAAAAATTGAGGACGTTGATTTTATGACAGATGTTTTGGTCACTTTCAAGTTTTTGCCTAACAGATCTCAATTTTTGATGACATCTCCCCCAATTATCATGATTAACGGAATAGATAAATACAGACTACTCAACGACAACCTTACTCTCAAACTGCCAAGTTCCTTTTCGATGAAGTTTTTTATTCCCTATATGAACAGGGAAGCTTTCAAAGTATCGGACACATATCGTCTGATGAACGGATATAAATACACGATTATTTTCAAATCTAGATTTTTTGTTTTTCAAAAAGCTAAAGTCGAGGTTATACAAGAGAAATTGTTTGATGAAATTTAAGGATAAGTTTGGGATAATATTTGTTGCTAAGCAACTCAATTAAATTTAAATAATTCATGCGGTCAAACTGGATACATTATACAAACAAAATATACACATGACATTTCCTAGGTTCGGGAGACAATCCTTGATGCCTAGGATTTTTGTTTTATTAGTATTTTTTTCATATGTTATGTACATTAATTTATTTGAATGATAAAATAATTGTATATATATTACCTACATGATTTTTGCATATACTGAAAGGAAGCGACGTAATGAGAAGAAGATCTTGGTTGCTCTTTTTGCTTTTTGTCATGTTTATAGGGCTTGCTGGTTGTGATTGGTTTTCTCAACAGACAACAACAACTGCAATTGCAACTGCAACAACAACTGAAGCTGAATCTACAACAAATACAACTACAACAATAGGCATAACTACCACTAGTGCAACAACTACTGGAATATCTACAACCAGTACAACAACTACTGGCATATCTACAACCAGTACAACAACTACTGGCATATCTACAACCAGTACAACAACTACTGGCATATCTACTACCAGTACAACAAATATGACTACTACACAAACAACCACTGTTGCAACAACGACAACTTACTTGGGAGACTTGATTTATGCAAGTTTGGATGAGTTCAGATTGGAGGTCGTTGGATATATTGGGAACCCTACAAATATTGTCATTCCTACAACTTATGATGGCAAGAGTGTTGTAGGAATTGCTGCAGGAGCATTCGATGGCGCCAGCAGTCTTGTTCATTTAGGAGTGCCAGCGAGTATTGAATACATCCAAGGAACTGCTTTTACTGGGTGTATCAATCTCCAAACAATCGTATTCGGGGCCTCAACCCCAGCCAATTTATATAGCTACGATGCATTTTCACCATTAATCAGTTTGTCACAGATCATTGTGCCATCACTAAGCATCGACCTATACAAAACCGCTGAAATATGGGAAAACTACGCAGACATAATTATTCCTGTAGACTCTTTTACGGTTAATTTTCTTGGCGGAGGAGGTGTTTTAGTAGAAGGTAATGAAAGTCAAACAATCTACTATGGAGACGAGGCAATTCCACCGGTATATGAAAGACAAGGGTATGTATTTACAGGATGGGATTTTGCTTTCAACGATATTACGATTAATCTCACAATTACTGCTCAATGGGAGATTATAATCTTTACTGTCAATTTTAACGGAGATGGAGGAACGCTTTCCGAAGGTAGCGAATCCCAGCAAGTACCATATGGCGGAAGTGCGACACCACCTGTATATATTAAGGCCGGATTTGTGTTTATCGGTTGGAGTCAGGCATATGATAATGTGACTTCAAATATAACTGTCACAGCTTTATGGTACATCGATATTCCTGGGACAGAAGGGCTGATTTATGAACTAAACGAAGATGAGACATTTGCTGTAATCGGATATATTGGTGATTCTTCCACGGTTCAGATCCCTTATTTTCATGATGGCATAAAAGTGACCAGTATAAACGATGAAGCTTTTTATAATTGCGAGATTATGACTGATATTTTGTTGCCACCGAGTATTACCAGGATTGGAACCTATGCATTCTATTCGTGTGAAAATTTACTAGAGATTACTATTCCTGACAGCGTGTTAACTATTGAACGGAGAGCATTCGCACATTGCTATAATCTTGCTTCAGTAACATTAAGCGAAAACTTATCCGTTATTGAAGAAGGAGTTTTTTCTTTGTGCAGGAGCTTAGCAGAGATATACATACCTGCGTCCATTACAACAATTGGTAGTAATGCATTTTCCTATTGCGCTTTTATTACATTGATTATTCCGGATACAGTTCTTGAAATTAAAAACGGAGCATTCAGTAATTGCACGAATCTCTCTTCAATCGTTTTAAGTTCAAACATCACATATATAGCGGATTCTTTGTTCGTAGATTGTTCTAGCTTGACAAGCGTTTCGATTCCTAATAATGTGACAAGTATTGGCTTTTATTCCTTTGCTTTCACCACGATTTCAGAAATATATATTCATTCCAATATCAATAGTATTAACTTGAATGCATTTTACGATAACTTTTCATTGCTGGAAATAAACGTGTCTGAAGACAACATTATATACAAATCGATTGATGGAGTGCTATTTAATAAAGAAAGCACAACTTTAATCAAGTTTCCTGCTGCTAAAACTGGCCCAGTAGTTTTTCCTGCAGATACTACGAGGATAGAAGATATGGCATTTGAAAATTGTATTTATCTAGTTAATATCTCAATTCCGGAAGGAATCATCAGCATTGGAAGCTACGGCTTCGCGAATACTATTGCGCTTGAAACGATTAGTTTGCCAGATAGTTTGCAATTGATTGGCGATGATGCATTCTATTACTGTGAGAGTTTGAAAACAATCACTATCCCTGACAATGTGACTAACATTGGGAGTCATGCTTTTTCGCATTGCAGCTTACTTGAATATATTACATTGAGTGCGAACTTGGAAGCGATAAGCGATTCTATGTTTGGCCATTGCACTAGTCTAAAGGAAATTGATATTCCTGAAAGCGTAACCTCAATCGGATACTTAGCATTCTATAATTGCAGCAGTCTCGTGGAAATATCTATTCCTGAAGGTGTAACAACAATCGGAAATTCAGCTTTCTCGTTTTGTAGAAATCTAGTTTACATCGAAATACCTGCGAGTGTCACCAATATGGGCGACATGATTTGTAGAGAATCTTTGAATTTGCTGATTGTGATACTTCATGGTTCTATTCCTCCGATTTTTTCTGGAAGCCCCTTGTTTGAATCACTTGTGCATATTTTTGTACCTTCATTAAGCCTTGAAGATTATAAATCAGCACCTATTTGGTCTGATTACGAAAGCAAAATCTATGCATATGGGACCGCATATGTTGTCAGATTCTTAGGTGATGAAGGAGTATTGGTTAGCGGAGATGCTATTCAGGTTGTCTATGAAGGAGAAGGCGCTGTCGCTCCTGTTTTTGAAAGGGAAGGCTATATATTTGCTGGCTGGGATCTTGTTTTTGATAATATTACTTCCAACTTGGATGTGACAGCACAGTGGATAAGTGTTATCACTGATGAAATAGGCATCCAATACCTTTTGAAACCGGATGACAGTTATGAAGTCGTTGGCTTTATTGGGGATTCAAGTTCGGTAGAGATACCTTCCGCTTATACTGTCTATTTGGTGACTTCAATTGGAGTGGGAGCTTTTAGAGATAATTTAGATTTAGAGATAATTTCTTTGCCATATACCATCAGTTCGATTGGTGACGAAGCATTTTCAGGTTGTACCAATCTTGTAAAAGTATATCTTGAAGCGGAGACGCCACCGACAATTGGCACTAACGTGTTCGATGGTACTGCTGGTTCGCTGACAATCTATGTGCCTGATACAAGCTTTGAGACTTATGAAGTTGCCACTGGCTGGAATGACCTTGCCTCTTCGTTGGATTCGCTTTATATGGAATATACCGTTACATTTGATGGTAACGGTGGAATCCTGGAAAGCGGAACCGAAATTCAGATCATCGTATACAAGGCCGCTGCCATACCTCCAGTTTATTCAAGGGCAGGTTATGAATTTGTCGGTTGGGATAAAGAATTTGATGATATCAGAGAAAACATGACAGTCACTGCACAGTGGGATTTGATATCCGTTGACACATACACAGTTACATTTATAGGAAATGGCGGAACCTTGATTTCTGGAGATGAATTCCAAACAGTCGAATCAGGTCAAAGCGCAATTGCACCAATATATGAACGCGAAGGCTACTTGTTCGTTGACTGGGACGTTCCATTTGATAATGTCACTTCAGATTTGGTTGTCGAGGCGCAGTGGATATTGATTGAGACATTTACGGTAACATTTAATGGCAACGGTGGAACAATTGTGAGCGGTACAGAAATCCAAATAGTAAATTATGGTGAAGATGCAATCGCTCCTATATATGAAAGAGAAGGGTATTTGTTCGATGGATGGAGTGTATCGTTTGACAATGTCACTTCCGATTTAGATGTCTTTGCACAATGGTCCGTGATTGTTGTTGGAACAGCAGGACTTGTATTTGAATTGAAAGAAGACGACACCTACGAAGTTACAAATTATCTGGGTTCTTCGACAGAAGTAGTGATTCCTAACGCCTATCTTGGCAAAGCAGTAACAAGCATTGGTGAAAATGCCTTCGTTATGGGCTACGATGTAACATCAATTTCCATCCCTGAAACCGTAACCCTGATTAAACAAGATGCATTTACATCATGCACGAATTTGACAACGATAACAATCCCGAATTCTGTTTCGCACGTGATTGGGGCTTTCAGAGGTTCCAGTTTGAACGAAATAATATTGCTTTCTGGAAGTCAATTGGCAATAGTCGATGATGTTTTATTCTCCGCAGACATGACTATTTGTTTTGGTTTTCTACCGACAAAGGCTACGACTACTTCCTACATTATTCCAACCGGAGTGACAATCATCGAGGATTATGCCTTTGATGATTTAGAAGACCTATTATCAGTTGTCATTCCGGATTCCGTTCTAACAATTGGCAGTTACAGTTTTAGCAATTGCGAGAATCTTACAACAGTCAGTATGGGCTCTGCAGTAACATCAATAGGAGAGTATGCATTCTATTTTTGCAAGAAATTGACAGCAGTCACAATCCCAGATGGAGTGACTACAATCGAACAGTGGACTTTTGCATCATGCTGGGCTCTTGCTTCTGTAACCTTCAGTAGCAATCTTATCTCGATTGGCAACAGAGCATTCCAGTTATCCGGAATCGAGAGTCTTACTCTTGGGGACGCTCTTATTTCGATTGGCGAATATGCTTTCTATTCTTGTCAAGATCTTGTCAGTGTCAATTTGGGAAACAATCTTGAATCGATAGGAGAAAAAGCATTCAATTATTGTACAGAACTGCTTTCGATTGTGATTCCCGATAGTGTTTTGATGGTTGGTGCCGAGACTTTCGGATATTGTTATGTACTTGATATCTATGTTGAAGCGATCAGTCTTCCCATCGATTGGTCGGACACATGGAATCCTTACAACTGTCCAGTTGTTTGGGGCTATGTGGCATAGATATGAACTGATTATTGGAATGATTGATATTTGATATATTAAATAACCGAATGAATTAATTCGGTTATTTTTTTTGGCATTATCTTCAGATTTATGATATGATTATCATTGGTGATTACCATGCAAAGATATTTTGTAAGACCAGAACAAATCATTGCCAATACTTGTCTGATTGAGGGCGGAGACCTGCATCATATCCGCGATGTTTTGCGCTACGTTCCCGGTCAGGAAGTAATCATATCAATTACTGGTGGTTTGACCTATCAAGGAATTATTAAGTCAATTTCCAAATACAAATGCATTTTAGATCTAAAAGATGTGATTCATTCTGACAAACCGGATTATTCTCTGACTGTTGCCCAGGCTCTGATCAAGAAAGACAGATTCGAGTTGTTTTTGGAGAAGTCGACTGAATTTGGCGTGACAAGAATCATACCAACCATTTTTTCCCGATCGATTGTCAAGATTGACAATGAAAACGAAACGAAAAAACTCGAACGCTACCAGCTGATTGTCAAGGAAGCCTCGGAACAATCGCAGCGTTTTCAGATGCCAGAAGTCGTTGGGTTTGTAAAATTGAAGGATCTCGATTATGGTGCATACGACAAGATTCTTGTCTGTTACGAGCAAGAGGAGGTCACAAGTCATATCAATAAACTCTTGCCCTCTTTATCAATGAAGGAAAAAATATTAATCATAGTCGGTCCTGAAGGTGGCATCACGTTTGAAGAAGCTCAATTCCTTAAAACAAAAAATACCAGTTTTGTGAGCCTTGGACACCAAATACTCCGTTCCGAAAGCGCTGCAATCCTGATTCTCGCAGCTTTCATGTACGAGTGGGGGATCTAATAATGAAAGTAGCTCTGATCACACTTGGCTGCAAAGTCAACGCTTACGAGACCGAAGCCGTCTGGGAAAAACTCCACGAGGCAGGATATGCAAGAGTCGAACCTGACGAAGTTGCGGATGTCTATGTCATTAACACGTGCATGGTGACTAACACCGCCGAAGCCAAATCGAGACAGATGATCCGTCATCCGTTAAAATACAACCCTGAGGCGATAATTGTCGTCATGGGCTGTCTCAGTCAGCTGAAAGCCGAGGCCATGTTGGAAATAGAAGGTGTCAAAATCGTCCTTGGAACCAAAGATAGGGATAAGATTCCGCACCTTATCGAAAGATACCTTCAGACGGGTGAACCGACCAATTTCGTCAAGGAATATGATAAACATGATCCATATGACAATCTGGTAATCAGCGATTTTTATGACCACCAACGGGCCTTTCTGAAAATCGAGGATGGCTGTAACAATTTCTGCAGTTATTGCATTATTCCCTATACCAGAGGCAGAGTCAGGTCCAAACCAAAAGATTTGGTGCTGAAAGAAGCCGAAGAATTGGGAAAAAGACACAAAGAGATCATCTTGACCGGGATTCATACCGGCGGATACGGCGAAGACATCGATGATTATTCCTTTGCGGAACTGCTCGCGGATCTGGAAAAGATTGATGGTCCGACAAGAATCAGGATCTCTTCGATTGAAATCAACGAGTTGAGTAAAAACGTGATCAAACTAATCTCTGCTTCAGATAAATTCGTTCATCATCTCCATGTCCCCCTGCAAAGCGGGTCAGACAAAATCTTGAAACTCATGAACCGGAAATATACGACACAAACCTATGAAGACAAAATCAAAGATTTAAGACGTAACATGCAGGATTTATCACTCACAACCGATGTCATTGTCGGCTTTCCTGGTGAAACAGAGACGGATTTTGAGGAAGCTTGTCGCTTTATAGAAACAGTCGGTTTCAGTGAACTCCATGTATTTCCATATTCCAAACGCAGCAATGCGGCTTCAGCCAGTCTACCAGGTGAAGTTGATGGAGTCGCTAGAAAAGCAAGAGTCAAAATTCTGCTTGAGCTTGGCGAAAAAATGTCCCGTGATGCAATCAGAAAACAAATCGGCACATATTTGAAAGTGATCGTAGAAAGAGAAAAGGATGGCTATCTTTTGGGCCATTCGCGGAGTTACATCCATATCCGGTTCAAAGGCGAAAAGGCCTTAATCGGCAAAGAGGTAGATGTCTTGCTTGAGAAGGAGAACTATCCTTTAAGCGAAGGCTCAATCAAATAAAAAGAGCTAAATCAACGTTTAGCTCTTTCTTTATCAAGACGTTTTTGTTTCAAAGCCTCGACTTTTGCCTGGGCCTTGATCTGTTTCTTTGTCAAAGGTTTTTCCTTCTGTTTGCGTTTCACGCCTTTGACATTTTTGACGACATCGTAACTGATGACAAGTCCGTTGTCATGGTTTGTCAACCGGTATGGCAGACCCTCGTTCACGTGGATCGGGAGTTCAAATAAATATCCAATTAATGGCATCAGCATCTGGTGCTTATTAACAGCTTTGACAAGGCCTCTCACTTTTTTTGACTTGTCCCAACGGTAGATGACTTTGTTCATGTCATTTAAGAATAATATGACCAGTTGGCTTTTCTTTTTGTCTGCAGATGAGAAACTCTTCAAAAACACCAATTCCGGAAGATTCTTCCAGTAATATTCCAGATACTTCTTGACTTTGCGTTTGCCTTTTGACTTCAGTGATTTATAGGTATTAGTATTGTCCTTGACAAGTGAATTGACAATCGTTTCATTGAGCAAGTTTCCATTGAACTTCTTGTTTATGGTTTTATCCAGTTTTTTGTAGAAGCTTTTGTATCTTGCAGCATATCTTCCCTTGTTGATCATTACGGCGACCAAAATGATCAAAGCAATGGCTCCGACAGCAGCAGCGATTATCAATTTCCAGGGCAATGTGGCAAAATCAACTAAAAAAATCATCAGGGAACACCTCTATTCTGTATCACGTAAATCATACCATAAAATAGCGCAAAATCAAATCAATTTAGAAAAAAAATCGTTTACTTTCTGCAAGTTATCTTGTATAATTACTTGTGCAAGCAGAAAAGGGGTGAAAGCATATGGCGAAAACAGTCGTAAGAGAGAACGAAAGCATCGAAGACGCTTTACGTCGTTTTAAACGTGACGTTTCTCGCGCTGGGACGTTAGCTGAAGCCCGTAAAAGAGAATACTATTTGAAACCGAGTGTTTCAAAGAAATTGAAACAACGTCAAAACGCGACCCGCAAAGGTTAATAGAAAAGCACTTCACTAAGTTGAAGTGCTTTTTTTCCCGCATAGGGACGTGATTATTTTGATAAATGTGGTATAATATTCTTATAAGGAGTGATGACGATTAGATGGTAGATTTGACTAAATTGGAGTTGCAGATTTCCAGCGTTTCGGAAATGGTTGCCTTGTTCGGTGTCAACGAGAAATACATCAGGATATTATCCAATCTCTTTGGGACTGGCATCTTTGTCAACCATGAAGAAATACTGCTAGATACTACAGATGAAATTAAAATCAATGAGATTAAACGCATTTTCGAGATTTTGATGCAACTTGTGAAAAGGAATATTGTCTTCAACGAAAGAGACATCATCTATATTCACCACATCATGGAAGTTGAAGCAGACGACGAAATTCTGGATTTGTTCATCGGCAGGAAAGAAATCATCAAGACTTTCCACGGAAAACCGATTTATGCGAAAACTCTCAATCAACAAAAATACCTTTCTTCGATCGAAAAAAACACACTTGTTTTCGGTATCGGTCCCGCAGGAACCGGAAAGACATATCTTGCCGTCCTTGTCGGACTGAAAAAACTCAAGGAAGGTTCGATTAAAAAAATCGTGCTGACCAGACCGGCAGTGGAAGCTGGGGAGAACCTTGGTTTTTTGCCAGGGGATCTCAAGGAAAAGGTTGATCCTTATTTGCGACCGCTCTACGATGCGATGTATGAAATCCTTGGCAACAAGCAAACCGAGGAATACATCGAAAAAGGCATTATCGAGATTGCTCCGCTTGCCTATATGCGGGGAAGAACATTAGAAAACGTATATGTGATCCTAGACGAAGCGCAAAATACGACCATCAGTCAAATGAAACTGTTTTTGACAAGACTTGGCTTTAGTTCCAAAATGATCGTTACCGGTGACATCACCCAAAGCGATCTACCGGGAAAAGTTGCGTCGGGACTGATCAAAGCTTCACAGATCCTACAAAAAATTGATGATATCGACATCATCTTCTTTGACAACATCGACGTTGTCCGCCATCCGCTCGTGCAAACGATCATCAAGAGGTTTGAAGATGCTAAAGATTAATTATATAAACCAGTATGACAAACGAATCTCATACAAAAGAACAATTCGTTTTATTTTGAAAAAAGCTTATAAATACCTGAATATTTTTGACTATATGATCGTAAACATCATTTTGGTCGACAATGCTAAAATCAAGGAAATGAACAAAGAATATCGTGAAATCGATTTGGATACCGATGTCCTGAGTTTTGAAAACGCGGACGGACTATCCGAAATCGGCGATATCTTTATCTCAGTAGACAAAGCTATCCAACAAGCCAAAACTTACAAACACTCCTTCGAAAGGGAACTTGCGTTTCTCACGCTTCACGGATTCTTGCATTGCCTGGGCTATGACCATTTGACTATAGAAGAAGAAAAAGAAATGTTTTCGCTTCAAGACCTGATAATCGACAACACTAAATACAAGAGGTAACCTTATGGAAAAACTGATCAAACTGGCGAAAGAAAATATCAAGAATTCTTATTCGCCCTATTCCAAATTCCCCGTTTCAGCAGTATTGGAACTGAAAAACGGAATAATCTACAAAGGCGTCAATATTGAAAATGCCGCCTACGGCTTGGCCAATTGTGCCGAACGAAGCGCTTTGTTTTCCGCGTATTCTGACGGTATCAGAAAGTCAGACATCAAACGGATTCTGATCTATACTGACCATGACTATTTTGTTTCGCCTTGCGGCTCCTGCCGTCAAGTCATGCGCGAACTCATGGAAGATGATGCCGAAGTCATCCTCGTCAACAATCGTGACGAGACTAAAGTAATCAGAAACATTGAGCTTCTGCCTCTTGGTTTTTCAAAGAAGGATCTTTGATGTTCCGTTCAGGCTTCGTCGCGATCATCGGTGAACCAAACGTCGGGAAATCGACGTTTTTGAACCAAGTGATGAAAAAGAAGATTGCTATTGTTTCCAACAAACCGCAAACAACAAGAAACGTCTTTTCCGGAATCTTTACCGATGAAGACTCTCAAATCGTCTTTGTCGACACTCCGGGAATTCATCATGGAAAAACAAAGCTTGGCGAATACATGACAAAAGCAGCGGTGAACACAATCAAAACCGTTGATTTGGTTTTGTTTTTCATCAATGCCTACGATGACGTAAAAAAAAGCAATTTGGAAATCTTGGAGACTTTGAAGAGCGTTAAAACTCCAGTATTTCTCATCATCAACAAACTCGACGCCGTCAAGGATTTCCGACGTTTGGAAACAGCAATCGAACCCTATAAGACCGGGTTCGAATTCACTGGTGTTTTCGCTATTTCCGCGCTTACAGGGGATCATGTTGATCTGTTGCTTAACGATATCAAGAACTTGCTTCCAGAAGGACCTAAATTCTATCCTGACGGCGAAATATCAGACCGTCCAGAAACATTCCTCATCCAAGAGTTCATCAGAGAAAAAATCATCGAGTTGACCCGTGATGAGATCCCGCATTCCGTTATGGTTTATGTCGAGCGTTTGAAAAGCAAGCGCGGCCTGCTGGAAATCGATGCGACAATTGTCGTCGAAAGAGCTTCTCAAAAAGGAATCATCATCGGCAAGAACGGTTCAATGCTTAAAAAGATTGGCACTTTGGCCAGGGAAGATATCGAGAACCTGATGCAAAAAAAAGTCTTTCTCGAGCTTTTTTGCAAAGTCGAAGAAGACTGGCGAAACCGCGATCATTATTTGAAAAACTACGGGTACAAACCGGACAAGGAATAGGATGATCCAAGTGACAGATGCAATCGGTTATGTGTTGAAACGAATGGATTACAAAGAATCAAGCAAAATCGTGTTCTTGTACACCGCTTCTGGCAAGACAAGTTTTTTGGTGCACGGAGCCAACAAACTATCAAGCCCGTTCCTTGCCAAAACTGAAGTATTGACCAAGTTGAAAGTCACGACCGAAGGCAAGGGTCTGAAGATTTGCAAGGAAATCGAAATTATTGATCTATTTCCAGGCATTAAGAATGATCTGGAAAAATATACGTATTGTCTCCATGTCCTGGAAATCTTGCAACAGGTATCCGATGCGGAAATCGACCATGAAAAATTGTTTATGTTCATAGGTAAGATTTTTCCCTTGATTGAAAAAGAAAAGGAGTATGTTCCTTATATTTACATGTTTGAGAGCAAGTTGCTTTATTTGCTTGGCATCCAGCCGGAGTTACAGGCCTGCGTTATCTGTCAAAGCAAAGAAGCTCTCGCATTCTCGGTAAAAGACGGTGGTATGTGTTGCCTTGACCATCTCCCGCTTGGGAAGACCTATCCCTTAAGCATCATCGATTATTTCATGAAAATTTACTATTTCAATCTGGATAAACCGCTCGAGTTGAAACTGGACCAGAAGACAATCAGGGAAATCAGATTGTTGCTTGATGAATACTACCATTATCATTTGAATTTCGAAACCAAATCACGACAGGTGCTGAAAGGGCTCATAGGTTACTGAATCTATTCAGCTCTATTTTTTTAAAATAGAAACTCACCGTTTCAAAATCGATTATAACCTTGACAATACGCCAATAAATCATATAATTATAATGAGGTAGTATGCTCTTTTGGAGAGGATGATAGTTTTGGCCAACACTTTGGATTCATTGGTTAATTATTGCAAACAATACGGTTTTGTCTACCAAGGCTCGGAAATCTACGGCGGGCTTGCTAATTCTTGGGATTACGGTCCTTTGGGAGTCCAGCTGAAAAACAATCTGAAAAAAGCCTGGTGGGACAAGTTTGTCGCCAACAATCCCCTTAATACCGGAATTGATTCCGGGATTATTTTGCATTCTGACACCTGGTTGGCATCAGGCCATGTCAAAGGTTTCCAGGATCCCTTGCTTGACTGCAAGGAATGCAAATCCAGATTCAGGGCCGACAAGCTGATCGAAACCCATTCCAAAGGCAAAGTGGACGCAGATGGCTGGAGCCATGAAGCCATGATGGAATATATCAATACTCACAAAGTAAATTGCCCCGTTTGCGGGAACTTCAACTATACCGATATCCGTCAATTCAATCTGATGTTCAAAACTTACCAGGGCGTGTTAGAAGACGTCAAGAACCTGGTTTACCTGAGACCGGAAACGGCACAGGGTATTTTTCTTAATTTCAAGAACATTTTACGAACATCCAGAAAGAAAATCCCCTTTGGCATCGGTCAGATCGGCAAGTCTTTCCGGAATGAGATTACTCCGGGAAATTTCATCTTCCGCACCAGGGAATTCGAACAGATGGAGCTGGAATTCTTTTGCATCCCCGGAACAGAACTCGAATGGTTCAATTATTGGCGCACATTTTCCAAACAATTCTTGGTTGATTTGGGAATCAGCGAAGAAAATATCAAGCTGTATGACCATCCCCAGGAAAAACTAACATTTTACTCAAATGCCACCACCGATATTCTGTATCGGTATCCGTGGGGCTTCGATGAGATTTGGGGCATTGCTTCAAGAACGGATTATGACTTGAAACAACATCAGGAATATTCGAATGAAAGCCTTGAATATTTCGATCCAGATACCGATCAAAAATATCTTCCCTATGTCATCGAGCCATCCCTTGGCGTCGAGAGACTGTTGCTGGCGCTTCTAAACGATTCGCTTTCGGAAGAACTTGTCGAATCAACAGGCGAGATGCGAACATTGCTTAAGCTTGACAAGAACTTGGCTCCTTACCAGGTGGCAGTATTGCCGTTGGTAAAAAAATACCATCAGGACAAAACCGATCAAGTCTATAACGAAGTCGTTCAACACGTTCATGCCGTTTATGATGATACCGGCAATATCGGCAAAAGATACCGCCGACAAGATGCGATCGGTACCCCCTATTGTGTCACAATCGACAACCAGACGCTTGAGGATGATACTGTTACAGTAAGAGAAAGAGACTCGATGGAACAAGTCCGGGTTGAAGTTAAAAACCTTGTCGTCTACTTGCAAAATCAACTGAAATCATAAAGAAAAGTAGGTGAAGTTATGGCGAGAATCAGCCAAAAAACGATTGAACAAATCCAAGACGCGGCTGATATTCTTGACGTAGTCGGCGAATATGTCTCGCTGCAACCGGCCGGAAAGAACCATAAGGGCCTCTGTCCCTTCCATAACGAAAAGACTCCTTCTTTTTTTGTTTCCAAGGAGAGAAATCTGTTTCATTGTTTTGGGTGTGGCGAAAAAGGCAATGCCATTACTTTCATCCAAAGATTCAAAAACCTCAGTTATGTAGAAAGCCTAGAATTTCTGGCTGACAAATACCATATCGAAATTGAAAGAACCGGTAATTTGGAAACTAACAAAAGTTTCGACAGATATTACCAGATCAACGAAGAAGCGATGCAGTTTTACCAGATTCATCTTACAAACATGGAAAAAGGAAAGACAGCCCTTGAGTATCTCAACAATCGCGGACTCGACATTCATACAATCCAATATTTTGAGATTGGATATGCTCCGAAAGAAATGGATGCTCTTTACCAGCACTTGCGGACAAAATACCAGGAAATCGATCTTCTGACAATCGGCCTGATCAAAAAGAATCAAGCCGGAAACTACTATGATTTGTTCCGAGACCGGATTGTTTTTCCGATCAAGAACGAATCCGGAAGAGTTGTCGGTTTCTCCGGAAGACTCTACGAGCTTTCAGAAACCGAGCCCAAATACGTCAATTCTCCCTTTACGGATATCTTCACGAAAGGCGAAATCTTATATAACCTAGACAAAGCCCAACCATTTATCCGCAGAGAAAAGCGCATTGTCCTTTACGAAGGATTCATGGATGTCATCGCTTCAGTGAAGTCAGGTGTCAAAGAAGCGGTCTGCTCGATGGGCACACAATTGACCGAAATGCAGGCAAACATGATCAAAAAATATTCCGACAAGGTCCTATTGTGCTATGACGGCGACAAAGCCGGATTCGAAGCCATGTCAAAAGCAATCAAACTGCTTGGCAATGCCCAACTGGAAGTCTCAATCGTCTTATTGCCAGAAGGCATGGACCCCGACGAATTCGTCAAACAGAATTCCATCAAGGCTTTCTCGGATTACTTGCAAACCAAACAGATCGATGTTTATGAGTTTCTATATTTGCACATGAAGAAGGATTTTGATCTTTCCAAAGCATCCCAAGTCGAAATGTTCAAGCTGAAGATCTTTGACTTCTTGTTACAAAAGGCTTCCGGAACGATTACTGATCTCTATTTACAAAGGATGGCTCAGGATATTGGTGTTGAATTCGACACTTTCAAGGCTGACTTCAATAATTATCAATTGTCAAAAGCCATCACTAAATCGCTCAAGGAAAGAAAAACGAAACAGGCTGACTACGATATCCTGGACCGTTTCTTTCAAGCCGAGAAAATTTTGCTAAACTATTATCTTTATGCGATCGAATATCGAAAAGAAATCGACGACCAGCTGGCAGGCTTTTTCACTGAGGACAAATTAAACATTGAAATTCTTATCAGCATCCAAGACCTTTTAAACTCGACCCCACAAATCCTGCTCAAGGATAAAGTAGTTTCTCAATTTTCCAGTGAGAAACAAAGATTGCTCAACAAACGGTTTTTCCCAGATAATTACGAGTACTCTGTCCTGGAACTTGAGCAATGTATCCATACACTGAAACAAAGGAAACTTGAACGCGAAATCGAAGATTTGCGGGAAAAACTTAAACTAGTAAACGCGCAAACAGACAAAAAAACGTATCTTGAGATTTCCGACAAGATTTTGGATC
>CAYWOK010000019.1:0-24202 GCA_964459895.1 uncultured Candidatus Izemoplasmatales bacterium
GCATTTTATACTAATGATTTGCGGTTTAACCGCCAATTCAAATAAGGAGGGCATATAGATGAATATCTCACTAAACTGGTTGAAAGAATATATTGATATCGCCCTTGACAAAGAAAGCTTGAAAGAAAGCTTCAATTTGATGAGCGCAGAAGTTGCTAGGCTAGAAAAATTGGTCGAGGCTACAAATTTGAAAATCGGTTATGTCGAAGAATGCATTAAGCATCCAGACGCTGACAAACTCCATGTCTGCAAGGTAAATATCGGCAACGAGAAACTGCAAATAATCTGCGGCGCTGCCAATGTTGCAAAAGGACAAAAAGTGATTGTTGCTGTCGATGGCGCTATCCTTCCAGGTAATTTTAAGATCAAGAAAGCAAAGATTCGCAATGTCGAATCAAATGGAATGATCTGTTCTTTGGAAGAACTCGGAATAGAAAAGAAATATCATCAAGAAGATGGCATCCATGTGTTGCCCGATGATGCGCCTATCGGAATTGACCCGCTACAGTATATGGGACTTGACGACTATGTTTTGGAACTAGATCTGACGCCGAACCGGGCAGATTTGCTTTCACATATCGGAGTGGCATATGATCTAAAAGCTATCATAGGCGAAGATGTCCGGATTCCTTCTTTGCAGATGAGCGAAACCAGCGAAAAAAATCTCTTATCGGTTTTCACTGAAACCAACGACTGCATGTCATATTATGCCCGTGTAATCAAAAACATCAAGATTGGACCGAGCCCGTTATGGATGCGATCCCGGTTGATTGCCTGCGGTGTCCGTCCAATCAACAATGTTGTTGATATTACCAATTATGTCATGTTGGAAACGGGCCAACCTTTGCATGCCTTCGATTATGACAAGACACATTCGAACCAGATTATCGTTCGCCAGGCACTAAATGAAGAAGAAATCATTACTTTGGACGGAAAGAAAAGATTATTGAGCCCAGAAGACGTAGTGATAACCGACGGGAGTAAACCGATTGCGATTGCCGGTGTTATGGGTGGAATCGATACTGAAGTAGATGAATTCACTACCAACATTTTGCTTGAAGCGGCAACTTTCAATCCTATCGCTATCAGAAAGACATCCAAACGTCTGGACCTTAGAAGCGAATCTTCAATCCGGTTTGAACGCGGACTCGATCCCGCAAGAACCAGGTGGGCTTCGAACAGAGCTTCCTCCTTTTTCGCTGAATATTGCCAAGGAGAAGTACTGAAGGGTTTGGATTATTTCGATGTGAATGTGCTGGAAGAAAAAACCATCAAAATTTCACTAGATAAAATCAAACAGGTAACCGGATATCAGTATTCGTTTTCTGACATTGAAAACGTGTTTACCCGCTTGAGTTTTCGCTTTCGTCAATCTGATGATCTGTTTTTGGTCCACGTTCCGACAAGACGTCAGGATATCAATACCTATCAAGATCTGATTGAGGAAATTGTCAGAATCCATGGCTATTATCATATTCCGCTATCATTGCCCATAACGGTCACCAACGGACAATTGAGTCTTATCCAGAAAGCCAGAAGAAAACTGCGCCAGACAATGATTGACTTTGGAATCAACGAGGTTGTTACATATTCTTTAGTAAGCGAGAAAGAGGCTTCACTTTTTGACAATACATTTAGAAAAGTCATTAAAGTCTTAAATCCATTATCGGAGGAAAAGGCTTATTTAAGGCATTCACAGTTACCTAATCTGATTAACGTGCTGATATATAACCTCGCTCGAAAACAAGCAAATGTAAACTTGTTTGAAATCGGAAAAGGTTATTTCGACGAAAGTGAAATCGAATTGGTTTCTGGAATCATGAGCGGGTTATACCAACCAACCCTATGGCAAAAAGATCACAAGAATATCGATTTTTTCCTTGTCAAAGGGATAATCGTATCTGCATTCAATAATCTTGGAATCGACCAAATCGAATTTGAAAAACCAGAGCATCACTTGAGAAATCTACATCCGGGACTAAGTGCTATCATCAGGATCAATGGTAAAATAGTTGGATTTTTGGGCAGACTGCATCCAAGACGGGAACAGGATTTGGGTCTTGACGAAACCTACGTTTTTGAAATCGAACTAGATGATATTCTCTCGAGTACAAATGCCGCGATTTCAATGAAACCCATCTCCAAATATCCTTCTGTAACCAGAGACTTAGCCTTAGTGGTTGATGATAAAATTGAGGCTTCTAAACTTACTAAGACAATCTTTTCGCTTGGGATCAAGGCTTTGAAGGAAATCGATATATTTGACGTATATCAGGGAGAAAAAGTCGGTTTTGGACAGAAATCAATTGCCCTGACGATTGTTTTTCAAGATGACTCAAAAACCATGGCGACTGAAGATGTCGACGGATATGTGGAAAAGATTCTGATACATCTTGAAAACAGCCATCAGGCTTCATTACGATGCATCAATTAAATCAGTTTAAATGACTGATTTTTTTTTGACTGATAGCCTAGATTTATGCTATAATCATCTTGATTATTGTTTTGAGGGGTGGAAAGATTGGAAAAGATTATCGAGGTCGTTGGCTTAAAGAAATATTACGGACAAGTCGAAGCCGTAAGAGGAATCGATTTTTATGTTGAAAAAGGGAAATTATTTGCTTTTCTCGGTCCGAACGGTGCGGGAAAAACAACTACCATAAATGTCATATGCACCTTGTTGACAAAAAACGAAGGCGAAGTATTCGTCAACGGATATCAAGTAGGCAAAAATGATTCTCAGATCCGAGATGATATCGGGATCGTTTTTCAAGATGGAGTATTAGATCCTCTTCTGACCGTCAAGGAAAACCTTTTGACCAGAGGCAGTTTCTATCAGAATTCAATACAAAATCTGAAGCTGGCAATCGCTGAAGCCATGTCAATAACCAACATTACCGATTTGCAGAATCGCAGATATGGTACTTTATCCGGTGGACAAAAGCGCAGAGCAGATATCGCAAGAGCTTTGATCCACCATCCCAAGATTCTTTTTCTTGACGAACCCACTACCGGGTTAGACCCGCAAACGCGAAAAAATGTGTGGAACACGATTCAGGAACTGCAAAAATCTACCGGCATGACAGTATTTTTGACCACTCATTATATGGAAGAAGCCGACGATGCTGATTTCGTGATAGTAATCGATGATGGCTTGATCGCTGCCAAAGGCACGCCAACAGATCTAAAAAACAAATATTCTTACGATACTCTGCGTATCAAAGCAATCAATGATCAAGATGTTATGGCAATTTTAGAACGGGAGAAGGTTCCGTATTTTAGCAAAAACGAGTTGCTTATCTGCAATTTGGACACTACTTTGGATGCGATCAAAATCGTCAACTTGCTTGATGGTAAAATCGAATCGTTCCAGGTTATGAACGGTACGATGGACGATGCCTTTATCGGCATTACCGGAAAGGAGATCCGCGAATGATTGCCAACATGGTAAAAAGAAATCTCCGCATTTTTTTCCGCGATAAAGCTTCGGTGTTTTTCTCGCTTCTAGGCGTCATCATCATAATCGGTCTATATGTGTTATTTCTTGGCGAGCTCATTACCGGCTATGTGAATTCTGTCCCGGGAATTGAAGGTAGCGCCAGATTTCTGATGGACAGCTGGATTATGGGCGGTGTCTTGGCTGCTGCTTCAATTACAACCTGCATGGGAGCTTTCGGGATTATGATCGATGATAAGGCAAAACACATTATCAAAGATTTTCAAATAGCCCCAATCAAACGCTCCAAACTTGTTGTTTCCTATATTCTCAGCGCCATTATAATCGGTATCGTCATGAGCTTATTTACTTTGATTCTAGCGGAGGCGTATATCGTAATATATGGCGGACATCTCATGTCTTTTACATCCTTTCTTAAAACCATCGGACTAATCATTTTATCTGTCAGCGCCAGCAGTGCCATCGTTTTCTTTTTGACTTCATTCTTCAAAAGCCAGAACGCTTTTGGGACAGCCTCGACGATTCTAGGGACGATGATTGGTTTCTTGACCGGAATTTATATTCCAATCGGACAACTGCCAGGAGCAGTACAGACAGTAATCAAGATATTCCCGGTTTCCCATGCAGCAGTGCTCTTGAGGCAAGTCATGATGAATGAAGCGGTCGGGCTTGACTATTTGCCTGCTGGAGTGAAAGAGACTCTTGGCGTCAATTTTGTCGCTTTTGGACACACGATGCCCGTATGGTCTCATCTTTTGATCCTAGCGGCCTCAACGTTACTATTTTATGTATTAGCTTTGTTAGTCGCTTCAAGAAAGAAAGCCCATGAATAAAAATATGGAAAAGAAAACTTTATTGAATATTTATGATTTTACGCCGGAGGAACTTGGATTCCATCTGATGGCTCATGGTTTCAAAACATATAATTCCCTGCAAATATTTGAGTGGGTTTACCAAAAAAAACAAACAGACTTTAACGAAATGTCCAATCTTTCCAAAGCTCTTCGTAGCCACTTGTCAGAAAATTTCGAATTCAAGCTCCCGGTAATCCATACCAAACAGGAATCCAGCGATGGAACAATCAAACTTTTGTTGCGGCTAACAGATGGGTTCCTGATTGAAACTGTTCTGATGCAGCATGACTACGGTATGAGTGTCTGTGTCACGAGTCAGGTTGGATGCAATATGGGGTGCGCTTTCTGTGCCTCCGGTTTGAAAAAGAAAAAACGCAATCTGACCATCGGAGAACTTGTCGGACAGGTAATCATTATCAGAGAAGCCTTGATGAAAGACATCACACACGTGGTTGTGATGGGTATAGGTGAACCTTTCGACAATTACGACAATGTAATCAAATTTGTTAGAGTAATCAATGAAAACAAAGGTCTTGCGATTGGACAGAGACATATAACCATCTCGACTGCAGGAATTGTGCCAATGATCTACAAATACGCTTTAGAACCGATCAGAAGCAATTTGGCCATAAGTCTCCATGCCTCCAATGATGAACTCAGGAACAAATTGATGCCGATCAACAAAAGTTATCCGCTCGACAAATTGATTGAAGCGTGTTCATATTATTTTGAAAAAACCTCGAGAAGAGTTACGTTCGAATACATTCTTTTGAATGGAATTAATGATTCCTTGGATCTGGCTGACGAACTTTCGGATTTATTACGAGGCCTCAATTGCTATGTGAATATAATTCCTTATAATCAAGTCGAAGAATTTGATTTCAAAGCGACAGATCAAGATAGAGCAAACAAGTTTCTCGATCGGTTGATGAAGCGAGGAATCAATGCAATCATGAGAAAAGAACAGGGCGGAGACATTGCTGCCGCCTGCGGACAGCTACGACTAAAGTCGGAAAAATAATCGTTTGGTATATTGTTTGACGAACGGGTAAAATGGTGGTACACTATATAAGAAATTTTCAATTTGAAGGTGAATAAAATGGACACTAAAATCAAAAAAATTGCATTGCTTACAGGTGGAGGAGACTGCTCTGGATTAAACGCAGTCATCCGCGCGGTCGTCAGAACCGCCATCCTAAAATATAATTACGAAGTAATAGGATATGTAGGCGGATATGACGGACTCTTCCGAGATGAATACGTTCCGATGACGCTTTCTTCGGTGTCGGGAATTTTCCATCAAGGCGGAACGATGCTGAAAATGTCTAGTCGCGACAATTTATTCAACTACCGGACAGTAGATGAACAAGGCAATGTGATATTCATGGATGTATCTGATATTGCCATTGCCAATCTAAAAAGACATGGAGTGGACGCTCTAGTCATCATCGGTGGAGACGGAACACTTACCAGCGCCAGAGACTTTGCCAGAAAAGGTGTAAATGTCGTCGGAATTCCAAAAACAATCGACAATGATGTTCCCGCAACCGATATCACTTTCGGGTATAGAACAGCACTTGACCACATAATGCTTTCTTTGGATGCTCTTCACACCACTGCCTATTCTCATGACAGAGTGATGATTCTTGAAGTTATGGGTCGCCAAGCAGGATGGCTGGCGCTTGAAGGCGGCATGGCCGGCTCGGCAGATGTAATCTTGATTCCAGAAATTCCATACGACATCAAAAAAGTTGCCAAGCAGATTATCGACAGATACAACCGGGGGAGCCACTTTTCCATAATATGTGTGTCTGAGGGCGCAAAACCCATCGACGGTGAACAAACCATCAAAAGAATCGACAAAACAAGCACGGACCCGGTCCGTTTAGGCGGAATCGGCGAACAGATAGCAAAAACCTTGGAAGAATTAATCCAACCGATTACTGGTCAGGATATTCGATCAACTAATTTGGGGTATATCCAACGTGGCGGAGTTACCAACACGTTTGACCGTGTTTTGGGCACTAAATACGGTGCGTTTGCGGTTGACATGATCGCCAATGGCGATTTTGGGCAAATGGTAACCATCAAAAATGACAAGATGAACAAAGTATATATCGAAGATGTTGTTGGCGGTGGACTTACTGGCGAAACCAGCAGCGGTGGCGCAAGACGAGTGAATCCGAAAGGTAACTTGGTCACAGCGGCTAAAAATATCGGAATTTCGTTCGGAGATTAAGAAAAAAAATATAGGAGGAAAAAAAATATGGATTTAAAAGGAAGTAAGACAGAGAAAAACTTGCAAGAAGCTTTTGCTGGAGAATCGATGGCACGAAACAAATATACTTTTTACGCCTCTAAAGCCAAAAAAGAAGGCTATATTCAAATAGCGGACTTTTTCCTGGAAACAGCAGGCAACGAAAAAGAACACGCTGAAATCTGGTTCAAATTGCTTCACGGTGGCGGAGTTGCACCAACAGAAGTGAACTTGGAGGATGGAGCCGCGGGTGAACATTACGAATGGACTGAAATGTACAAAGGGTTCGCAGAAATTGCGAGGGAAGAGGGCTTTAGCAAAATTGCTTTCTTGTTTGAAGGTGTCGCCGCAATTGAAAAAGAACATGAAGCCAGATATAAGGCATTGCTTCAAAGTATCAAGGATCAAAAGGTTTTTGAAGCGGATTCAAACTCTCAAATCTGGATTTGTTCCAATTGTGGACATATTCATGTTGGCAAAAAACCTCCGAAAATCTGCCCTGTTTGCGATCACGACCAGAGTTATTTCCGGCGTTTTGTCAAAAACTATTAAAATCAGAAGACGCAAGTCTTCTTTTTTTATTCTTTTTCCTGTATAATGGTTGTATAAATTTCAGGAGGATTAAGTTTGAAAAAAGGCAGAATCATCAAATCGTTGGGCGCGCTGTATATAGTCGTGGACGAATTCATGATCAGACATGAAATGAAAGCTCTAGGAATACTCCGTTATCAAAACGAAAAACCGAAAGTCGGAGACATGGTCATGTTCGACGATTTTTCCATCGTCAAATTGTTGGAACGAGAAAACGACTTGGTCCGACCCTCTATCTGTAACATCGACCAGGCTTTGCTGATAACATCCGCAAAAGCACCAGAGTTCAGCTTTAATCTCCTAGACAAGTTTTTGCTCTTGATCGTTGCGAGTAATATCAAACCCGTGATCGTCGTATCGAAAATGGACTTGCTAAAAACTGACGAAACAATCATACTCAGACAAAAACTCGCCTACTACCACCGATTTTTCCCTGTACTGTATTTTTCTACAAAAACCAAAGAAGGATTACAGGACATTGTTGAAATAACTTCCGGCAAAGTCAATGTTTTAGCAGGACAGACCGGTGCGGGAAAAAGCAGTTTGTTAAACACTTTGAATCCCGAGCTTCATCTGGCAACAGACGAGATATCCAAAGCTTTGGGAAGGGGCAAACACACGACCAGGCACGTGGAACTGATCCAGTTCCAAGCTGGTTGGATTGCTGACACTCCCGGATTCTCCAAACTGGATTTTACCGGCTTGGAGGCAGATACCTTCGGCCAATTTTATCCTGATTTTTTTGCTCTCAGTCATGATTGCAGATTTAACGGGTGCACGCATACCCATGAACCGGGATGCAAAGTCAAACTTGCATATGAGTCTCAAGAAATATTGCCGGAAAGATATGAAAACTATCTTCATTTCTATGAAGAAATTAAAGCGATAAAACCTAGATATTGAGGAGTGATACCATGATAGTAGCACCTTCATTTTTAACGGCCGATTTTACAAATCTCAAAACGGAGATTAAATCGATTGCCAGAGCCAAATGGCTCCATTTCGATGTCATGGACGGTATCTTTGTCCCCAGCACCACCTATGACGAAAAAATCCTGTCTGAAGCAAAAAAATACAGTCACCAGTTTTTTGACTGTCATTTGATGATTGCTTCTCCCAAGCAGAATCTTGCCAAATACATAGCTTCTGGTGCCGATCTGATTACCTTCCATTATGAAGCTGCCCAAGATGAGATTTTTGAAACCATTGAATTGATAAAACAAAAAAACTGCCAAGTTGGCATTTCCATCAAGCCTGACACAAACCCGGAAGTATTGTTGCCATACTTAAACGAGCTTGATCTGATTTTGATCATGAGCGTCGAGCCAGGAAAAGGCGGACAAAAGTTTATTTCCGAATCGCTGGACAAAATTCGTTTTTTTGCAGGATTGAGAAAAATTGAAGATTACAGCTATCTGATCGAGGTAGACGGGGGCATAAATCTTGCGACCGCAAAATTGGTCAAAGCAGCAGGCGCCGATGTCATCGTTGCCGGATCGTTCATCATCAACAACTCTGACCGGGCAAAAATTATCGAGGTATTGGAAAATGTCTAAAAAAATCAAAGTATTTACCGGACCGAACAACTATGATTTTGACAAGATGTACTTTGAGGAAGCCGATCAGTTCATTGTCGGAGTTGACTCCGGATTACAATATCTGCTAGATAACAATGTCAATATCGATCTCGCAGTTGGCGATTTTGACTCTTTACAACAAAAATTTATTGACGATGTGAAAAAAAAGAGCAAACAGGTCATTCAATTAGAAAAATCGAAGACCATGACGGATCTTGCCTATGCCATCGATTATCTATATAACAATATGGACTACCAGATGATTGAAATCTACGGAGGTATCGGAGGCAGAATTGATCACCTGCTGGCAAATATGAACCTTTTAAAACGATTTGACCTGACGTTCAAAGACAATCAACATTACATTTATACTCTGAGAAAAGGAAAACACAAAATCGAAAACTATCATCGATACATTTCTTTTTTCGCGTTAGAAGATGTCTACAACTTATCCTTAAAAGGTTTCAAGTATGAACTAAACAGTTATTATCTATCTACCAGTGATTCCTTGTGCGTTTCTAATGAAGGCTCAGGAGAACTGGAGTTTTCCAAAGGGAAGTTACTTGTAATTTCCTCAGATGATCCTTGGAGATAAACGAAATCACATTCAAACATTTCACTAAATATTCACAATCATAACCGATAATATATAGATACAAACATGATAGGAAGAAAGAAGTGATAATTATGAAAAAGAGATTGGTACTTTTGATGTTGTTCGTGGCGGTATTCGCATTTTCCGGATGCTCGTTTTTTTCTACAACAGGTGCTCAAACAACGACAAGGACGCCTATTTTGACTTCGTCAATTACTACCATCACCACATCATCATCGTTGTTGATTGACACTGACTTAATGATTTCAGAAATCATTGCAGAGATTTATGATGAAATGTATGCTCAAATCAGAGCTGAAGTCATCCAGGATCTGTCAGAGGAAGAATTCAATCTGATATATGCTGAGGTTTTGGCTGATATGTATACCAAGATCGATGACGGAGAATTGAGCGTTGAAGCCAAATCGATCGCCGAAACGGTTTTGGGTATCGCTTCGACAGAAGCTCCAGCAGTAATCGGAGTATCCAATTATGATGCTGAACTATCGCTTAGTTCCATTGGCTCGGGAATCATTTACAAACATGTTGGAGACATGTATTATGTGGTCACTAATAATCACGTCGTCGAAGACGGAGCATTTTTCAAAATCCATTTTTCTTCCGGTTCTGAAGTCAATGCCACTTTAATCGGCTTCGATGCAACCGCCGATCTTGCAGTTTTGACCTTTGTATCAAGCAATCAGTATAAAGTCGCATCTTTTGGAGATTCAGACACATTGGCAGCCGGTTCGGTAGTTTTGGCAGTTGGACATCCGAACGGATACGACTATTTTGGTTCTGTAACCATGGGAATCGTGTCAGGAACAAGAAGATATTTTGATGTTGACAACGACAATGTAAAAGATATGTTCGTTGGCTATGTGCAACATGACGCCTCTATCAACTCAGGAAACAGCGGAGGCGCTCTTTTCAACCTTTCCGGGGAAGTAATCGGCATCAATGTCATAAAGATTGCCTCAACGGAAATCGAGGGCATGGGCTTTGCCATACCTTCATCTTTGGCAGAGGCTATTTGTTCGGATATCGAAGAGTTTGGCTATTCGAAACAAGTCCCAGGAGTTGGAATCAGATTCAATGACATCGCAAGTGACAGAGAATACCTGATCTCTGACGGGATCGTTTTACCAGATGAAATCATTGCAGGATTTTATGTTCATGAGGTAAGTGTCGGTTCATCAGCGGATGGCTATGTATTGGCGGGAGACATTATCCTGGAAATTGGAGACATCGTCATTACGAATCTATATTATTTTTCGGAACAATTTTCTAAATATCATGTTGGAGATATCATTGATATTGTTGTTTACCGTGACGGAAGCACGATTACGCTTTCCGATATCGAATTGAAACCAAAAGTCTGATCATAGGAGGTAATCATGAAAAAACTAGTTGTGATAACCATAGTCTTTTTAATGGCTGCCTTTTTGTATGCTTGCTCGAGTCTTTCCACTCAAAACCTAGCAACATCGACACCAATAACGACTCAGGCAATGCAGCTTGCCAATGACGTAACAGATGAAGCGACAACTCAAACCACTTTGAATTATGAAGAATTGAAAGCGCAACTTTATCAAGTTGTCTACGATGAAATTTATGATTCATTGTATGCCGATTTGAGTTTATCAGATATTGCAGACGATGAACTGCTTTATGCGGAAATCTATGCTTCAATCAGAGGCAGATTTGCGACATTATTGGCCGAAGACGAGATCGGTTTACTTGTCGATACGGTCCAGGACCAAATCTACGCCATTGCCGATTTGGTTGAGGAATCGGTAGTGGGAATTACCAGTTATTTGGATCTCGAAGGGCAGTCACTAGGATCCGGAGTGGTCTATAAATATGTTGCTTCAAGCGACACATACTACGTTATTACCAATCATCATGTGGTTGAAACCGGAAACAATTTTAAAATAGTTTTCTGTGATTCATCAAAAGTAACCGGAACTTTAATTGGATATGATGAAGATATTGATATAGCAGTGCTTACTTTCAGCGGTTCCGAGCTTGAGAGGACAATTCGTGTTTCTCCTTTGGGAAACTCCGCTTCTGAAATACCCGGAGCGATGGTTATCGCCGCCGGAAATCCTGAAGGCTATGATTTTTATGGTTCCATAACGATGGGTGTGCTCTCGGGAGTAAACAGAAGTGTTGATAGTTCTATCCAGCTCTATCTGCAGCATGATGCCTCAATCAATTCTGGTAACAGCGGCGGGCCGCTTTACAACCTTGACGGAGAAGTAATCGGAATAAATGTCAGCAAATATGCTTCTACGGATATCGAAGGCATGGGTTTTGCCATCCCTATCGACACCGTCAAAACCGTAATCGCAATTATCGAAGCGGCAAATTGATAAAAAAAAGGCCTTCATTTGCGAAGGCCTTTGTTCAAAAATATTTATGCTCTGGTTACTTTACCGCTTTTCAGTGCTCTAGCAGAAACGTATACTCGTTTAACCTGTCCATTTTCGTCGACGATTCTTACTTTTTGGAGATTTGCTTTCCATAGTTTTCTTGTCGCATGCATGGAATGTGAACGTTGATTACCTGACATAAATTTTTTACCTGTTACTGCGCATACTCTTGGCATGATATCACTCCGTTTCTGTAAAGATTTCAGCATATAATATTTTAACACATATGGAATAAATTGCAAGTAATATTTTCTTTTTTCGGCTCCAGCTTGTTTCAAAAGCGCTTGCGGATTAACTTGTTGCAATTTCTAGATGGATATGATAAAATGTTATTGCTTTTTTGGAATTTATCTCAAATAACGCCATCTAGGATGGCTAATCGAATATTTCTTATATTTCTTATTATTGGGAGGATATGATGGACAAAGCCTTTTTGGATGGCCATATGCTAAAAAAATTAGTTACTAATGGTAGCGTCAAGTTAAAAAACAGCATGGAAAGAATCAATCAATTAAACGTGTTCCCTGTTCCTGACGGGGATACAGGTTCTAATATGTGGGCCACAATGAATGCGGGAGTGAAATCGCTAGCGCAACTTGAGGAAGCATCAATTGGACTAGTCGCAAAAACACTTGCCCGGGGAATGTTGATGGGAGCCAGAGGAAACTCTGGTGTTATCTTATCCCAATTGTTCAGCGGCCTGGCAAATGGATTGAAAGAATTCGACAGCGTCAATGCTGTTGATTTTTCAAAAGCTCTGAGAAAAGGTGTAGAACAAGCTTACGCTGCCGTTATCAATCCGGTCGAAGGAACGATACTAACTGTCGCGAGAGAAGGCGCAGACCGCGCTTTGTCGGTTGCCGAAGATGTAGGCGATTTTGTCGAGCTATTCAAAATCTATTTGCAGGAACTAAACGAATCTTTGGCGCGCACACCAGATTTATTACCGATTTTGAAAGAGGTCGGCGTCATTGATTCCGGAGGTGCAGGATACATCGAAGTAGTTATCGGAATGTATGATGCCTTGCAAGGGGTTATGTACCAAGAAGCAGCTGCGAGAGCCGAGATAGAAAGCAGTCGTCCGCAAATCGATCTCAATGAGATCCATGGCGGCAAAGACTTTGGCTATTGTACAGAGTTTATCATGCAGATTCAAAAAATGGATGAATTCAAACAACAGGACTTTATCGACATGATCACTCCGCTTGGCGATTCGCTAGTCGTTGTCCAGGATGAAAATATTCTCAAAGTCCATATTCATACGAAAACACCTGGCGATGCATTGAATCTAGCCCAGCATTTTGGCTTTTTCATCAACCTGAAAATTGAAAACATGATGTTGCAGCACACCGAAGTCATGTTGCATTCTCCCGAAGACGAACAGCCTTGCGATTGCGGACATGACCATTCCGCAGGAAGCGCCCCGAAAATCAAAAAGAAATATGCAATCGTCGCGGTAGTGAATGGCGACGGCCTGAAAGACACATTTATTGAAATGGGTTGCGATTACATCGTTTCCGGCGGCCAAACGATGAATCCTTCGATTGAGGATTTCGTCAAAGCTTGCGAACAGATCAACGCCGATCATATCATCATCATTCCCAACAATAAAAATGTTTTGCTTTCCGCACAAACAGCTGCAAAGGTCATCGAGGACAAACAGGTATATGTTTTGAAAGCTAAAACTATCGCCCAGGGTTACGCTTCTTTGACTATGTTTGATGCCACGCAGAACATCGAAACAAATTTAAAAGACATGGAAACGCACATTCAGAGCGTCAAAACCGGAGAAGTCACTTATGCCATCCGCCCGACCCTTAACAAGGGCGCGCAGATCAATAAGGACGATTTCATGGGTATTTTCGACGATGAGATCAAAGTAAGCTCACCTTCGAGACTCGAAACTGTCAAAGGGCTTGTTAAAGCGATGCTAGATGACAGATCGGAAATTATCACGCTGATGATCGGAAAAGACGTTGACGAAAATGAAGTCGCGGAAGTCACCCAAATGATTGAAGACGGCTACTCCGTCGAATTGGAAATCATCCACGGCGGACAGGATATTTATTCATATATAATCTCAGTTGAGTAAAGGGTATTGAAAATGCCCTTTTTTTTTTATATAATTAAGTGAAAAAAGGAGGGGTTAAGCTTGAGTGATCTCATTGAAGTCAAAGGCATCGGCAAAGCCATGGAAGCAAAATTGCTTCTTGAAGGCATAAACTCGATAAAAACACTTGTCGAAACCCTGCCAATTAAATACGATACAAAGTATATTTCTGAATTCTCTGAGGCAAAAATCACTGAAGAAATAACTCTTGCGGGAATGATTCACACCGAAGCCAAAGTGTTTTATATCCGAAAAAGGCTGACAAAACTATCCTTTCAGTTCAACGTTCAAAATGTGATCTTTACAGTCTCTATCTTCAACCGCGAGTTTATGCGAAGCCTTTTGAAAAAAGATGCCCAAATAGTAGTCACAGGTAAATTCTTGCATAACTATCAACAATTTGTCGCAAGCGAGATCGTCTTAAGAAGTCGATTTGTAGAAGGCATCATTCCGATCTATCGTCTGAAAAACCTTTCCTCGCACCAGTTTCATAAGCTTGTGCTCAATTCGCTTGACACATATGTGGAACAAATCCAGGAAAACCTACCGGAGCAACTTCTTAAGAAATACGAGCTAGTAGGAAGACGTGAATTGTTCTCGATAGTTCATCAACCAAAAACCGATCAAGATGTCATAAAAGCTTCACAACGCATCAAATATGAAGAATTTCTTTTATTCGCACTAAAAATCGCTGCGTTAAAGAAAATGAGTCAGCGAATAGTCAAAACACCCAAAAAATACTCGATTGACAAAGTAAAAACGTTCATTAATACCTTGCCCTACGAACTAACAGATGATCAAAAACAAGCTACAAATGAGATTTTTCGCGACCTTTTAGCGAAAAAACCAATGAACAGACTTTTGCAAGGCGACGTCGGTAGCGGCAAGACGATCTGTGCTATGATCGCATCTTTGGCGGTTGCGTCCGCCAATGAACAGATTGCTTTCATGGCTCCGACAGAAATTCTTGCTTTTCAACATTATCAGACTTTTTCGCGCTTGTTGAAGGCTCAGGATCTCAACATTGCTTTCTTAAGTTCCAATGTGACAGGAAGCGAACGGGAAAAAGTCATGCATGACTTGCATACAGGCAATATCCAGATCATCATCGGCACTCATGCCTTGATCCAGGAAGATATATCTTTTCAGAAACTTGGCTTTGTCATCATTGACGAGCAACATCGTTTTGGCGTCGGGCAAAGAAAAATCCTGCGCGAGAAAGGCATTACACCGGATGTGCTGTTTATGAGTGCCACACCGATTCCCAGGACGCTTGCCATCACGATGTTTGGGGATATGGATATCAGCTCGATCAAGACTATTCCCTCCGGAAGAAAAAAGATTCTTACAAAAGTACTCGATTACGAGCTGATGGACAAAGTCTATCAGAGAACCATCACAGAACTTGACAAAGGACACCAGGCATATTTTATCGTTCCTTTGATTGATGAATCGGACAAATCATCACTTTTGTCCGCAAAAGAATTTTACCAAGAAATCCAGACTCATTTGCCAAAACATTACAAGGTAGGTTTGCTGCACGGAAAAATGAAAGGTGAAGAAAAAGCGAATATACTAAATGCATTTTATACTAACAAGATTTCCGCTCTGGTTTCAACGACCGTCGTCGAAGTGGGCTTGAACGTTCCGAACGCGACCGTGATGGTTGTAATGAATGCTTCTAGGTTCGGGTTGTCACAGTTACACCAATTACGCGGAAGAGTCGGACGCGATAAAGACCAGGCCTATTGTTTCTTTGTCATCGATGACGCTTTGGAAGGTTTTGACAAACTTGAGATTTTGGAAAAGACTACCGATGGCTTTGAAATCAGTGAAGCAGATCTCAGGATGCGCGGCCCGGGAGAAGTGTTCGGAGAAGAACAGACCGGAATTCCCCGGTTCATCATGGCAAATATCGTCACCGACCAGGAACTGCTAGAAAAAGCGATTGATGATGCCAAAGAAGTGATTTTGTCCAATGACAATGCATCAAGAAAACTGGTCAACCAAATCATTCCGTCAATCGATTCTTATAATTTGAATTGAAATATGGTATACTTTATTATGACAGAGGTGAAAGCATGATTAAAATAGGCGTAGACGCAATGGGCGGCGACTTTGCTCCCAAAGAACAAATCATGGGAGTGATGCTTGCAATCAAGAATATCTCCGACATAGAAATCAATCTCTATGGAAATGAGACTGAAATCAAGAAATATCTCACATCCACAGAAAGAATCAATATCATCAACACAACATATGTGATTGATATGGGCGAAAAAAACCCGATTAAAGCGATTAAAGACCATCCGGACTCTTCGATGGCCACTGCACTTTCAAGTCTCAGAAAAGGCGAAAGCGACGCTGTGGTAAGCAGTGGAGCGACACAGGCCCTGATTGCCGGAGCCCATATTCTGGTAAAGAGAATGCCTGGATTCAAAAGAACAGCAATCGCACCGTTGATTCCGTCTGTTTCAGGCAAAAACACGATTTTGCTCGACTCAGGTGCCAATCTTGAAGTTCGCCCCGAGCATATGCTGCAACAGGCTTATTTCGCCAAAGTATATTCCAAGGAAGTATTGGGAGTAGAAGATCCTATCGTCGGTTTGATTAATATCGGAACCGAAGAAGGAAAGGGCAGAGAACTCGATCGGGAAGTATTCCAACTATTCAAAAGCACAAACTTATTCCGATTCTATGGAAACGTCGAACCAAAAATGATTTTAGACCCGCCTTGCGATATCCTGATCAGCGACGGTTTTACCGCCAATATCGTCATGAAGACGATGGAGGGAACCGCTAAAGGCATGGGAATGATCTTGAAGCAGTCACTTACTAGCTCTTTCCTCGGGAAAATTGGCGCATTGCTGGCGAAAAAAAATCTAATCAAATTCAAAAAAGCCATGTCAGCAGAGGAAATTGGCGGAGCATTGATTTATGGATTGTATCGTCCGGTCATCAAAGCGCAGGGCGCATCCAAAGCATACGGATTCTATAATGCCATTCGCCAAGGAGCGATAATCGTTAGAAACGAAGTGTTCCCCAAAGTGGAAAAATTCGTTCAAGAGTCAAAGGCAGAAGAGCATGATGAGTAACAAATTACACGAATTAGAAGAATATTTCAATTTGAAATTCAATGATTTCGATTTGCTGATTCGTTCGATGACCCATGCCTCATATGCCAATGAACACAATACCGAAAGCAATGAGCGGCTCGAATTTGTCGGTGATGCTGTTTTAGATCTCGCTGTCGGAAAATACCTTTTCGAACACATTGATGAAGACGAAGGCGTCTTGACGAAAAAACGCGCCCAGGACGTTTGCGAATCAAGTCTTTTCGAGTATGCCAAGAGTTTCAATTTAGGACAATATCTATTACTCGGAAAGGGCGAAGAAAAAAGTTCCGGCCGTGAAAAACCGGCATTACTAGCAGATGCTTTTGAAGCCTTTATCGGGGCTATATTTCTCGATAAGAACTTTGAAGAAGTCTACAAAGTCTTGAACAAAGTAGTCTTTCCCATCATCAGAAAAACCATAAATGAGGAAGACAATGATTATAAGAGCAAACTGCAAGAACTCGTTCAGTCTGACAAACGCACTTTGAATTACATAATCGTATCTGAATCAGGACCGGCTCATGAAAAAGAATTCGTGGCTAGAGTATATATGGATGATGTCATTATCATGGGCGAAGGCACCGGGAAAACAAAAAAAGAGGCGGAGCAAAACGCTGCTAGAATAACCTTGGACAAACTTGCAGAAACCGATGAAATAGAGTTTCTTCCAGAGGAGTGAAATAAATGGATTATTTGTTGGTCAAGAAATTGATCGATGACGAGATCATCGATTTCGACAAATTGATTTTAAAAAATTACAAAGAAGTCGGCTTATCGGAAATCGAAGCGTTTATCATCATCGAACTTCATCAACAGATGAAGCGAGGGAACGCGTTTTTGAACCCGACGAAAATTATTAAAAACATTACCATCTCCAAAGATGATTTATTGACGATTCTTGATGGACTGATCAAGAAACAATATCTTTCCATCCGGCTGAAAAAAACCAAAAGCGGAAAAGAAACGGAAATATTTTTGCTTGACGACACAATTCAAAAAATTATGGTAAATTATCAGTTGACAATAAAAAACGACATGATCAATCAACCCAAGAAATTTGCGACCAATGCCGAGGAAATCGTCGATCTGATTGAAAGCCAGTTTCAAAAGCAACTTACTCCATTGGAGATAGAAATTATCCAAAAATGGTTGGACGAGGACAAATTCGATTTCTTGGACATTAAGAAAGCTCTTTTGGATGCAATCAAAGCCAACAAGACTTCTTTAAGCTATGTGGATGGTATTCTGATCAAAAGGCGCCAAAAGGCGAAAAATGCCTCAGATGTCAATTATGACCCTCAGAAATCAGAAGCTTTGAAGGTGTTTTTTGATTCATGGGACAAAAAATAGCTCTCGCCATCAAGGCGGAAATCATCCAAAAAGAAATGGAGACTCTTTACCCGCAGGCTCGATGCGAACTTAATTACGTTTCCGCACTGGATTTGCTAGTCGCAGTCATGCTCAGCCAACAATCAACCGATGTTTCCATCAACAAACTGACAAAAACCTTGTTTAAAGAATACACATCTTTGGAAGACTATGTTAACGTTCCTTTAGCAAGACTTGAAGCTGATCTTCATCACATCGGGCTTTACAAAAACAAAGCCAAAAATATCAAAGCGATGGCATCGATTGTCAAAAACGAATATTTGAGCATTTTTCCAAACGATCAAGATAAATTGGAAAGGTTGCCTGGAGTGGGACGAAAAACTGCCAATGTTTTTCTGGCTGAATGGTATCACGAACCAAGAATTGCAGTTGACACACATGTAAAAAGGGTGGCATCCCGCCTTGGTTTGGCAAAAGAAAACGATTCAGTTCTGAATGTTGAAAATATCCTAATGAAATTATACGAACCGGACCAATGGATCAAGACTCATCACCAGTTTCTTTTTTTTGGAAGATACTTTTGCAAAGCAAAAAAACCGAGATGCAGTGAATGCCCTTTAATAAATCAATGTTTAAAGCCTTTTTTTTAAAAGGCTTTTTTTTCGCCAAAATTGGCGCAATTCAAGCAATAGTGGAGTAATATGGTAAAATTTTTCAAATATAAACCCTTTTCATTTTTGGTTTTCTTTTTTATAATATTCCATGGTTCATATTAGTATATTACAATATAATGGGGACACTTGAAGAAAAGGAGAACGGTTCAATGCTTAATAAGCTGCATAACGACTTGCAAAGAAGGAAAGAAGGAATGTATCAATTTTATTACCAAGGCATCGGCATCTCAATCAGGAAAAAACGGCTCGAACTCAATTTGACTCAGGAGACTTTAGCCAAAGGAATTTGTTCGAACACGTACATCTCCAAAATTGAAAACAATGCCATTGTCGTCAACAAAGAAAATCTGTATCTGATCATGGAAAGAATGAAATTACCGTTAGATGCCATCGGATTTCCCGAGGAAATGGTTGATATCCTCGAAAAATCACTTTATTATTTTGTCAGAAAAGACGTAAAGGGATACCAGGATTTATTCAACTCCATCGCAAAATATGAGTACGGAATCCTAATATCGATTGCCAGAATGGGATATTATGTCCTTACTGGAGATTTTATTTCCGCAAAACCACTTTATAAGGAAATGTATCGATATTTAAGTTCGCTGGAAGAATATGGAATCATGGTTTTTGTGATTTATGCTTGCTGGTACAATATCACAATCTCCGATTATGAATGTGCGAAAAACCTATATTTCATGGCAGAGAAAATCGCGTTTTTCAACGAAGATACCAAATCGATGTACGCTTTGTTACAGTATGTGATTTTTGGGAACATTCAACTCTTCACCATCGCCAGAAACGGATTCGACCTAGCCAAGAATCACTTTATGGAAACAAATAATCTACCAAGGATTGCCGAATTGATGGTGTATAAAAACATCTTTCATCTTTTCAACAACAATCAAGACCGTGTCGATTTCGAGAAAGATCAACTTAAGTATTTGACAAGTTATCAGATTAATTATTATTTGCTGTTACTCTCTGTGGACGGGAAGGCTCCGGAAATATACAGTGATCTTTTTGATATAAATGAAAGATACTATATTGATTACTTGTATATACTAGGTGTTTCGTATCGGGAAAAGAATCTTCAAAATGAATATGAAGCAGTAAAAGCGCAAATATCCGCACTTCATTATCGAATCAAATCTCCTATCGATTTTCTTCAATATCTGATGCTTGGGGAAAACAAAAACAATCTAGGCTATAAAGAATATCTAATTAATGTTGTATGGCCATATCACGCTTCACTTCAAAGTCTTTTTTTGATGAGAAAAACTACAGACGAAATTGTGGCCATTTTAAGATCAAAGAAAAGATACAAAGATGCTTTGGCATTCGAGGACAAATATCAGAAAACCGTTTTTAAACTTCAGACAATAAAAGAAGTTAAATGGGATTAACCATTTAACTTCTGTCATATGCATCCATGATTCGTTTCGCAAGGCCAAGATAGACAATACCGATTTTATCAGTTTCGGCGAAAATCGAATGTTTTCCTGAAGACGGTTGTCCGATTGGAATTTGACCAAAAAAAGGAACAGTCAGTTTGTCAGCGACGATTTCTCCGCCGCCTTCGCCGAAGATTTTATGTTTTTGTTCCATAATATCATAATACGACATATTCTCAATGACGCCGAGAATATCTTGTTGAAGACTTTTTGCTGCAAACCCAGCTTTGATTGCGATGTGAGAAGCGCTGGGATGAGGAGTGGTGATGAGCACCATTTTTGCATCCGGAACAAAGCTTTTGATATCGATCATCACATCGCCGGTTCCGGGTGGTAGATCAATCAGGAGATAATCAAGATCTTTGCTCCAAAGTGTATCTTCAAAGAATATTTTTAATACCTTGTTTAGCAACGGGCCTCGCCACATCAAAGCCCTATCTTTTTCAACCAAAAATTCCGTTGACACCATTTCGATGCCATCAATAACCATAGGATAGATTTTCTCATCGGGAGTTCCTGCCAATTCGAGATTTTCACATTCAAAAATTTTTGGCATGTTCGCTCCGTAAATGTCGGCGTCGATTACACCGACTTTTTTCCCGAGAGAAGTCATTGCATAAGCTAGGTTGGCTGTAATGGTTGATTTTCCGACCCCGCCTTTTCCGGAAACAATGCCAATGATTTTCACGGACTTTGTCAATGCTTTTGGCCTCATTTGTTCATAATCGAGTGTCAAGCCTTTAAAGCCCATGTCAAGTTTAATGATCTTTGCGATTTGTCTGGTAATCTGTGAAGTAATCTCTGTAATCTTCTTGCCTACTTCAATAAGAAGAACGGCATTATCTTTTTCTTCGTCGATACCGATGTGTTTGATCGCTCCCAAGTCTTTTAAAGAACGATTACGACTTGGATCGATGATGTTTTCAATGTTTTGACGTATTTGTTCAAGTTTATCCATGATTTCAGCCTCTTTTCAGATGATATATCCAAAACTATTATATCTAATATTCAGAAAAAAGCCAACGATATCACTTTTCAATTTTCATTCGCTTATTTACACTCGATAATCCTCGCGTTATAATACACTTAGAAAATAGGTGGATTAAGATGTACAGAAAAATATTAAAGTTGGCCGTACCGCTTCCTGATATCACCAAATTCAAACGCTATTTGTTTATTGGCCCGCATCCTGATGATATCGAAGTTGGCTGTGGCGGGCTTATCAGCAAGCTATCAAAGACCGGAAAAGAAATCTATTTCGCAATTGTTACAGATGGCGGAGCCGGAAGTTTCGACCAAAACATCAACCAAGAACAACTGGTCCAAACCAGAAAAAAAGAATCACTGGAAGCCAAGACTGTCTGGGGAGTCAAAGATGTCTTTTTTTTGGGTTTTCCTGATGGGGGAGACTACAGAGTGTGGGACGTGGCCAAAGCAGTGGCCAAAATATGCATCGAAATTGATCCGGAGATAATCTTTGCACCTGATGCGAAGATGCCATCAGAAATTCATCCAGACCACATCAAAACCGGAAGCGCAAGCGAGACCTCGATTTTGATGAGTCAGTATCCGCTGATTTATAAGCAAAATATCGGTGAAATTCCTCAAGAAAACAAGCAGAATTTCAATCCCAGAACCATTGCTCTTTATTTTACGCACAGGCCTAACCAGTACGTGTCTTTGAAAAAAGAAGATATAGATATGCAAAAAAAGGCGATTGAAAAACACCTTAGCCAATTTTCAAACCCTGAAGAATTATCCGTGATATATCGATACATGGCTATCAGGGGAAAAATCTTCGGATCACTTGGAAAAAGAGGCAAAGAGGGCTACTTTGTCAGGGGCAGCCTGCAACAACATTGCTTCCCGGAAGTCAACTTTTATTGATTGATAATTCTTGACTTATAATCTAAAAAAAAGTATAATTGGTTTGCTGCGCTGAGGTGATATCATGAAATGGACCATTCACGAACTGAGGAAGCATCATCGCACAAATAACAGCTTTGAATACGTGCTAGACTGCAATCAGTATTTGGGTGACGACGCTGATGATTTGGTAGATATTTCTCCGGTTAACATCCAAGGATTATTTTCTTGGATTCAACAGGACAAAATTTATCTTTTTGAACTAAAAATACAATGCGTATGCACCATGCTATGTGCGATTACTTTGGAAGAGGTGGAAGTACCGCTGTCATTCTCGACCACCTTAGAATTCGCCCAGGAGATTTTTGATGACAATACGATCCTGATCGAAGGTGTAACAATCGACCTTGACCCATATATTTGGGCGGAGATTCTGATTGAAAAACCGATGAAAGTCGTCAGCAAGCATGCCTATGATCACTATCAAGAAGACATAGTCAAGCTTGACCTGGAAGAACTGATTGATAACAACCCGTTTGCAAAACTGAAACAACAATAATCAAATAATACAGGAGGTGAAAACATGGCAGTACCATTTCGTAAAACGAGTAAAGCAGTAAAAAGAAAAAGACGGACACATTTTAAGTTGAGTGCACCTTCAATGGTTGTTTGCCCAAACTGCGGCGAACTGACTTTATCGCATCAAGTATGCAAGAAGTGCGGATATTACAAGGGCGTGTTGGTTAAAGAACCAAAACCGGAAAAAACAGAAAAAGAATAAAAGAAAAGAAGCGCTGAGATAATCAGCGTTTTTCTTTTTCAATCATCCGGGGCTGTGATATAATACACTTGGTGATAAAATTTGGCAAACCATGTTCCCGTCTTGCTTGACGAGGCGATAGAGTATCTTGACATCAAGCCTTCCGGAACCTATGTCGACATGACTTTGGGTGGAGGTGGCCACAGCGAAAAAATACTTGAAAGGATTCCTGATGGGACCCTATTTTGTTTTGATCAGGATGAATACGCGCTTGATTATGCCAAAAAACGTCTCGCCAAATTCTCCAATGTCACTTTCATAAAAGACAATTTCGCCAATGCCTCGACAAGACTTAAAGCAAAAGGCATTACCCAAGTAGACGGCATTCTGTTTGACCTGGGCGTATCTTCCTTTCAATTCGACATTCCTGAACGGGGCTTTTCCTACCAAACCGACAATCCGCTTGATATGAGGATGGATTTAAGTCAAGCAGAAAACGCAATGACGATCGTGAATACTTACACCCAAGAAAAAATCGCTGAGATTCTATTCCGCTACGGAGAAGAACCTTTTGCGAGAGTTATAGCCAGAAAAATCGTGGAATACAGGCTTCAAAAGCCGATCGAAACTACTTTCGAGTTGGTCGATATCATCAAAAGTGCTTTACCAAACAAGATTTTGCGGAAGAAGGGTCATCCCGCGAAGCAAACTTTCCAAGCGTTGAGGATTGCAGTAAATGACGAACTAGGAGTTCTCGAAAAAGCACTTCATGATTCTATTGAATTGCTGAAACCAGGAGGGCGACTAGTGACCATCACTTTTCATTCTTTGGAGGATAGAATCTGCAAGACGATTTTTCGTGATTACGCGACTATCGACATCCCTAGGGGAGTGCCAATATTGGTCGATGAAATTCCCGTTTTGCGTTTGGTGACTAAACATGTCGTCAAACCTCAGGAATCGGAAGTTTTGGCGAATAATCGCGCTCACAGCGCCAAGCTCAGAGCAGTTGAGAAAACACTTTAAACATAGTTTTTTTTGTTGACAGCATAGGTTGTTTGTGATATCATATTTTTGCGATTTGTGCAGGTATAGTTCAATGGTAGAACATCAGCCTTCCAAGCTGA
>CAYWOK010000020.1:0-1035 GCA_964459895.1 uncultured Candidatus Izemoplasmatales bacterium
TTGGAACGTATGCATTCTATAATTGCACAAATTTAACGAGCGTCACGATTCCCTCGGGCGTGACTAGCATTGGCGTATATGCATTCAGAAATTGCAGCAGTCTAACGAACATCACTTTTGAAGAGGGAAGTCTACTGACCAGCATCGGAACGTATGCATTCTATAATTGCACAAATTTAACGAGCGTCACGATTCCCTCGGGAGTTACCAGTATTGGCACATATGCATTTTATGGTTGCATCAGTCTAACGAACGTCACTTTTGAAGAAGGAAGTCTACTGGCCAGCATTGGCGACTCAGCATTCTATAATTGCACAAATTTGACGAGCATCACGATTTCCTCGGGAGTGACAAGTATTGGCGCGAATGCATTCTTTGGTTGCATCAGTCTAACGAACGTCACTTTTGAAGAAGGAAGTCTACTGGCCAGCATTGGCGACTCAGCATTCTATAATTGCACAAATTTGACGAGCATCACGATTTCCTCGGGAGTGACAAGTATTGGCGCGAATGCATTCTTTGGTTGCAGCAGTTTATTGAGCATCAGTGTTGATAAAACCAACATGGTTTATGCCTCACAAGACGGCGTGCTATATGACAAAACACATACAACGATAATAACATACCCAATTGGAAAATTAGGGACAAGTTACATACTCCCTGTTAATGTGACCAGCATTGGAACGTATGCATTCTATAATTGCACAAATTTAACGAACATTACGATTCCCTCTAGCGTGACTAGCATTGGCTCGAATGCATTCTATGGTTGCAGCAGCCTAACGAACATGACTTTTGAAGCGAAAAGTCAGCTAATCAGCATTGGAACGTATGCATTCTATAATTGCACAAATTTAACGAGCGTCACGATTCCCTCTAGCGTGACCAGTATTGGCATGTATTCATTTTATGGCTGCATCAGTTTATCGGGCGTCACGATTTCCTCGGGCGTGACCAGTATTGGCATGTATTCATTTTATGGTTGCAGCAGTCTAACGAACGTCACTTTTGAAGAGGGAAGTCTACTGACCAGCA
>CAYWOK010000020.1:1135-22578 GCA_964459895.1 uncultured Candidatus Izemoplasmatales bacterium
TTGGATCGAATGCATTCTCTAGGTGCAGCAGTCTGACGAGCATCACGATTCCCTCTAGCGTGACTAGCATTGACATATATGCATTCGGAAATTGCAGCAGTCTAACGAACGTCACTTTTGAAGAGGGAAGTCTACTGACCAGCATTGGATCGAATGCATTCTCTAGGTGCAGCAGTCTGACGAGCATCACGATTCCCTCGGGCGTGACTAGCATTGGCGTATATGCATTTTATGATTGCAGCAGTCTAACGAACATCACTTTTGAAGCGGGAAGTCTACTGACCAGTATTGGCGACTCAGCATTCTATAATTGCACAAATTTTACGAGCATCACGATTCCCTCGGGAGTGACCTACATTGGCAGTTGTGCATTCTATTTTTGTAGCCATTTAACGAACGTCACTTTTGAAGCGGAAAGTCTACTGAACAGTATTGGTTCAGGTGCATTCTATTTTTGCAGCAGTCTGACGAGCATCACGATTCCCTCTGGCGTGACCTACATTGGCAGTAATGCATTCTATAGTTGTAACAGTTTAACGATCTATACTCCAATAGCGAATCAGCCTAGTGGGTGGGATAGCAATTGGAACCCCAATAATAGACCGGTAGTATGGGAGACCGGATCGTAGAACAAGAAACAGCAAATGAGGCAAATATGGCAATTCCTGGAAAGGCACGAACCGCTGCCAGACCAAATTTTATTATTTGATAAGTAGCATAGAACACACTTTATGTATTTTTATATAAGACAGATTTCGAGTAACGAGCGGAAATTTCTTCTTAAATCATCAAATATGTTTCTTTGCAACAATTTAACTCATTAAAGGCTCGTGTGTGGAAACATAAATAGGGCTATAAATATGTTATTTTGAAGTAGTTGAGTCATTTTTTTTTAACTCTTGGCTCCACCAGACACGGTATGTAGAGAGAACATAACTGATTTTAAAAGTTGGGTAAATTATAAGTCCCCTCTATTATTGGTACGTCTGCACAAGTTGCAATGAAAATGTTTGCAACGAGCTGTATCACAATCCTCGTTTGAATATATAAACGAAGGGGATTTATTGCGTGAAACGACTGAAAATCCATGTGTCGCGAGTTCAATTCTCGCCTGAACCACCACGAAGCCCTAAAACAAGCCATTTATTGGCTTTTTTTGTTTCTTCACGCACTGTTTTCCAGAACAGAATTTATATGATTTGCAACTTTTATTGATATTTATTGGTGTTGGTTTATAGAATTATATACAAATTATCAAAAGCTTAGTTTAGAGAAACAAGGTCATTAAATCGGTTTTGCCGGTGGGTTCATTCATGCACGCGTGTTCGCCATGGCGGACAAAAAGCAATAAATCAAAAAAACAGTATTGCATAACAGACGAAAACATGCTATTATAGAGACGAAAAAGAAAGGAAGGCGATTGACTTGATTATTCGAAATGATTATCTTGACAGAATCAGGCCGTTTATGGGAAAGGAATTTATAAAGATCATTGTCGGTATAAGACGTTCTGGAAAATCGACAATCATGCTTCAGCTCATTGATGAGCTCGTCGCCAATGGCGTCAGCAAAGATCAAATAATACAAATAAACTTTGAAAATTATGAATATAGGAACTTGAAAGATAAAGACAGCCTTCACGAATACATATTCAAAAGATTGCATTCTACTAAGAAAACGTATCTGTTTCTCGACGAAGTCCAAGAAGTGGAGGGTTTTGAAGCGGTTGTCAATTCCTTGAATGTGACTAGTGATGTGGATGTTTATCTGACCGGATCAAATTCAAAAATGCTATCTGGGGAATATGCAACACTTTTAACCGGACGATATGTTAGCTTTGAAGTGTTCCCGTTTTCATTCAAGGAGATGACTTTGTATTATCCAGAAAAGCTATATGACGATTTATTCAAACAATATGTCATTTATGGCGGATTGCCACAGATTCATATGTTTACTAATCCGAACGAGAAAAAACAGTTAATGATGGACCTGTATAATTCCGTTGTTATCAAAGACCTTGTTCAAAGATACGCAATCAGAGAAGTCGACATTTTGGAAAAATACCTGAATTATCTGCTGAATACGATAGCTTCTTTGTTCAACGCCCAGAACGTGTCCTCGTTTTTCAAGTCTGAAGGCCGCACCATTTCGAAAGACACGTTATACAACTATATCAAATTTGCAAAGGAAGCATATTTCATCTATTCTGCACAAAGATATGACATCAAAGGGAAAAAACTATTGAGCACAAATGAGAAGTTATTTGTAAATGATCAGGGATTCAGAGGAATCAAATTCAACAATGAGGCGGATATTGAAAAGATCCTTGAAAACATTGTCTATTTTGAATTGCTTAGGCGAGGATTTCAGGTAACTATTGGATATGTAGGCGATAGAGAAATCGATTTTATCGCAATGAAAGGCCAAGAAAAAAGATACTACCAAATTGCTTATGTATTGAATTCCGAATCAACTGTTCAAAGAGAATTTGGCTCTTTGCTAATGATTGATGACGCATATCCCAAATATGTCATTTCAACAGATAAGTTCGACCGGTCAAAAGAGGGTATCAAACATCTAAACATTATCGATTTTCTGTTGGAAAAAAATGATTAGACTTTCTAGAAGTACATAAGTATAGGCTCATTTCAGAATAACCAATTCGGAATACATTGATTATCTATCTTTATAATGTAAACTATTACTTCTACATGAAACGACTGAAAATCCATGTGTCGCGAGTTCAATTCTTGCCTGAACCACCACGAAGCCCTAAAACAAGCCATTTTAATGGCTTGTTTTGTTACTTTTTTTTCAGTTTTACAAAGTGGCGTTGCGACACATGGACAACTAACAATTAATAATAAAATACACTTCAACAAATTTACTTGCAATAATGTTTGTGATATAATTTTCATAAATATAATTATCTAAACAAATAGAGAGGATTATGTGAATGGAAGAAGAGTTTAATAACACAAACGAGGTTGCCAAAATTAAGTCCATTCTCAAAAGCAATCAATTCCTCATCGCAATAATCCTGCTTGCGATTTTTATTGTTGGGTATGAGATTTATAATTTTATTCAGACCTATTATGAAGCAAGAACTTCCTTGACCCTTTTCTATCCGTTCATTCATATTTTTTATGAATGGTATCGAGGTTTAGTCTGTTTGATTATGGTTATTGGATTGGTATCATTTATAGTCAGGTATCGAAAAAATCAAGATAATTTTATTAAAGGCTTAAATTTGATCATTGCTTTTTTGCGTATCAATCTTTTTGTAAAAATTTTTGTTTTCTATGTCATCTTTATTATGATGTCTAGCTCGCCAATATTATCTATTTTAGGAGTGTCATCAATTATTGTTTATTATATTTTTTTAATCAGATATATCCGGGACTGGATCAATTTAGTAAATAAAAGAAGAGAGAACATACCCAATCCTTTAGTATTAACGATTTTTCTAGCGATTTTTTCTGTTTTTCTCATGTTCCATTATTTCTATATACAATTAGGCGGTAATTACGCAATATCTGCTTATAAATTGCTTTATTACATAAATACTCCATTCATCAGAATCATTTTCTTATTGTTTATTCAAGTTACAATAATATTTGTGATTTCCTTGATCCATAAACAGTTTGTCAAGGTTAAGTATCTTAGAATATTACCTCCGGTGATTGCTGGAATGGCGATGATAGCATTAATATCTATGGGCGTCATAGAAAGCTCAATTCCTCATTATAGATTCAGTGTTTATGATAAAGGATACTATGAACCAATTGAAATTCGGGTTACAAATGGAAGTTCAACAATATCCCCCGTTGAATTTGATATCCTGTTGGATTTCAGTATGGATTATCGTACTTTGGATTCTTATTTAGCACAACATGATTACAATTTGACGGAACATCTTAATGAAATGCAATCCGTCGATTCCAAAATCATTACGACTTTGAGTATGCCAGATAACACCTTGGCTAATCAAGTGTGGGTGTATGATGAAAGCGGAGTGTTGGTCCAAGGCATTCGCGAATGGTATGGTTTGGATCAACTCGATTTGGGAACATATTTTATTCTTGTTGAAATAAGTATTATAGGAGACCCATCCCATATTTATGCGGATTATTTGTTCATTTTAAATGTCTCTTAATACATAAAGCAATGTTATAATCGGTGGATAATATTTTTGTGTGGAAGGTTTTCTCATGCGTGAAACGATTGATAATCTAATTATGGATTGAATTCAGATTGTATTAGTGATACAATTGTTAAAAAAAAATAAGAATGTGGAGGCCGCCATGGATTATCCTGTAGTAAGAGAATTAAACATGCTATATATATTTCTTGATATAGGCTTTCTGATATTTCTTGGATATCTATTAATCAAAATGAAAAAACGAATGGCGTTCCTTTTTGGAATTGCAGGAGCCTTGTTGTATTTCCTTGTAGATTACGGGATCTTTTACTTAATTTTAGGAACACGCGAAGTTGTCGGCGCCAATACGTTTTTATTTTTGCTTTGGCTTTCAACCAGTTACGGATTCACAAATTTCGTTTGGATTTGGTTGTTTTTAAATCGTGATAAACGAATCTTGGAGTGGTCGCTACTCATCGTTATTGGCTGGCTTGCCGTCGCCTTAATCTCGCAAAGTTTCGGTAGCGAATTTGCTTTGATACGTATCTCCCGAGGGACAGGCAGTTACCATGGTATAATGGCTTTGATTCTTTTTGTGGGCTATGCATACATGATTATCAGGAATCTGAAGAAAGAAGATGAAGAACGCATACCGATTCTTCGATTGATATTCATTGGTATAATTGTTCAGTTTTCGTGGGAAGCAGTTTTGTTAATTTCAGGAATTCGTCCTCAGGGATGGAATCCACTGATTATTAATTCCCTATTGGAAACCAATTTGGGAATTCCATATTTGTTTTTTATTCACAGAGCCTTGACAAGACAAAAGAAGCCCGTATTAGTAGCAACTCCCCCAGAAGAAATGGTCGCCTGATTCATTAAGAAAACTATAAACGTTACAACAACCCCAAACACAAGTAAATTCAGCTTTTGTTATTTATCAAGGAGAAATCATTCCGATTTCTCCTTCCTTTTTGTAATCCATACTAGGGTTCAAGTTTCATTATACGAGATAGGCTTTAATCAGCCATAGACATTGATTTCCATTCTTGTTCTTAATTGGTTAAGAAAGTTTAACTTATTGTGTTCATCTTATTTATATAAATATAAGACATAATTACAGGTTAATTTTATTGAAATGCCAAGAGTTTCGTATCTATTCCTTAATTGATGAAAGAAATTATCGATAAATGTGATATAATCTAATACTAATAAAGCTTATGAGATTATTTTAATGAGGCAATAATAATGAAAAAATTCTCGAGAATACAACTCATCATTACCGCCACCTCTTTAGTGGTGTTCCTATCGCTTTTTGTCTTATTATATAGCTACTCGTCAAGAACGATTTCAAGCATGCAGCACGAACAGCTTGTACTTGAACGCGATACACTGGAACTTGAAATCAGCAATTATTTTAATGAAGTAAGTGACTCGATAGATCACTTGTCGTCTTATGTTAAAATAAATGGAGATAACAATCTTTTGGATTATATGGTTGAAATAAGTAATAATAATGAAATCATATTTTCCATTTATTTTTTGACAACAGACAATATCATGACGAATTCAAGCGGATATACACCGCCTCCATCTATCGATTTTAGAGAACGCATATGGTACACATCAGCACTAGAAACAGAGGGAATCTCTTTTAGTCCAGCATTCTTAAATGCCTCTGAGGATAAAATGATCGTTACGACTTCAAAAGCCGTTTATACTGACTCTGATGTACTTCTTGGGGTCATCGCGGCAGATATTAATATCATATCCATTCAAACCGTTGTAGCAAATACAGATGTTGGAAACACCGGATATGCATTTCTGATTGACAAAAATAACAACATTATTGCACACCCTTCTATTGATTTGAATAATTTGGAGTTGATATCGGCAGATACGATAACTTCAGAAATCTCAGAATGGGTGGGGTCAGGCACCGTCATGAATTCTGAAATCGATTCAACAAAGGGCGCTATTGCTTATGCTCAAATTGAGAATGATTCCTATAAACTTGCACTTTTTATTCCAAACCTAGAATATAACGCCGCTAATATCCTGCTTTTTACTATTTTTCTCATACTAGTGGGAGTATTATTTGCTGTTAGTAGTATCTTGAGGATATTTAATTATAAATTTGTTTACAATCCGTTTAATAAGCTTCTCAAGGATATTGATTCAATTGATATCGATTCCAACCTAGACTATAGACTGTCTTTGGAAAAAAAAGAAGGATTCAATGAAATCCGAAAAGTTCTAAATGATACTTTAGATACCACTGCACAATATTTTGAACAGAATAAAAAAATTCATCGCGAGCTTCTTTATGAACACCAAAAAGTGATTATGCTTATGGAATCAACGGCAGATATCATTTTTGAGATAGATACCAATAAAACTTTCGTCTCAATCTATGGGGAAGGCTTAAAAAAATTAAAGAAGACAACAGACCAGCTTCTTTTAAAGAATGTTATTGAAGTCTTTGGTCAAGAAGGTATCAAAAGAGATCACATCTATGATAATGTTCTAAACGGAACGCCTTCAGTTTATAATTGGGAAGTTAATGTTGATGGTGTAAACCTTTATTTTGAGTCATCACTATCACCAATTTATGATGAAAACGAAAAAATTGTCGGTGCTGTTGGTATTTCAAGAGATATGACAGACGCCAAACAGAAGCAAGATGAAATCAACTACATTAATTGTCACGATCATTTGACTGGATTATACAATAGAAGGCATTTTGAGCAAATGCTTGAAATATACAATAAAGCAGAGTACTATCCGCTCGCAATCATAAACTTTGATTTAAACGGGTTGAAAATATTTAACGATGCTTATGGCCATATTATTGGTGACAAAGCTTTGAAAGAAGCCGGAGACGCACTAGCTCTTTCGCTTGGTACAAAGAATATTCTAGCCAGAATTGGTGGTGATGAATTTGCGGCCATAGTGCCAAATACAACTTTCGAGGAAGTTGAAGAAATTAAGAACCTATGCAAGAACAATATCAACCAAATTATGGTTGGAAATATCTATTTATCGATAGCAATAGGTTTTGAGATAAAATATGATGACCATATCGGTATTCAGGATATTATCAAATTTTCCGAAAATAAAATGTACAGAAACAAATTGTCAGAGGGCACGAGTGTTAGAAACAATGCTATAAAAGCAATTCATAAAACACTATCAGATAAATTCGATGCTGAACGTATTCACTCCGAAAAAGTTAGTATGTTATGTAAGATGATGGGAACAAAGCTCGGAATCTTTGGCGATGAACTGAAGGAACTTGAACAGGCAGGTATGTTTCATGACATTGGTAAAATTGCTATCCCGGATAATATTCTTAACAAACCGGGTAAATTAACCAATGAGGAATTTGACATTATCAAAACACACACTGAAGTTGGATATCAAATATTAAGAGCTGCAGATGAGTACTCTGATCTAGCTAATCACGCATTGCATCATCATGAAAGATGGGACGGCAAAGGATATCCAAATGGAATAAAGGGCAATGAAATCCCATTATTTTCAAGAATAATTTGCATCGCGGATGCATTTGAAGCAATGACTTCAGACAGACCATACCGAAAGAAGTTAAGCCAAGAATATGCGATATCAGAAATCAAGAGATGCGCAGGGACACAATTTGATCCCGAAATCGCTAAATTATTTGTGGAGCATATTCGATAACCTAAACATGCATTGGATAATTAGTCGTAGCACAATATGTTACAACGAACCGCTCCACAAGTAATTGTTACTAATGATAATGATAAAATAACAAGACGATTTTATGTCTTGTTATTTTTATAAATATATAATGCAGGCTTTTCAATATTCATTATTGATGTTATAATGTAGATTAAATAGATTTGTATATGTCTGAGCATATTATTGCTACCTGTTAAAAAATGCCTAATCCAATAAAGGGTTTGAGCGTGATATAATAAAAAAAGAACATGAGATGTAATAAAATATATTAGTGTATTTTTAAAAATGAATAAGTTAATTAGAAAAGGAAGTATCTTGATGAAGAAAGTGATTATCTTTAGTTTTTTCATATTTTCGATATTATTTCTTTTTCTTAATGTGACAGAAGTTTCTGCTAATAGTGGGCCCCCAATTATAGGGATCAATATTGCACCAGATAGTTGTGTTTACGATAGCGCCATTACAGAAGGAAGCAGATATACCTTTCCTGGTAATTTTGATATTTTAGTAAGAATAGAAGATTTTGAAACAGATAATTTCACAGCTATGAATGACAAATATAAAGCATTTTATCCTTTTTATGAAGATATTGAGTATTTAAGCAATTTAGACGAAGGCTGGACCAGTTTTAGTGCTTATTATGAGGGAACATCTTCTTGGGGATATCGTGATTTTCTCTGTGGGATGCAGTTTGGAGACTATAGAGTTGTTGAAAAAACGGAGTATATTAAAGTTGTATATTTTGATGATGATGGAACTACTCTATTTATTAGTGATGAAATAAAAATACCAAATGTACTTTTCTTTCAAGACAGAGATGCTGTTATCATTTTTAATACAACAACAAATCAGATAGATCCACACTTAGAACCATATACAGACGGTTATTTTATATTGGCGGTTGTACTAGGCGGGTTATTTATTTTATTCTCAGTTGCAATAGAATTAGTTATTGCGCTTGTATTTAAACTAAAATCAAAAAAGGCGCTTCGAAATATAATCTTTATTAATATAGTAACCCAAGCAATAATGTATGTATATTTTCTTTTAATCTTTAATTCAAATGAATCATCATATTTCTTACATTTATACATTTATGAAATCTTGGTCCTATTTATTGAATTTGGATATCTATATTGGAGGCTTAAGCCAATTTCGTGGAAAAGACTCGCTTTGTATGTTCTAATATCCAATGTTGTATCTTACTTATTAGGAATTATTAGGTATTTTTAGATATTCACTAACTAACAATTATAGTTATATTTGTTACTATGAGCCTTTTGCCAAGTGAAGAGTCCCAAATTTTTGGCCTTTTAAAAGGCTGATAATATTATGTAAAGGCCGATGATAGCTTGCGATTTAATAAAGATAACCTAGATTAGGACTGGTGCATGAAACGACTGAAAATCCATCAGTTAAATAAATCAAAAAATAAAGGAGCTTTTTATGAAAAAAATATTAGCACTTCTTATTGTTGTTTTTATTTCAATCGCATTGTCAGGGTGCAATAAACAAAACACAACAATAACTATGATGAGTTATGAACTAGACGAATATGAAGTAAATGATTATTCTGATGCTAGTATGGTAATTTCTGATGAATCAATTACTAGTAAGGGATTATTACTTGAGTTTAATTACTATGGTGAAGATGAGGGAACAACCGGAACGTGGTATACTATATTCTTTTATGAAGACAATGACTGGAATGAATTATCATATATAACTGACGAAGAAGTGTTCTGGACTATGATTGCCTATATTGTAGAAAATAATCAAGACAGTCAAATGTCAATTAATTGGGAATGGTTATATGGTGAATTATCAGCTGGAAGATACCTAATAGTAAAACAATTCATGAATCATCGCGGCCCAGGGGACTATGATGAATATTATCTTGCATGCGAGTTTACAATATAGTAATATACTTTTCTTTGCATGAGACGACTGAAAAACCATGTATCGCGAGTTCAATTCTCGCCTGAACCACCACGAAGCCCTAAAACAAGCCATTTATTGGCTTCTTTTATTTGGTTATTGAAGTAGTAGTATATGTTGTAAAATTGTAATATTATCACACATTTTTTACATGAAATCAAAATAATTTATGTTAGTGATATAATAAATTTATGAAATATCATATTTTGAAGGAGATTGTATGAGTGTAATAAATTGGTTGCTAAAAAGTGACACATATGTTCAGTTGGCAGTTAGAAAGAACCTTTTGAATCATAGCAAGCTTGAACTAAACAAGTTAACGACTTCGGTTTTATCTGATAATAGAATTAGACAATATTTAAATGATGTTGCTGATTTTAATTCAATGCTCGTGACGAATCATAAAAACCCAGATCTTCCGATACATAAATTAATTTTTTTGTTGGAAGTAGGATTAGATGTAGATGTTCCTGAAATTAGTATGGCAATTCAAATAATATTGCAGAACAAAAATGAAGATGGTATTCCACGAAGCATGACCAATATTCCAAAACATTTTGGTGGAAGCGGGGAAGATACTCTTGCCTGGGCATTGTGTGATGCACCATTAATGTTATATGCGTTGCTAAAGGCGGGAGTTGAATATGATAGCCAAGTTAAGAGGGGAGTTGAATACATTATTGGATTGTACAGAAATAATGGGTTTCCATGTACGGTGTCAAAAGAACTTGGGAAATTTAGAGGTCCAGGAAGAAAAACTGATTGCTGCCCATACGCAACTCTTCTGATTTTGAAACTTATTTCAATTATCCCTGAATATAAACAATCCAAATTTGCTAACTCAATTATCGATATATTATTGGACTTATGGGAAGAAAGCCAACAACAACATCCATACATGTTCTATATGGGAAATGATTTTAGAAAACTAAAAGCTCCGTCTCTTTGGTATGATATTGTAAGTTTAGCGAATTGCTTGAGTCATTTCGAATATGCGAGAAAAGATAAGCGGTTTATTGAAATTTTAAACATTATTGAAAATAAAGCTAATTCAGAATTTCAATTTGTTCCTGAGTCAATATATAGAAAGTGTATGGAGTGGGATTTTGGTCAAAAGAAGATACCATCACCTTGGCTAACTTATCTGTGTGTAAGTATATTTGAACGATGTGGTAGATTGAGGTTTTAATACAAAAGAGACAAATGGTTTTTTACAATGTTATATGGGATTTTGTTGCATGAGACGACTGAAAATCCGTTATTCAAGTAAGAGGAGAGTTTTATATGGATATCATCCTAAGAAAAAAAGCTCGTAGGTTTTTAGTGATTGAATTAATTATTTTATCATTCACTATATGTATTAGTATTCTCGCAGTAACATCCTCATATCAATTGTTGGTCTTTTCAGAAATACGTTTTCCAGATATTTATTACGAATTTGAAGGAATGTATTTGTTGTTTCTCTTGCTGTGTGTTTTGGCGTTGATCGAACTAGTATTCCTAATACACTTATTCGGTTTCATGAAATTGCGGAAGAATTTATCATGGCCAAGATCTATTTTCGTAATAGTAATTGTTCATATTTTCCTAGGCGGTTTGGCATTCTATTTAATAAAATATATTGTAGCAGGGTCAAATACAAGTGGGGTATCAGGATCATTCTATATTTTCACTTCACTCTTTCTTATCGAATGTGTTATTATGGGCTTCACTCTCTATAGATTACATATAACGAAAAAAATTAGTTGATCCTTTTTGAATTATTGGAACTAGACTATATCTTCTTTGGCTCAAAAGCAACTATATAATCCCCATTGCGTGCATGAAATGACTGAAAATCCATGTGCTTATTCGCAATTCATAACGGTTATAAATAGAAAGTGAGAAAGATAAATATGAAAAAAACATTGTTGTTATTATTTGTAGTTTTTTCACTAACTGCATGTTATCCAGATTATGATAAAAAAACCGATGACAATCCTAGTTATTATACTGATTGGTTACAAGAAAATGGTATAGTTGATTACGAGGAAGAACCAGTTCCAACCGGAACGAATATTGTTGAATCAGTATATCAATTAAATGGTATCGATGAAGAATGCAACAGTAGAAACACAAGGGTGTACTATGGAACAAAAGAAGAAACCAATCAACTAGTAACGGTGTTTATACCCGATAAAGTTGGAGAACCAAATGTAATAGTATATAATTTAATATATGACCTAGAGGAATTAACACAAGCAATACAAACATACAACCAAACAACCGAATCAGAAACCTTTACCGCGCAAGGAATAACATATACAACAAACGATATTATATTAGATGAAGACCAAATCAGAGAAGGCTATATTAATCTTCTATGGGGTGGACTAATTATCAACGATGTAAAACAAGAAATAGATGAAGACACTATAAAAGACTTTGTTTTCACAAATTTATCCAATCCAATAATTTATCGAATTGGTAATCTAAGAGAATCAAGCTCGATCAATACGACTATTTATTTAGGGTTAGACAAAAATAACGAATATGTACTATTTAGCCAATCAAGAGATCACAACACACTAAAACTTATATATACCTATTCAGTACCAACTTCTCAAGGCGACTAGTTATAATATTGAAATTAAAAAGCCAGATTTTATAAAGAAAAGTCTAATTTTTGTAGTATCAAAAAGAACTCCTAAGTCAGATAAATATAGGATATTTGTTCTTGAAATCAAAACGATGACTGCATGAAACGACTGAAAAACCGTATGTCTAGTCGATCTCTAAAACAGAACTTTATTGAAAAGAGGAAGAAATGAAGAAAAATAATATCACTGGTATAGATTTTATTGATCCTAAAATAAGAATTGATTGGAATATGAAAGAGGATGATTTAATCAATCTACTGCAGTGCAACAAAAATGATTCGCGATTCTATGTTTTTGAAAATAAGATTTCTAGCGATAAAATAGATGTGGTTAACAGAGTGTCCTTTTTCGATTCTGGTTTTCAAATAGAAATCATAGTATCACAAACAAAACAAGAAATAGACAAAAAAGCTAAGACGATTTACATAGATACTAAAAACAATAATCTTTTGCAAAAATATGGTGAAGAAAAGTTTGGTAAGCCAAAGTTCTTTTCAAAACTATTCTCAATTATCAATAAACCATTTTATATCTACAGATGGAAATTTGATAAATTAAAAATTTCACATAAATATCAGGACTCTGTAATCGGTTTTTATGAAAGTCTTATATGTAAGGTGACATATTAGAGTTTATTCTGTTATTTATTAAGAGTTTAATGGCATGAAACGACTGAAAATCCTTTTGTCACAAACATGGTTTATAAATAATCGATAGATAATTTTTTGTACACACTTCAATATTGTCTGTTGTATTAAAATATGATAAAATGAATTTATTTAATTAAAAGGAGATAATGTTAATGATATTAACAATTATTGGTTCAGCTTTGGTAATGATGTGGGGTATATCACACTTAATTCCAACAAGAAATGTTGTAAAAGACTTTGGTAACATTAGTGAAGACAACAAAAATATAGTGCGAATGGAATGGATTAATGAGGGGGTTACTTTGATATTTTTAGGCATGCTGTTAATTGTATCAATAATAGTGACTGGTGATATTGTTCCTTATCTAAACATTCTTGTGATTATAGCTCTAACTGCGTTATCAATAATCTCATTAGCAACTGGCTTTAAAATTAGATTTTTACCTTTCAAACTATGTCCAATCATTTTTTCATTATCTTCAGTTTTGATAGGATTAGCATTAATATTCTAGATTAAAAGCAGCATAAAACGACTGAAAATCCATGTATCGCGAGTTCTATTCTCTCCCGAACTACCATCTAGCCCTGAAAACAGCCCTTAAAAGGGCTTTTTTATTTGAGCTTGATGCCGGCAAGTCATATGTGATTTATTTAAAAACACGTTAATATTCAAGGGGGAATGTACTTGACGTTTATTTGTTGGTATAATAACCTCGCTATACAATAATAATAGATAGTTATATATAAAAATCCAGAATTGAAAGGAGTAATAATTTAAGCTGTATTTCTTTCGGCATATATTATTTATGATGAGATGACTTTAAAGTTAAAAGAAATTAGAAAGGAATATAATCTTACACTTAAAGAATTAAGTGAAATTACGGATATACCTGAGAAAACTATTGAAAGTTGGGAAAATGGTTTATCTGAACCGAGCCCATGGGTTGGGACATTACTGATTGGTTATTTAAAACAATATCCAAAAAACCAATATGGTATTGTAACTCAAACAAAAGGTATATATACTGTAGAACAAATTAAAGAATTATTACTCCCGTTAACATCTAAATATCGTATTGATCAAATAATTCTTTTTGGAGATTATGCAAACAATGCACAAAATGCTAAAAGCCATATAGAGGTCATTATTAAAAGCAAAATTAAGCAAAATTCATTTGCAAATTTGACGGAAGAAGTAGCTCAGATATTTGTGAAAAATATTGAATTATTTCACGAGGCTCAAATTGAAAAACATTCAGAAATATACAAAAAAATGAAGCAAGGCATTATTCTTTACACTATCGGACTTTCTTATAATCAAATCATAGAAATGATTTAAAATTAAAGTAGTCGAAATATATCTTTTCCCAAACATTCACAAGAGTGAATAAAGTCTGAAATTGACGGGTTTATAATTTTATCTATTTTATGAATGTTATTTGCATTTCATTGTTACAAATTGTAAAATGATTATATACTTTTAAAATATTATAAGGTAAAGACAAAGGAGAAAAAATGAAAAAATTTGTTGTACTGGCCATCGCTTTATTTAGCATATTTGCATTGACCGCTTGTGGAACTAGAGGAATACCTGATGACGCCGTTGTGGCCGCGTGTCCTCAAGGGGACACATTCAAATATGTCTATAAAGATGATGTTGTTTATGAATTTTACGTCAATGATGTATTACAGGATAAAAGCATGTTAGATATCGTTCAAACATCTGTTGATAATGCAGGAACCGCCAGAGATTATATAGATGCGACCTTCCAAGAAGGGGTCTGCGTTTTTTCAAACTATAGCAATGATAAAGGCTAATTTCTGAAGAAAAATTAATTTAATATCGGAACCCCTTGCAAAGGTTCCGATTTTTAAATAGTCCTCTTGCCTTTCAATATCTCTGAGGATATATAAAAACAATTATATCTATTATTGAATTAATCATTAATCAAGGGTAGAATGAATATAAAAGCGGTGATGAAAATGAGTGCGATTCAAACAAAAAGTCTTTCAAAAAATTATAAAGGGTTATTAGCGGTGAAATCCCTTGATCTTTCAATCAATCAGGGAGAGCTTTTTGCTCTATTGGGATTAAACGGAGCAGCAATAGCTGCATTGATGGGTGATTCTATACACGCTCGTCATATTGGTGTTGGCAATCCTTATCTTTAAAAGAAAGATGAAGGAATAAGTATTGCATAATTGTTTTTTCTTCGTTAATACAAATATTCTTAGACTTGCAGGAGGCTTGATTCCATGAAAATAGCAATCTATCCCATAGTATCGTCTTTACATGATGAAGCCATCATTGACAGTCAAACAAGCTCCTTTATCAACGAGTTAAAACTTTGGGGAGATTTTGATTTTGTGATTTCTTCGCTTGAAGAGATGTATAATTATGATTTGACTTTGATTTTGGTTCAAAGCGGAGGCTCGGAAGGAATGTTTTTAAGTTTAAAAAAGCATTTCCGAGAGCCATATTATTTGTTGACATATGGCACAAATAATTCTCTGGCTGCCAGCATGGAAATCTTATCCTATTTGAAAAGCAACAATGAATTGGCCGAAATTCTCCACGGATCGGCAAAATATATCGCCAAAAAGATAACCGAGTTGGGAAACATCAAGAAAGAAGATCCAGTAAATCTTGGCATCATTGGCAAGCCAAGTGATTGGTTGATCGCAAGCGGAGTAGATAAAAACAGATGTCTGGAAAAACTGAATATCAATTTGATTGACATCGACATGTCAGAATTCATAGGTTTGTATCAACACGCCAAGGAAGCGGAATTTAATCATAATGATGTATTGTTTTATGATGAAACAGAACTGAATTATGCCAAAAAAGTATCCGCAAGTCTCGAGAAATTGATTGAGAAATACAAGCTCAAAGGGTTGACGATTCGTTGTTTTGACTTGCTGGGCTCAATCCATACAACCGGATGCCTTGGGCTGTCACTTATAAACAAGGATGGACTGGTAGGCACGTGCGAAGGCGATGTACCTGCCATGATTTCGATGTATCTTATGAGCAAAATTACCGGTCAGTCAGGTTTTCAGGCCAACCCAGCCCGCATCGATTCCGACACCTGTCAGATAGTTTTGGCTCATTGTACTATGCCTTTAAACATGGCGACCCAATACACGCTCACCACCCATTTTGAATCCGGGATTGGCGTCGCAATCAAAGGAAAATTGAAAGAAACAGAGATAACGATTTTTAAACTAAGCAATGATCTTTCGCATTTCTATGTTGAAGAAGGCCAAATCATTGAAAACCTCGATGAAGCCAATCTATGCCGGACCCAGATCAAAATTCAGTTGCCTGATGTCAGATATTTTCTGACTTCTCCATTTGGAAACCACCATATCGTGGTATATGGATCCCATAAGCATAAAATCACAGAATATCTAGAAAAAATCCTTTAAGACAGAATAGACATCAATTGTTTTCAAGAAAATCACCAAATTGTGGTGATTTTTCTTTTTCATAAAGACTATTTCTACTCGATACGTATCATATTCGTGAAAGGAAGCGATAATATGAAGAAAAATTTGTTTGCTGTTTTATTGATAGTGGTCATCGCAATTTGTTTCACAAACGAGGTATTTGCCTATTCTCCTCATTATTTGCCTGGAGGGGACAATTACCTGTCTGAAGATAATTTTGAAACATCTGGGGATTATTATGTGTCATCCGATCCGTTCTTGGTGAAGCCTTACACGGACTATATTCTCACTTTCACAAGGGATTATGAGACCCAGGGGCCAGTTATATTCATGGAGGCATTTCAAAACGGGACTCTGACTGATGAATACGAATATACATATCTCAGCTTTGAATATGATGAGACATACGAAGTGTTCCATATCTACTTCAAAACGGAATCGAATACCAATTATCTTTCACTCAGATTTTCATATGCGTCATTTTTTGCTACTTTCGGAATGGGTGGATTCATGTTGGAAGAAGGTACTGTCTATGATGGATATGAACCCTATACCGAAGGCAATCTATTAGACACCACGTCACCATATTTTCAAAGCGCCGGAACAGTAATATCATATGTCGATACGCCAATTTCGATAGTCGAGATCCAATCCGCACTCAAAGCATACGATGCCATTGACGGAGATGTTTCAAGTTCTATTATCGTGACAGAAGACAATTATACAGCTTCCTGTTATGTGCTTGGAACCTATACGATCATTTTTGCGGTCGCTGATTCCAGTGGCAATCTGAGCGATATCGAAGTTACCGTCCAGGTTGTCGATGCAGTCAACCCGATGTTTACCGACATTGGCTTGATCAAAGCCGTTTATCCCAACTCATATTTGCCTGAGGATATTATTGTCATGCTGTCTGCAAGTGACAACTATGACGGAGATATCAGCTCTTCTATTGTACTTGAAAGTGACGGCTACAGTGCAAATAATCAAATTCTTGGCACATATGAAATGGAGTATTCGGTAACCGATTCCAGTGGCAATTGTACTGAGTACACTGTCCAAATTGAAGTTGTGGACGAGGATTGTCCAATCTTTAGCGGAACGACAAGTATTGTCATTGGCTATGATTCGATAATATCCTCTGCTCTAGTCAAATCAGGATTGTCTGTCACAGATAACTATGATCTAGCAGCTTCGCTTTCGATAGAACTCGTGAGCGATACTTATACAAACAATCACGATATTTTGGGAGACTATGAAATGGGTTTCGAAGTATATGACTCAACAGGAAACAGAACTGAACAAGCAGTGACTCTGTCAGTTGTCGACGAAATCGGCCCAGTTGTTTACTTTGATTGTTCCATCATCCAGGTTTATAATGATACGGTGTTGTCGTTGGGAGATGTCGCTTATTTGCTTTCGAAGACAAACGAAATCAATGCATTTGAAAACTATAATGTGATTGTTCTGTACGACTCATATTCTAGGCACGCTACCACGCCCGGAACATATCATCTCTCACTTGAATTTACTAACGATTCAGGACAGATACTCACAAAAAACTTTCAAATCAAAGTTAATGAAAGGCCGATTGATTATTACTATGAAGCGCCAGATATGGACGAGATAACCACCATTTCTTTTTGGAATAAAAACAGGGTTTATCTGCTTGGTGGAGGGCTTACTGGAACGCTATTTATTAGTAATCTTTTTATGATAATATTTATGAAAAAAAAGAAAGCGTTTTAGCGAGTATTTATCTTTATTTCTTGAAATGGTCATGATATAATACGCTTGCTTGATAAAGCCTTGAAAGGAGCTAAGAATAAAGTGAGCGTAAAAATTCAAATTACGGATGAAAAGCTTGCTCAATTGTATGCTTCGGTGGAAGAAAACAAAAAGAAGCCGGGACCATTGATGCCTACTTTGCAGGATGCACAAAAAATATTCGGATGCGTTCCGTTGTCAATTCAAAAAATCGTTTCCAAAGAACTGAATGAAAGCATTGCCAAAATCAATGGCGTTGTGACATTTTACAGCCAATTTTCCGTTGAACCAAAAGGAAGAAATATTATCAACGTATGTCTGGGAACCGCATGTTATGTCCGCGGATCTCAAAGTGTATTAGACGCATTTTCAGATGATCTCAAAATCAAAGTCGGAGAGACATCGAATGACGGAGAATACACCTTGTGTGCGACTAGGTGCATCGGAGCCTGTGGACTGGCGCCAGTATTTTCTGTTAATGAAACAATCTATGGAAATGCTTCAGTTCAAAAAGCAAAACAAGTCTTGCAGAGGTTAAAAGAGATCTCATGAGACTACTAAATATAATTGACAAACACGGAAGCTTCATGCAATCAATCGATCTCTATCGTCCAAAAAAAGAGATCTTTTTTGGGTTTTTGGGAGTCTATATAAGCAATAATATAAGAATGTATCGCTTTGGCGGAGGTAGAATATGAAATCATTGGAAGATTTGAGAAAATTGAGGGACGAAGCCAAAAAAAACATGAATATGCGCCATATAAAAGGCGGCATCAGAATCCAAGTCGGAATGGGGACCTGCGGAATTGCCGCTGGGGCAGGTTTGGCTTTAAAAAGACTAATGTATGAGATAGAGGAAAACAACCTTAAAAACATCTTCATTACCCAAGTTGGGTGCATGGGAGAATGCGCATTTGAACCGATCGTGGAAGTTATTGAAGAAAATGGATCCCACTCGATTTACTGCCAGGTTTCAGAACGGATGGTTGACGAAATCGTTGAAGAACATTTAATGGGCGGAAGACCGATAGAAAAATATCTTTTGTCCGCTAGAAAAAGGTAGGGACGGACATGCTAGAAAATATACATATATTGATTTGTGGCGGAACAGAATGTCTCGGGTCCAAATCCAAGGATATCCGTTTTGAATTTGATAGACAATTGGAAAAACATGGACTTTTGGGAGAAGCGAAAACCGTAATGACGGGATGTTTCGGTCTCTGCGAATTAGGACCGGTTATTGTCGTATATCCCGACGAAGTTTTCTATTCACATGTCCAAGTCGGTGACGTAGAAGAAATCGTTTATGAACACATTTTGAATGACCGTCCGGTTGAAAGACTGATGGTAAAAGAAGCGATTGACTATAAGAAAATCAAAAATTATAGTGAACTGAAATTCTACTCAAAACAAAAACGAATCGCCCTGCGAAATTGCGGGAGTATCAATCCACTCGACATCTTGGAATACATTGCAAGAGACGGGTATTTGGCTTTGGGTAAAGTTTTGACCGAGATGACCCCGCTAGAAGTAATCGAGACGATGAAAGCCTCGGGGCTTCGCGGCAGAGGCGGCGGTGGATTCCCCACCGGACTGAAATGGGAATTCGCCTCCAAATCCATCGATGATCAAAAATATGTCATCTGCAACGCGGATGAGGGTGATCCTGGTGCGTTCATGGACAGAGCCGTACTGGAGGGGGACCCCCACTCGGTTTTGGAAGCTATGGCAATTTGTGGCTATGCAATCGGCTCTAATCAGGGCTACATCTATGTTCGGGCAGAATATCCAGTCGCAGTTGAAAGACTTCGTATCGCAATTAAGCAAGCTAAAGACTATCAATTACTAGGAAAGAATATTTTCAATTTAGGATTTGATTTTGAAATCGAACTTCGGCTTGGTGCCGGAGCTTTTGTCTGTGGCGAAGAAACCGCTCTTATCGCTTCAATCGAAGGCGAAAGAGGTATGCCAAGAAACAAACCGCCGTTTCCTGCAGTCAAAGGCTTGTGGGGACATCCGACAAATGTCAATAACGTGGAAACATTTGCCAATGTTCCGGTTGTCTTTTTGAAAGGCGCAAAATGGTTTAAGTCAATTGGAACCGCCAAATCATCAGGCACCAAGGTTTTTGCCTTGGGCGGAAAAATCCAGAACACCGGACTTTTGGAAGTCCCGATGGGGACAACTCTTCGTGAAGTAATTTTTGATATCGGAGGAGGCATCCCCAATAAAAGAAAATTCAAAGCCGTTCAAACCGGAGGACCATCTGGAGGTTGCATCACTGAAGAATCTCTTGATACACCGATCGATTTCGATAATCTTGTCCAACTTGGTTCAATGATGGGCTCAGGCGGAATGATCGTCATGGACGAAGACAACTGCATGGTAGACGTTGCCCGTTTTTACCTGGACTTTACTGTCGAAGAATCTTGTGGAAAATGTACACCTTGCCGAGAAGGCACAAAAAGAATGTTGGACATCCTTGACAGAATTTGCGAAGGCAAAGGCTCGATGGATGACCTGAGAATATTGGAAAAACTTGGCAACATGATCAAAGACACATCGCTATGTGGGCTAGGACAAACAGCGCCAAATCCAGTGTTGTCAACTTTAAAACATTTCCGCAGCGAATATATTGCTCACGTAGTGGACAAAGTCTGCCCAGCTGGTGTTTGTTCGAATCTAACCACATTCATAGTTACTGATCGATGCATCGGTTGCACGAAATGTCTGAAAAACTGTCCTGTTGGCGCCATTACCGGTAAAGTCAAGGAAAAACATCTTATCAATCCGGATCTCTGTATTCGGTGTGGAGCATGCAAAGTTTCATGTCCTGTAAATGCGATTACATCAAGACCGGTCGGCTGGGAGGATGAGCTAAATGTCTGAAATGGTTAAACTTACAATTGATGGGAAAAAAATAGAAGTTCCATCCGATTACACTGTTTTGAGAGCAGCAGAATTCGGCGGCATCAAAATTCCGAGACTCTGTTATTTCAAAGACATTCACGAAACGGCTAATTGCCGGGTTTGTGTTGTAAAAATCGAAGGGATGAAAGGGTTGAAAACATCCTGTTCCACTCAAGTAAAGGAAGGAATGGTTATTGATACTGACAATACAGAAGTCTATGATTC
>CAYWOK010000021.1:0-21912 GCA_964459895.1 uncultured Candidatus Izemoplasmatales bacterium
CAAAAGTGCCTCGACTTTCCCGAAGTAACATATTTTTAGCCCTATTTATGTTTACACACACGAGACTTTTGTGTGCTTAATTGTTCCGAAGAAACATATTACGTCACAAAATCAATGCTTTTTAACTTCATATCGCATTGTCCGTACATTCTCTAGATAACCTCGTTGCTTCTTTCGAAAATAATTCTATGCATATGATGAAATTACCCTCTGTTCAAAAACCATACCAATCCAATTTTCTTGTATCTACTTTTATTTTATATACAAAATATTATTATTATAACTTGAAAACTATCACTATACTACTATTGGTTTAGTTTCGCTATTCAAGAGGCAATATCAGATCTCATCTAGTTTTTCTAAAATCAAGACGGATTAGATTTTATTAAAAAAGAATAGTATGAAACAAAAATATATAATCTACGTATCAGTACAATTTTCTAATGTATTTAACAACATTTTATTGATTCAATTCTGGAAAGTGTTCTAGTAGTTTTACATATGCATTATAGTTGCTAAAAATGATAGTGCGATCCTTAGTCCCTAGAATTACTTTTCTCTGGTCGTCAACTTTAAGATTAGTTTTAATCTTCACCTCTTGTTTGTTGGTCCTGGCGTTCTTTACTATTTCTGCTTTTGAAATATCATTATATATGTGCTTATCCCCAACGTATTTAAGTGATTTCAATTCCTCTCTTTTTAATTCAATTAGATTCGAATTTACTGAATTCACGTATGAATATTTCTTTTTCCATTTTGAAGATTCTATCCCAACTAAGTTGGGATTTGAAAACAATATGTTAACCTTATCGTCAGATACACTTAATCTGTGGTGTCGATATTGACTCACATCCACACCAGTAAAGACTTCAATAGAAACGTCTTGTCCCTCACTATATATATTATTCATTTCTTTTAGCTGACAATCAGTCTCTATTGTACTTATAATTCTCTCGACGCAAGAATCCACACTATCTTCAAGTGCCTTCTTTTGTTTTTTTCTTTTTATAAGTTTTATAATGGATAAAAATAAACTTGTTAGAAAAGTTATAAATACAGAGGACGAAATAATAACCCATTTTAAATTCTCAGCTCTAGATTCCAACACCATGTCATTGTATTCAGATTGAGTGATATATCCCCCGCTAAGAAACATATCAGCCAAGGTATTTTCATCTTGAATATATACCACAAGAGTTAGCGCAACAAGGAGAATAATTACTAACACAAAAAACGATAATAGTCCTAATAGTATCGGAGTAGATTTTTGTAAGTCCTTAATTTGATATAATGCTTCTCCAGTTTGATTGTCTACATCATTACTCATTAACTCAAGTTTTGTAATATCATACATTTTTCTCATATGCGTCCTCTTCTTGTAATTTTATTAATTTGAATTATATCCAAATGCTTTTGAGCATAAGACTAATTTCCAATATGTCTCACGCGATCGAATAAAGTCATCATCAACTCTTTGGTTATAGTTTTCCAAAACAGTATATTGAAAATTGCGTTTAATGTATTCAAATCCCTTTGAATTAACTATATCAAATAGTTCTTTGTTTCCGCCATGCCCATTATTAACATAAGCTTTCCATCTACTTAATAGCATTCCTTCTTGTGCTGTTGCAGAGCCTACATACAACTTCCCATTGGTTGTATCGGTCAATAAATATACCGCCTTTTGATTTTCTAAGGCAGCTACCCAATCAAGTTTGTTACGTTGAATAATTGTTTCTAATTGATTAAAAGATAATTTAATTTTGTCATATCCTGGAAAATTGTCACCATCATATGTAGAAGGAAGAACTTGCACAACTTCAAGTAAATCGATGATGTTCCTCAGGTTTCTTCCTTGGCCTTGATGATACTTATGATACTTGATAATAACTCTTCCAAAATACTGCTCATGTTGTTTTAAGATTTCACCTTCGTAATTGACGCCATTGTTGACGCCAAGTTCTCTGGTCACTTTTTTAACAGTAGTGAGTAACCAGGTATCATAAGTCAGTCTCAATAAACAAAGTGCATTCTGACCCACATTGAAGTACCTTTGTGTCTTCCGCCAAAATAGCCATTGGGTATCTACAATGTCTGGATTTTTTTTATATTCTTCAAGAGGGTTATTGTCATTATCATTAGGTTGATTGAACTTTGCCTTCGTATTATCTATTTCTTCTTCAGACATGTGAAGAAAATCATTCAGATATATTGGTTTCTCCATATTTTCCTCTCTTTCTCTTGATTTTGTTGCTTCACGATGATTTTTATTTTTTTCATATCAGATAACTTTGAAAAAACAGACCTGATAAATCGAGATCTACATGCAAAACAAATCAATTTCGCTTTATTGTGATTTAAAACTAGCCTAAGCCACCTTCATGTCTATCGAGAATATCGTAAATATTTTTAATCATTTTGTCTTGTTTTTGCACAATATCTAACAAAGCAAGATTAGAGTAATATAGATTAGCAAAATCTTCACCTGTCCATTCATAGCCCGAAGTCATCCTTTTTGAATATTTTTGATGTTCTTTTAGCAACATATCTTTTAAGTCATTCATTGCACTATCTAATTCAGTAATATTATAATCACTTTTTTTCATAATTTCCTCCTAATTTTAACTTGAAATTCTTTTCAAAAACCATAATTCTCTATATTTGTTCTTTTAAAGAATCTAGTTTTTTTTGCTCTTTTGCAAAGAATTCTTCCTTTTTTTGCAGCCATGATTTACTAGACATAAATTGTTTGAACTTTGTTAATGTCTCAATATTTTCAACCGGAAGTTTTGACAAGAGAAAGTCCATCGTCTCCTGGTCTATTAATTCTTTAAAATATGTTTTCAGCTTCAGGACATGATGTTCGGTAATTCCTGTCACATCACTGGCTCGTATAATTTCATTAATTGTCTTATTTGAGACCTTAGATTCGAACAACTCAGTATTTTTTATATAATCCATCATTACCAAATCTCTTCTTAACTTCCCTATATTTTTATCGTTAATATAGTCAAGTGTCCATTTGCTATAATTCTTGGCATATTTAACTCTAAGCATTATAAGAAATTCTACAATTTCTTGATCCATGTATTCCTGAAACGAATCAACTTTAATTATGCTACATTTTCCTAAAGCACATTCTTCTTCTATTTTCTTAAAGTTATTCTTCACAATCTCTCTTAAAACTTGTGGATCCTGCACATATTTTTTTGTGAAATTCCAATCAACGAAATCATCTACGCATGCAATAGCCTCGAGTATATCGGTCTCGAATAGTTGCTGATGATCCTTATAAAATGATGGAGTTTTTTCAAAAATTAATTCATCAATTATTTCTTTGCTAATTTTCGGAAAATTCACTCCCAGATTAAGTTCTCCGCCTTTAAAAAAGCGAAAGTTATAGAAATCAATCAATTCATTTCTGTTTAGCTTAACATTTAAATCATGTGGTTGATATGTTTTGTGTGCATTTGCATGAATAGTAAAATAGGTGCCTGATATGAGATTTGGGATATTAATCCATAGTTGAGCTGCTTCATCTATAATAGAATATACTAAAGATACTTGAACTTGTGCTCTTGGAGGAATGAAAGAAGGAATCTTATGTAAAAGTAAAGTTGTAAGAACTACATCATCATAATTGCTTACATTTTGATTCTTAGGCTCAATCATGTTTCCTTGAGTATCGAGCAGCAAGAAATAATCTGGTTTCAAACTGACTTCAATACCAGTCTTATTCAGTATAGAAAAATTGATGTTGAAATTCGTTTGAGGTGATATGTCAGAAATCTCAATTTGACAATTATCATTCTTAATTTTTTCAAAAACTCTATACTCTTTTTTTTGAAGTTGATCTAGTGTTGAATCATTCATCAAATAATCCATACTGACTCCAAAAACTTCACTGAGAGAACCAAGTTGTTGTATATCTGGATAGCTTTCTCCTTTTTCCCATTTTGATACAGCTTGCCCTGAAATTTGCACTCTTGAAGCAAGTTGTTCTTGTGTCAAATTTATCTTCGCTCTTTGCTCTTTTATTATTTGCCCAACCTGTTCTGCAGACTTAATCATTTTAACACTCTCCTTTTGACTACATTATATATCAATTCAACGTGCAGTTGTAGAGTATTTATAGTTGAAGTAATCCAACCCACGGTTGAATTTGCATTAAAATTGATTTAATGTTTCTGTTTTTCCATTTAAATTTATAATACCATACTCTAATAAAGAGAAATTGAAATTATTCAAAAAAACATATTTCGAAAAGTTGTTATTTCATCTTATCTGAAATTTTTTGCAACCAAACTATATGTGCTTATATCGTTTATCATTTCTTTCAATTCTATATTTCTTGTATTCTCACTGCTATTCAATATTTTAGAAATCTGATTTTTCATCTGAATCCCCATTTTATTTCCTAAATAAATAGCGCTAATTTTTGGAACTTTTATAATTCTAGTTTCATTGTTTGCAATTTTAAGTAACGTTATTGATCTCCACTCAGATTCATATTTCCAACTATCGTGCTTTGTAAATAGACCCTTCAAAAACAACTGGATCAAATCGTCTTTACCTTGTTTCTCGATATCCTTTAGATCAACTTTATCAAGAATATTCTCATCAAGTGTCACTCGCACAGATTGATAACTTACAGGATACAAAAACATCGAATAATTATTAGAACTATCAAGAATGTTTGAAAAATCATATTCAATACAGATTCCCTTATGTTTATCGGCGTAATGTGACCACATACTAGGGTTATTATTTGAACTTGTCAAGGAAGCAACTCCGAATTTTTCATCAATAAGATTAAATATTTTGTCATTAAAACTGTTAATTCCATCTTTAACATTTGTCTCAAGCAAATCAAATTCTTTATTAAACCCATGTACCTTTGATAGGTTTCCAAATTGCTCCAATTGAGGAGTTTTTGGATCTAACTCATACAACTCAACTGGATTATGATCAAGATCTATACCAAGTTGACTCATTTCTTTTCCTAGCTTAGCAATATCAATTTTTTGCTGTAGAAAAGGTTGCAGTAGTTTTGCAAAGATCTCTGGATTGCCAAGGAGATTCTTCATAAACTCTTTTTGAGTATTTATTAGTCCATTTTCATTTATCGAAGGTAATAAATCATATGCAGAGTCAAAGATAAATATAACAAAATCTTTGAGGCTCTGATGTATATCTAATTTTGAAATGATATCTTTCATTTCATCAATAGAGGTTATTTGATGCTCAGAATTCTCCAATTCATCAAAAACAACTCCAATATCCTTAACTTGAATAAATTGATTAAGAATTTCTCTAAAAAATGAATTAAGGCCAATTCCAAAAACACAATCATAAGGATCATTAAAGAATCTAGGTGTATTATGGTAAATATATTCATTCAGAATAGAGTTAAATCCAAATTGTTTTTCATTTAGAAGATTACGTTCTATCTCTTCGTCACTTAATACATCTTTATTCATTAGATTAATGATCGGGACATATCTATAAAGTTTGAAATTCGATTTTCCTAATTCAGTTGCTATGAATTTTGAATATGCTTTTTGATCTTCTTTATAAAATTGATCTACAAAATCACTAAGTTTCATTTAAACCTCCAGACTAATTGATTTCATCATATTCTTCTTGAAGCTCATCAATTAACTTGCATAAAAAATCATTAAATTCATCTGCAGTATTCATGAAGTTTTTTAAGTAATTACTCTCGTTCTCTAAAAAGGGATAATTTTCAGAGTGTTTTTCAAAGTCTTTTCGTTTGAAGTAATGATGAACAAGGTCGTTTCTTTTTCTTAAAATTTCACTAAGTTCTTCTAATCTGTCTTCTGAAATCACTTTATATTTTTTTACACAAGAAAGCACGACTCCAAGTGTGCTATTACTTAACATATCACTTAACGAATCCGCATCCTCTTTAGCTTTATAAAAAACTTCATTTGGTACAGAATTTACATTATCAAAAAGAGAAAGTACTCTTCTTAATCGTACTGCCTCCACTAAATTATATTCAATGTACTGAACTATCTTAAGCAAATTTCCAATATTCTCATACATGTCATACATCATAATTCCTCCTACATATTTGATAATTTTATCTGAACATAATCATAAATTTTACTAGGAATAATGGTTTTCACTTTAAAACACTTACTCATTTGATAATGAGCAAATGCAATCGCATCAATCTCGATTGATTGAGTTAAATATTCTATGTCTTCTTCTGTACTTTTTGAAGGTTTGTAATTATCAAAATCCTTTTTCCATTGTTTTATTGTCTCTTTTGATTCTCTTCCTACAAAATACTCCGGAAAATCTATATTTGCTTTTTGATATGCGTGTCTTGTTTCGTGTAGAGCTGTTACCATAATTTCATCTGTAGTCGATTTGTTTAACCATGTTTCATTGAAGTAAATAATATAGTAATTTTCATCAAAAACTGCGTAAATTCCTCTATTCAAAAAAGCACTTTCTGGCTTAAATTTAACAAGTATTTCACTCAAGCCAAGAATATTTGAAACAAACTCGACTGACTCAATCGCTTTCTTCTTTTTATTCATAAATCCTCCATATACAATATCGTGTTGTTCATTATTATTATTTTAGCACAATATGTTTTTATTAACAATGTAATTTCTGATATCACAAATTGAAAAAATACGACAAAAAAAGCGCCAATTCCAGGTTGTGTCCTAGATATGGCGCTTTGTATTATTATGATTTTTAGCATGACCGCCCAATGACTTGATGCTTTACCAACACGAAATAATGAGGAGCATATTTATCTATATACTGTTCTCTTGCCACCATAATTTGGTTTTTCAAGACAAAAATCGAAATAATCAGATTCGACTATCTTATTGTTCTCTTTGTCCTTTTGAATAACACGATATGAATAGACACCAAATGCCAAATCTTTAATAGATATAAACATTGCATTTTTATCAGCGCTTACTCTGAATATTAGCTGTCTATTTGAAACTGTCTTTAATTCCCTGCTAAATGTATTGTGAATTCTCTGGTTAATTGTTCTAAACTCTGTTTGAAAACTGGACAAATTCGGAGGTGTATTTAGAAATAACATACCGAATGGAATTTTAAGAATATTACTTAATTCCTGTAGTTGGCTAAATGTTGGTTTTTTACCTCCAAATATCCAATCATGTAATCTAGGGTATCTTAAAATTGCCGTCTCTTCTGGAAATCCAGATTCATTTATGGCCCATTTAAGAACTTCAAGACAAACATCGACAGTGTTTTCCATCAGAACACCTCCTCTTTCATATACCTGATAATGTAATTTTAGCATATTTTCCTAACTAAATATACACCATAATATATATGACTAATATATTTTTGATAAATAATTGCGTTCTGTGTAGTATACAAAATTGTTGAATTATTATTTAAAACATTTCTTATAACATGGGATCATTATAAAGTAAAAAAGAACCCTCAATTCAATTCTGGTTCTTTTTTGTTTGAATGCATTTATAGGAGTTTATTATTACAAATAAAATGGTTCATCTCCAGGTTAAAGGATTTCAAATCCATCTTGTAGAATAAATCGTCTAAGGAAGCCATCAATCCTCATGTGAACTTTTGATGAAGATAATTTCGCTTTTTCTACTTTTTCAAAATAACTCTTCGCTTTTCCAAAATCGATGGTATTCTTCAAATCGTCGAATCTACCAAATTCGTTGATAGAATCCATTGTTATTCTAATGCTCATGAAATATCTCAACTTCGATTCATCAAGTCCAAATATAAAAGCACATCTTGCAATCTGATCGTTTTTAGCCTTAACTTGGTATTCAGTAATATAATCTCTTAAAGTTTTGCCTTCCTGGACATTCACATCACCACGTTCAATGTCGTGTAAGAAAATAAAAGCATATTTCTGTTCTTCTTGAGAAAGAGTTGCAAACGAACTATGTAATTCATCTAAAGTTTTTTTCTTATCTTCTTCACTACCACTATCAAGCGCCTTAAGAAATTTAACGAAGTTTAAATTCATGTAGTTGGTGTCAATCAATCCAGTGTTAATTTCCGTTAAATATCCATCTATGTCATATGGAACATCACTGGATGAGGTTGATTTGTCATTTGAAAGTTCTTTATAACGAAGCGCTAAAGTAAGAAAATCAGTTTCATCAAATTTGATTTCTAAGTCTTCAGCAACCACAAAATCCACAAACTTTACATCATCCCACTTAAAGCCCTGAATTTTAGCAGCCTCCATGCAGTCATTTAATTGTCTGAATAGTTTCGAGAACTTTGCTTTTACTGGAACATCATCTGGAAGCTTTGTGAAATCAATGGATCCATTACTGTTAAATAGCTTTTTGATTTCAGCGTATATGGAATTCATTCTTTCTAAGTTATCTTTGATTTTTGGCACAAACAAACCTAGTGGTTTATCGCCTGAATATAGTTTGATTGAAGCCTCGATATTTCTCTCCATTGTATGCGGTTTTCTATAATACTTAATGGTGCCAAAAGGCTTATCCGGACCAAAGAGTCGGTTTGTTCTTGAAAATGCTTGAATGACATGCTCATACTTTAAGAGTTTATCCACATAAAGGGTATTAATCCATTTAGAATCATACCCTGTTAACATTTGATCAACAACGATTAGTAAATCGATCTGTTTCTCAGGGGTTTTATCTATTGAGATATATGGTTTTTTATGTGCCAACCTTGAAGCAACATCTTTTTTATACTTATCCCAATTTCCTAAAGTTAAGGACTGACCATATTTCGCATTATAATCTTCAAGTAATTCAACAAGCCCTTCTTCTTTAAAATCGGTCCCCCCCTCATTATCAATGGTAGGATCAAACAAACCAACTACTTTTAACTCGGAATTTTCGGATTTAAAAAGTCTGTAGTATTTAATTGCTTCTTTAATACTGTTTGTTGCAAGGATTGCATGATACTTAGAGTTGTGACTTAAAGTCAGCCAATTTTCCAAGATATCTTTAACAACAATCGTTCGATGTTCGTCATCATCATATTGTGAGACTGGAATATAATCTTCAATGCCTAAGATATGGTTTCCCGATTCATCATAATAACCAGCCATTGGAACATTATTGATGAATTCATAGTATTTCTTGCTTTTAGTTTCATCCGAAATGGCTTCCGCTTCATTTTTTGCTTTAGCTTTTTCTAAAGCGACTGCTTTTCTTAAATCTATATCTTTAAAAGTTAAAACTTTATACGGATCAAATCCCAAAACATTTTTATCTCTAATACCATCAGCAATGCTATATCGATGCAGTTCGTTTCCAAAGACATCTGCTGTTGTACTATCGTTATGCTCATTTTCCTTATGAATTGGAGTCCCAGTAAACCCAAAGAAAATGGCTTGAGGGAATGTTTTTTTAATGGTATATAACATATCTCCAAAAGTAGAGCGATGCGCTTCATCGACAATAAAAACCACTCTTTTGGACTTCATCAATTCTATATCTCTAGACTTTAATCCATCAGCATCTTCACTGATATTGCTCATCTTTTGAATCGACGTAACAATTAATGTATCTTTAGGATCAGAACTCTTTAGTTTTGTAACTAAAACATTAGTGTTCTCGGTTGCTTGTACTTCTTCATTTTCATTAGCAAAGTTTCTGTACTGGCTAAGTGATTGTGTCCCTAGTTCAATTCTATCGACCAAGAATATGACTTTGTCTGCATCTTTTGAAGTTGCGATTAATTGAGCAGATTTAAAACTAGTCATCGTTTTACCAGAACCTGTTGTATGCCAAATATAGCCACCTAAATTATTCTTTGCACTCCAATCCGTTTTGGCAACCTTATCCGATATAGAATGCGCAGCATAGTACTGATAACTTCTCATAACTTTTAACAATCCATCCGTGTTATCAGCAACAGTATAAAAACCTATGAGCTGGTGTGCCATTGGTATTGATAGCAAAGTAGATGCTACAGTCTTCCAATCATTAATTGGTTCATTGTTAAAATCTGCCCAATGGAAATAGAAGTTTGGGTTGAATTTGTTGTCTTCTCCTGGATTTGCAAAGTAGAGTGCTTCTTCTGGATTTATTGCCACAAATATTTGAATTAGTGAAAATAGCCCTCTAAATACAGCTTCTCTAAAATACTTTTCTATTTGATTAGCTGCTTGACTGACAGGAATACCCGTTTTCTTCAGTTCGATATGAATGACAGGCATGCCGTTGATTAGAAGCATTAAATCTCCTCTTCTATCATTTAAAATGCCTGGCGTCTTGAATTTAGATTGGCTTACAATTTGATATCTACTTTGACCGGCGGCTATTTCCATCCTGTCATATATTTTCAGACTGATTTCTTTACCTAAATGAAGCGGATCGTTAGGATTGTCTCTCTTAATAGATACTGTTTTTCCATTTATAAATCCATTTAGTTTTAAAGGCGTTCTTAAAGACTTGATTTGCTCAAGAATTTGTTGCATCTCTGATTCTGTTAATGGTTGATTGTTTAATCTATCCATTTCACGATTATTATTAAAGAGGATACTTGCCCAGTTCATTAGTAAATCATCTTCACTTGGGTTCTTTAGCACTTCTTTTTCCCAACCGTACTGTGATAGCACTGATATGAGTTCTTTCTCAAAAACTAATTCATTGTCAAATGGCATAAATGTTCCTCCTTCCTATATAAACATTTTTTCAAGTAGTGCTTTTTTGATATTTACAAGTTTTTCATACTTAAGCTGATGAAGGATGATAAGGTTGTCAAGACTTTTTAAAAAAACACTGATTTTGGATTGCTCAATAGCGTTTGTAGTAATCCACGATGAAATAGCTTTCAAAACAGTAAAATGTCGAGTATATCCTTGTGGACTAGGCTTATACCTTGCCATTAAAAAATATAAGAAATCGCCATTTAGACCATCCGAACTAAGTATTTTTATCCCATCTGTTGCTAAAAAGAACGGTTTTTCTGGTTTATAAATAGAAACCGTATGGTCTCCAAACAATATAACTTTTTCAAAATTTTCAAAAGGATTTCCATCAGCAAATCCAGCGACTGAATTATCTCCTTGTTGAATAATTTGATATTTCCCGTTTACATTTGGTTCAGCTAAAAATGGTTTAAACTGATACGTTTTTAAGATTTCACCGAGTGCGCGATTTTTCCAGGCATCAGTAAATCCTTTAAAACGGATTTTTGGTATATCGAATCCATTTTCAGGAAACATTTTTCCTAAAAGTGCTTTTTTGATGTTAACCAATTTGCCATACTTACTCTGATGAAGGGTGATGAGGTTATCTAGTTTTCTTAGAGAAGTTCCTATCTTATTTTGCTCCTCCAATGAAGGAATCAAAACTTTGATTTCCATAACCTTGTTTTTTGAAATGTTATATCTGGATATTCCTTGAGCTAAAATTGTGATGTCTTTTCTAAACATAGGTGATCTTAACAAATATCCAAGATATAGTGGATCAAATTTAAAGTGTGGTCTATATCCAAAACAAAAGCTATTTAGGTATGTATTCTCTGTATTATTAAGCCAAATAGATGACATACCAACTTCTTCTGGAGTTTCGGAAGATGTTGTAAAGAACACATCACAATATTGAACTTGATTTTGAGAATTATCGACTTCTATTTTTTCTACAATAGAAGGATTAGAAATTGTGTTAGCAAAAACGTTCATATAAGTTACGTATCGACCATCTCCATGACCAAAATCATTTGCGCTTTTTCCAGATAATCCAGTGAAAGTTTTTCCTAAATCTCCTAACCTATACTGTTCCCAAGCATCACTAAATCCTTTGAATCTTAGCGAAGGTTTTTGATTAATTTTAAGCATTTCAATCGCCAATTAATAGTGATTTCAATTCACTAAGACCTTTCATATCAAATTCATCGCCCTCTAGGTCATCCATTAATGATAATAGAGTGTTTTGGTCTTTAATAATTTCATCTGCTATTTGAGAAAAAGTCACTTCGTATTTTTCTTTAAGTGATTTAACCTTACTTGCCAAATAATTAATGATTTCATCTGGCAGCTTTTCGATCGATTCAACTAAAGGATTAATCCATTTTTCTTTTAATAATTCGACAGCTTCATCATCAGATAAAGTTTCAATCGTTTCTTTTGTTTTTACATGCAATTCGACCGTTTCTTTTTTGATAGACTTTTTCAATTCTTTTTCTTCATTGTTCAAAGAAGTGTATTTGAGTAGTCTCGCTTTTAATGATTCTTCATCCCCTGGTTCATCATCTAGCTCTTTTAGTTGTTCCTTTACTTTTTTTGCATCAAAAGAATTACCGTCATCTACAAAAACCAATTCTTTTTCTTCTTCAGTTAATGAATCGATTAGTTCTTGAGATTCGGATAGAATTTCTGTAAGTCTCGTTTCTTTTGATTGTAGGCTAAGTAATTGATCCTTTAATAATGTCTTTTGAACAACCTCAAAAGAAATGACTCTACCAACCCACCCATCTTGAACTTCTTCCTCTTTGTTATCTTTTTTCCTTATAACCATATTCGGATCAACTTTTTTGGCTGCTTCAAAACCTTCAGTTTGTATGATTTCTAGGTCTATTGATGTTTTAGTCCATTCATCTTCTAATGCTTGATATGCTTTGTATTTATCTAATAAGGTATATGCTTCCAATTTGGCAAAAATTTCTAAACTGATTTCGTGATTTTCTTGAGATATGTTCAAAGTAATCATGTTATCGATTAACCGGTTGCATAGATGTCCTTTGAAGTTTGAAAACTTATTGTGAAACTTCTCTATGTAAGATTTGATATCCATATTAGTATTGATTGTTTGCTTAAAATCATCACGTTTGAGTGATAAATATGAGCTATTGATTTCTTCAAACAACTCGTTTTTTAAACTTGGGAATACTTCCCAGTATTTGTTTAAGTCTTCAATCTCGGTTTTTGGAATACCTCCAAACATTAATGAGTACATATCCCAAGTTTCTGAGGCTTCAGATGAATCAACATATCTAGGAATGTTAAGATTATAATCATTTTGCCTGATTTCATCCAAGCTGACAATTTTTGAAAACTTTTTAATGGGTTCTCTATTAATGACGGTGTCCACTATCTTTTTGATATCAGATGCTTGCAGTTGGTTTTTATTGCCAACTTTAACAAACCCTTTAGATGCATCAATGATTAGGATATCATTATTAACTCTGTTTTGTTTTAACACCATAATGATTGTAGGAATACCAGTTCCAAAAAAGATATTTGATGGTAATCCGATGATCGTATCTATATTGTTCTTTTCAATCAGATTCTTTCTGATGGTCGCTTCTTCTCCGCCTCTAAATAACACACCATGTGGAAGGACAATTGACATAATACCCTCAGGTTTAACATGGTACAAATCATGGAGTAAGAAGGCATAATCGGCTTTAGATTTAGGTGCTAGACCAAAATCAGCATATCTTGGGTCTGAATCTTTATCGGTTCTATCCCACTTTTGCGAATATGGAGGGTTAGATATAACCGCATCAACATACAGTGGATCATAAGTGCCAACTGGATCCGAATCATCAAAGTATGGCCAGTCGCTTTCTAAGGTATCAGCATTCCTTGCGACGATATTATCAGGCAGTATACCTCTCATAACTAGGTTCATTCTAGTTAAGTTAAATGTGTTTTCCTTCAACTCTTGAGCATAGTACTTAATATTATTTTGATTGGTCATATGTTTTGATATTGAGAGACCGATATTAATGAGTAAAGACCCCGACCCACTCGTTGGGTCATAGATTTTAATTTCTTCCTTGTTCTTTAAGTGATCTGCTACAATCTCTGACATTAATAGTGATACTTCATGTGGCGTATAGAACTCTCCAGCCTTTTTACCTGCATTAACTGCAAAATTGCTAATCAAGTATTCATAGATGAATCCGAGGACATCGTAGTCTTGTTTCCCATTCATAGGGACAATCTTTAACAAATGAAGCAAATCTCTAATGGATTTGGTTTGTTCAGCGGAAGTTCCGCCAAGTCTACTTAAACCAGTTTGTAGTGTATTAAAAATGTGGTCAAAGACTTTTTTGTGTGAAGGATTGACTAATCTATCAAATGCGCTTAAAGCGTCTCTTACATCACTAACATCAAAATCTAAACCCTTTTTAACCCATGTAGAATATAAATCTTTAAACGAAATAAAATATCCTATCCCATTTTGGATAAATTTAACTGTATCTCGATCTTCTTCATTTAGAATAAGAATATCCTCATCAGTAAAATCTTTTTCTTTTAAAAATCTTAGTTCTTTGTCAGACAGAAACTTATAAAACATGAAACCGAGGATATAGTCTTTGTATTCCCCAGCTTCGATTTTCGAACGCATTTTATTCGCAGATTCCCATATTTTGGAAGCTAATTGTTGTTTGTTCATTTTAAGTTATTCTCCTATTCCATTTTCTATAAACAGCCGAGTAAGTTTGCGTTTTTCTTTCATTGTTGGTTGATACTTCCCATTCTCCCAACGATTTACAGTAACAATAGAAACACCTAAAAGGCTTGCTAACTCATTTTGTGTAATGAGTAGAATCTCCCTGAGTTTTTTTATTCTTGCAGCATATGTCATATAAACGACTCCTTTAGCATATTATTAACACTATTGTAACACATTTTATAAAATGTTTGAGAACGATTTAAGTAAATTGTGACAACTTAATGTTTTTTCCCAAGTTCACGGAAAATTCTCTTTTTGATTTTGCGCTTTGGAACCACATATCTTCCCTAAAATGTTGTTAGGAACAACTATATATTACATCTAAAAAGACCAATTTTCTCTCGAAAATTGGTCTTATATCATTCATTTTTATTTATCATTTTTATGAAGAGCAGTCTTTATATTTCCTTTATAAGACACCACAAAAACATTAAATTTGTACTATTGAAATTACTGCTTATTTATCTCTTATTTGAGTTTTGACAAAAAGTAGATATAATTTTGTAAAATCAGTAACAAGTCCTCAAATTAACAAAAGTATTTAATCAATATATTTTGGTTTTTCTATACTCTTTATATATTTTTATAGATTCTTGTTCTTTATCATAATTATTAATATACATTGTTGAAAATTCCGCAGTACCTGGAACGGGATTTTTATATTGCTTCCTTATCAATTCATCAGTTTCATATTTTGTTTGTTTATCTTTCATATCGGTATGTGTTAATAATTTAAATAAATCCTTGTTTCTTAACAAGTGAGGAATAATACCCATCTTGTAATGATCGTACGCTCCTTTAAGTGTCACGGAACGGTAAGTTAGAATATTATTGGGAACAAATATAATTGGCCTATTACTCATGTCAAAAGGCAACTCACAGAAAAGTTCTTCCATTCTATTTGTAATATAGTTAAAGAAAAACAATTTTGTTTTTATTAGATTTTTAGTGTTCTGCATTAGAATGCTATATTTTTTACACATTTCTCGAGTAAAATAAACTAGTTCTTCAATTATGATATTGGAAATCATATCACTTAATCTATCAGGGCCGACCCCATATATAAATAATGTAGAATCTTCAATATCTTTAACTAATGCAGATGTAAAAGATTGGCTAGATTTAAATGACTCGAAAATTTCATAAAGAACTTTTAATCCAATACCTTTCCCATCCCATGAATCATCACCATATCCAAGTCTTGTAGGCTTAACTTCATGAAATGCATTATCATAATTAGAATAATGTCCATTTTTCATATTATCAAGAAAATCTTCAAAAAATCTAACTAATTTCCCTTGCATTCTAATGGATAAGTTATCACTGTTTCTTGCAATTTTGAATGGATCAATGAAGCATTCAGTATCAGTGTTTAAATCAATATTCATAAACTCAACCGATTTCGAGTTTAGTATCGCTGAATATGTAGATTTTAAGTAGTCAAATAGCAACATATTTACCTCCTTTCTATTATCATTTTCCTCCCAGTAAAATATATATGATAATCAATTTAAATTTTAATATTTTGTCATTCAATAGCCTTTGAATCTGTAATTCTTCCTTGTTATTTTCTTCATTATTTATTTGCCTTAATCAAGTTACTTGTATTTTCTATACTTGCTTTAAATATAATATATCATTAATAATGAATAAAGAAAAGCGTTAATTGTAAATTTATCTTAAAAGATTTTTTAAACTAAGATTTGTATCCAAATAAGTGAATTGCATATAACACCATACTATATTAACCGTGACAATGACTTATGCCTTCTTTAAGGTTTCAATTCATAAATAAACATTAAAAATATAAGAGTATGGAAATTATGGTTTAATTAATCATAATCATTTAAATTCAAAGGTTCAATATTTTCGAAAATATGTTCTTTAGGTATATTATTCCTATGAAATGTGAAATCCCACAATATAAAAAAAACAAATAAACAATAGTTTGTAAAAAAAATGAACCCTGTGTTATGAACACAGTAAAAAAGAGAAATAATTTGGGGAATCTTTTAAGGATAACTCTGACAATTCAAGATTTATACTGTGAAAATATCCATTAAAAAATGGACAATAGACAGCTTATCATTTTCGTACCTATAATTATATTAGAATTAAAAAACATATTTCTTGGTTCCCCAACAAATATGTCTAGCATGCCTATGGTAGCCCGTACGGGATTCGAACCCGTGAATGCCGCCTTGAGAGGGCGGTGAGTTAACCGTTTCTCCAACGGGCCATGTAAATCAGCCTTATAAAAGACTGATTGCTTTGTTGATTCTTGCTTTGATTCTCTTGATTCCCAATATCTTTAATACATGATAGAAATTAGGCGTGTTTTTTCTTCCCGACACTGAAATTCTGATAATTTCTGCGAAGTCACCGATATGGCCTAAATACATGTCGGGATTTTTTTTGTATTCTTTTGGCTTTTGCGCATAATTGCATGTTGATGCAATCGCTTTGAGATTTTCAAACCATTCTTCTTCAGATAGGTCTAATCCAGGATTTATTAAATATGCATCCAGTACTTCTATGATTTGTTGCTTTGTAAATCTTTCTTGGAATGGTCTTTCAGTTGTGATTGATTTAATAAATACATCATCATACATGAAATCAATGATTGGAAAGATATCACTATATTTAGCATAATCTTTTCTTGGCTTTTCGCTACCACGTTCGATATTTAGTATTGCTTTGAAATATTCAAAATCACTGTTGATAGCTTTGGCAAATTCTTCATCATAACTCTTTGCCCAAACTAAAGCTTTCGAGGCTATTTCTTCTGCATCCATTTTACTAAGACGTTCTTTGGAGATGTAATTGACTTTTTCCAAATCAAACAATGCTCCATCTAGACTCATCTTGGAAAAATCTAATTTGAAATCAAAGATATTTGCATCTTGATTATCTAGTCGCCATTCTTCAAAATTGGTGTTGGCGATTGTCATAAGGTATTCAAGAAAGCCTTCGATAGGATAACCTTTTTCCAAAAAGTATTTAACAGAAGCTTCTTCATCTTTTCTTTTTGATAGTTTTCTTCTTTTGTCTCCATCCATCTTCATGATTACAGGAAGATGAGCATAGATGGGTCTCGTCCAACCGATAGCATCAAACATCTGCAAGTGCACGGGGACAGATGCCATCCATTCCTCACCTCTGGTGATATGGGTGGGACGCATAAAGTGGTCATCTACTAGATGGGCAAAGTGATATGTTGGCAGTCCGTCGCCTTTCATGATTACTATATCTTGAACGTTTTCAGGAAATTCGATATGGCCTCTGATAACATCATCTAAGGCAACTTTGTTTTCTTCATTGCCTGGTGATTTGAAACGGATAACATAGGGCATGCCTTGTTCGATTCTTTCAATCAAATCTAGAGTTGAAAGAAATCTGCATTTGGCATATTTCCCATAATATCCGGAATTGATTTTTTGTTCTTCCTGGGTTTTACGGATCTCATCAAGTTCCTCATGCGTACAAAAGCACGGATAGGCGAGTCCTTGTTCAATAAGATGTTTGATGACAATGTCATAGATCCATTTGCGTTCGCTTTGAACATAAGGACCATATGCACCTTGAACAAGAAAGCTTTCATCGGGAACGATGCCAAAATATGCGAGTTCTTCCAATACTTTATCGCCAGAACCGGTTATTTCACGCTTTTGATCGGTATCTTCCAAACGGCAGAAAAAAACTCCCTTGGTTTGTAAGGCATAACGCCAGGAAACCAAAGACGCAAAGAGTGAGCCGGTATGCAAAAAACCTGTCGGAGATGGTGCGAATCTAGTAACGATCGCATCTTCTGGCAAATTTCTTAAGGGATAAATTTGTTCCAAGTCGGCAATCGTTTTATCGACACTTGGAAATATAAGTCTAGCAAGTTTTTGCTTGTCTGTCATTGGATCTCCTAACTTTCTTTAGGAATATTTTATCATGGTTTGGGGAAAAACGCCACAAGTAATTATGCAAGTTAAGTAAGTAGAATTATTAACAATATTTATAGAGGAATCGTAAATTCAGTCAGACTTTCACCGGTGAAAGGTCTGATAATGTCAATCACTTCAAGATTGGTGTTAGTATATACAAGTGTCATTACTTTCTGATCAAAATCGACCGATGTTGCTAGTCCAATTATTTTTCTGCCAAATTGGTTTTCGCCCACGCTAGGTGTCTGAACATCGCTTCTTCTGGATACTAAAAATGTAGGAAAGTTTGCAGAAGAAATTATGCCCATAGGTGATGACGATAAAGAATAATTATCATGATAATATAATGTCTCTAAAGACATCATGTCTTCAAGAAATTGAAGAAGCTGATGCCTATGTCCTGAGACCATGAGATCAAGCGACATCAAGTTTAATAGAGATGTCCATTCCGTCTTGATCTCATCTAGAAAAAGGTTATCTTCATCATAAGCCGAACTATCATTATAAATATTAGTTATCGGCATATGGCATACTCCAAGTCTAAAGATTACGTCATCATCCAAGAAAGCTTCTGAAGTTAATACTTCATTAATGAAATTTGTCTGTTCCTGGCGATATTCCGTAAAATGAGCAGTCCCATAATATTCCCACCAGTCATCTGGATGGTCTTCTCCCAAATCAAGCACGATGCCAAATACTCCGCTAAGATTGAAGGTGTAATAAAATTGTTGGTTCTTTGAGCCGACATATTTGTAAAGCTCATTTGCGACCAACCCCTTGGTCTCGTGATTGCCTCTTGCATAGACCACAGGACGCTCGCCTTTAGTGATGTTGTATGCGATTTTGTTGATGATGCCAATATCGGATATTTCATCAAGGAATGATGAAATATCGCCATCAAGCACCAAAAAATCCAGGTCATTGCCAAAGTATAATCCGGTGTGGCTTGCGGCATATGCATATTCATGCGTATCGCTTATCGTATAAAACTGCAATCCATCTGTCAGGTCAACAGGACGAAAATCAAATGTCTTTGACACCGTTCTCCCCGCAAGTCCGGAATATGGTCCCCGGTAGATGTAGTTGGTTGAAGTTATTTCATATTCCTTCTCCAAATCCAATACACTCATTGGTACAACAACTTTATGAACTTTCGTTTCCGAATCGATGCTGCCAGAATAAAGATCATAATAAGTTGTGTAACCAACTTTGACAGATCCTGTTGCGGGAATTGTAGTAGTCCAGACGATCTGATAAGTATCTTCTACTGCATATACTACAGGCAGTTTATCAATCATCACAAAACTGATGAAAAAACCAATCACAACCAATATAAAAGATAATGAACTGGCAAGGATAAGTCTGAATGATCTTTTGTGCCATAGTTTTGTTTTCGGAAAGAAAAGTAACATATATAGGACAAAACAAGCACCCGCTAGCATCAGCGAATATTCAAAAAAGTTTCTGGCAATATATCTAAGCGATCCAATGCCTAAGTAAAACATGTAGAAAAGCGCAATTGTAAAGATGCAGGCAATGATGCCAAAAACCAAATATGTGACCTTTTTCTTTTTGATTAGCAAGCTAAAGTATAAAACAAACAGATCAATTGTCAAAAGCAACAAGACGAGATACTGTAGCCAGGATACACCAAACATGTCTTCAATTCCCGACCAGATTGACTCCATGCTCATGTAAAAAATGAAATTGAATAATGAAATGCCGAAAAATATCTTGTTTCTCATCGCAAACCTTCCTCTTCTATAAATATAGACATAATATCTTAATCATTATCCACCATTGTCACGAAACGACAATAACACAGATGTTGTTTTTCTAACTTATCACCGTTTTTAATCACCAGTAATAGCTTCTGGATATGAGTGTCTCCAACTGGGATTACCATCTTGCCTCCATCAGCAAGTTGCTCGACCAAATTCATTGGAATGTCGAATGCGCAAGCTGTGACAATGATTTTGTCGAATGGCGCAAACTGGTTCCAGCCAAGATATCCATTTCCAATCAGATATTTGATATTGGCATAGCCAAGGCCTTGTAATCTGGCAATCGCTTGTTTTTGTAGACTTGGGATTCTTTCGATTGTAAATACTTGATTTGTAATTTCCGCGAGTATTGCTGTCTGATATCCAGAACCAGTTCCGATCTCGAGGACTTTGTCTGTAGATTTCAAATCAAGTGCATCTGTCATCAAGGCCACGATGTATGGTTGGGAAATTGTCTGGTCGAATCCAATCGAAAGCGGATAATCCTCATATGCCCAAGGTAAAGATTCTTGATTAACAAAATGCTGCCTGGGCACCTTTAAAAAGGCATTAATCACAACTTTGGATTCAATCCCGCGTTTGATGATTTGTTCCGTGACCATCTTGTTGCGACTAATTTCATACAATTCTTCTTTCATAACAATCCCTTCAAAAACATTACTATGACTGGACAGTATTCGATGGTATTATCTTATCACTAATATGGCTGAATTCCAAGATGCTATACAAAAAACAAACAAAACATCTCCGAGTGCCGGAGATGTTTTTTTATCTTTACAATTTAAAAATCAGTTGTTGATTTTGATGTCGCCCGAGACTGAACTTTTCTTGATGATCTCGATTATCGTTTTTTCTTTGTTCGTAATACAGATGTCACCACTAATAGCTTTCAAGATGACTTTTTTGGGATAGAATTCTTTTCCGTTGACATCGCCGCTTACAGTATGGAGATCCAATTCATCGCAACAGGAATCGGTTAAGTTCATGTCTCCGCTTACTGTATGGACTCTAAAAGGACCAGCTATTTTTACGCGCTTGCATTCGATGTCGCCGCTAACTTGCGAAGAACAAAGCGATTTAAGATCCGCATTGGTGAGATTAATGTCGCCATTCACACTGTTCCATTTGACATCACCGAATTTGACGTCTTTGATTTCCAGATCGCCATTGGTGGTGGAAATAATGAAATTGTTGGCTTTGATTCCGGAAAATTCGCAATCCGCGTTGACGCTTCTGAATTTAAATTCATCGGCAATCATGTTTTCGGGAATTTCGAACATGAATTTCACTTGCTGGGATCTGAGGTTAATAAAAAACAAATTCACGTGTTTGGGTCCATTGAATGTTAACAGGTCATTTTCGAATTTCAAAGTATATTTGTCTTCCGCTAGTTTTCCCAAATAGTAGACATTGATCAGTTTGTCCTTGGAAGGCTTGAAGCAAACATCTTCTTGAGTAAGCGATATGTCGACATTGAAAGTGTCCTTGGTGACTTCGAATGATTTCCAAAGTTTATATTCTTCTTTGCAACATTCATCGTCATTTTCTTCAGAATTCTTCATTTTACTGTCATCGGCCAATTCGTCGGCCAAGTTTTTTGGGTCTCCGAATTTTTCGATGATTTGGGCTTCGCTCAAACCTTCATCGATTGCATTTTGGATCATTTCCTCGTGATCGGAGATGATATCGTTGATTTCTTCACTCTTCATGTGTTTCTTTTGTAATTCTTTTTGC
>CAYWOK010000022.1:0-21865 GCA_964459895.1 uncultured Candidatus Izemoplasmatales bacterium
AGCGCTATAATCAAGGCCCAGATTGCAGAAACAAGTACACTAAAAAAAACTATTTTATAGCGAAACAGACGAAAAATCTCCCCTTTGACTAGATGCCACAGCTTATTCATTTTTCTCTTCACCTGTAACCTTGATAAAGATGTCTTCAAGAGTGGTTTCGCCGCTGTGGATTGTCTCAATACTTTGTTCTTTGATCATTTGCAGGAATTTTTCGTTGTTACCAATCTTATTAAGTGAAAAAACTGTTTCTTTGAGTTCAGTGCCAACATAGTACTCGATCTTGACTTCTTTTTTGCCGTATTTCATCTTCAAGTCCCTGACAGTCGAAGTTTCAGTAATGATGCCTTTGTTCATGAATACTACATGATCACAGAGTTGCTCAACATCACCCATAAGATGGGTGGTGATGAAAATAGTTTTTCCTGCTTTTTTAAGTTCCAAGATAATGTCCTTGATAATCTTCGCATTTTTCGGGTCGAGTCCTGCGGTTGGTTCATCAAGAAACAAGACTTTGGGATCGTTTAAAAGAGCTCTCACAAAGTTCAGTCTGACTTTCATGCCTTTAGAAAACTCCCCGACCATTTGGTTTTTTGACTCATGAAGTCCAAGTTTCACTAGTAATTCGTTATAGTCAAGATTCTTCTTGTAAAGACTTGCAAAATAATTAAGATTCTCTAAAGCGGTGAGTTTGTTGAAATGCACGGGCATCTCAAAGCCGACACCGATATCCTCATAGAAGGACTTGTCATAGGAATTCAAATCCTTGCCTAAATACAATATTTTTCCTTGATAATCCGTTAAAAGCTTGCTCAGAATTCTCTGGGTTGTCGATTTCCCGGCTCCACTCGGACCAAGCAGCCCGAAAATCGTACCTTCTTCGACGGAAAAGGAGATGTCATCAATTACATCAAAAGTCCCTTTCGGATAACGAAAACGCAAATTGTTTACTTCAAATACTTTCGCCATATTATTTCTCCATTCCTCTCAAAACTGTTTTGAGAAAGCGAATGCTTTCATCCCGTATCGAATTCATGTATTCAATTGACAATTCTTGGTTTATATATTTAGCTTGAAGTCCCGAAATTGCATATTCAAGATAATTCATCACATCTGCTTTCGAAAAATCATCACGGATCTTTTCCATCGGTATGTCATCGAAGAAATATCTGATTGACAGTTTAGTCAAATCTTGAAGATGGGCACCGATTTTTGCCTCTAGGCCTTTCGGTGGTTTGCCTACGGCTTCCAGCATAATGGATGTGTCATGTGGATGCAATTTGCTATATTCCAGTTTCCACATGATGATGGACACGATTTTGTCGAAAATGTCAGCATATTTCGAAGTGTCCAATTTGTTCAGTTCGGATATCATCGAATCTAGCGCCGTTTCAAAGATTACATAAAAGAGCCCAGCCTTGGAACCAAAAGTCTTGAAAATCAGGCCTTTTGATACTTTCGCCTTTGGGTAGATGGCATTCGTCGATGCCAGTTTATAACCGTGAATACCAAACTCTTCTTTGGCTACCTGCAAGATTCTGTCCCTAGCCAAATCACTTGAATTCAATCTACCAGTCCTTCCGTGACCACATGGTCACTAATATTTTACCTTGCTTTTTTTATTTTGTCAAGAGGGTAATAAAAAAACCGCAAGCGCGGCTTAATTTTTTCGCAATATCAAAATATGATCTCTAAATACAGTGGGTAATTCGCATTCAAATTCCATCCATTCGTTGGTTCTCGGATGAGTGAATCCCAATGTTTTCGCATGCAAATATTGACCGAATTCAGCTTTTGCGCTTTTTGAGTTGTAAATATAGTCTCCCACCAATGGGTGCTTGATATATGCCATGTGGACTCGGATTTGATGTGTTCTTCCCGTTTCCAAGGCGCATTCGATCAAAGTCTTGCTGGAGAATCTTTCCAGGACGGTAAAATGAGTGATCGCAGGTTTCCCGTCGCCGGTAACTGCCATTTTTTTTCTATCTCTCGGGTCGCGTCCAATCGGAGCGTCAATCGTCCCAGTCTGATTCAAAATCACACCATCGACTAAAGCAATGTATACTCTTTTGGTGGTTTTTTCCTTGAGTTCAGCCTGTAATTTCTGATGGGCGTAATCTGTTTTAGCTACCATCAGCAGACCACTTGTATCTTTGTCGATCCGGTGCACAATGCCTGGACGAAGGGATTCCTTGAAGTTTGAAAGCAGGTTGATATGATATAGTAACGCATTTACCAACGTATGTGTGTAATTTCCTGGTGCTGGATGAACGACCATGCCCGATGGTTTGTTCACGACAAGGAGATCATCATCTTCATAGACGATATCCAAAGGAATGTTTTCCGGAGTAATCTCGAGTTCAGTCAGAGGCAGTTCTTCCATCTGCAAAAAATCGCCAGGTTTAACTCTGTAGCTGGCTTTGGCGGGAGAGCCATTGACCAAAACAAGTTTGGCATCAATCATTTTCTGAACGGTTGTTCTTGAATATTCCTCGATCAAAACCGCGACAAACTTGTCGAGCCTTTCGATTTGGTCATCGGATCTTACTACATACTCATAGGCACTTTCCTGATTAGACATCTTTTTTCAGTCTCCGTTTCGGTTCGAAAAAGAATTGGTCGATTAAAAATACTGTAATTCCGACCGTGAGGCACATGTCTGCTACGTTAAAAACGGGCTCCCAGATGGCCGGGAAAGCGATGAAGTCAACCACGCGGTGGTCTGATTGGAATATCCTGTCAATCGTGTTGCCTATTGACCCGGCGATGAGCAGAGTCAGTGACAAAGAGTAAAAGAATCTTTTCTTATCCTGGAAGTTGTTTTTATAAAACATATATCCAAACACCGCTAAAGCGATGACAAAAACAGCAATGAAAAAATAAAGTGCAAACCCGACGTCTCCGGCGATACCAAAGGCTGCGCCGGGATTTCTCACATATGTAAAATGAAAAAATCCGTCGATGATCGGCAAACTGTCTCCGACCGAGGCAAAATAGGTTACGACCCACAGTTTCGACAATTGGTCGATTGTCACAAGTCCTAATAAGATAAACAGCCAAACTAGCATAACATTCCTCCTCTATACCATCCAGATGGGAATCATGACCAATAAGATTACAAGACCTATTGCCAGGATCAACACACTAGATGAAACCATGCTCCAGAAAAACAGTTTTTTTAGATTTGATTCTGTGGCAGGCTTTTTCAATAATAATGCCTTTTTTGTCAGATGATGCCACAAGATGTTGTGGCCCATGGCCGCAACAATCAACAGAACGGTGACTGTATTGACTTTGTACATATAGACAATCATGACTTCTACAAGGATGACATAGATTGGTACTGCAACAAGCGATGAAAAGACAAATCCGCCAAAGAGTGAATCACAGATTTTCTTGAAGCCAAATTCAGCGAGATATTTTTTCCATTCCATTATGCACTTTTTCATCTTCAATCACCCAAACTTTCCAAATAGTCAAGCGCGTCCTGGAACGTGGCAACTGACACCAGCCAGTCCGAATAATCGATATTATATGCTTCGCAGACATTGACCGCTGTTTGGTAATCATCGGGAGACATGAAAAAGACGTCGACATTGTTTTCATAGGCGGTGAGGACTTTTTGCTTAACTGCACCGATATTTCCAACCGTGCCGGCATAATTGATCGTGCCGGTACCGGCAACTTTCAGTCCATGCGTGATGTCTTCTGCCGATAACATGTTATAGACAGCCAGAGTCTGTAACAGCCCGCCGGAGGAACCACCCGTGTTGGAGGATTTTTCCGTGAAGATGGGATAACTCAAAGCTGGGTCGACTTGCTTGTAGGTGACAAAAGTGATGCCAAAAAGCCCGGTATCAGCATTTTTCAGAATCGGAACCGTATAGATTTCTCCATCTTCTTTTTCAAAAGTCATATCGTAAGTTCCGCCGTTAACCGTCACATTAGCAATCTCCGCGATTGAATAAACCGTTTCATCATTTTCCCCTACAAGCGAGATGAAGGCATCACCAAAATCGATGTCCGCGTAGTGGGAAAGATAGGATGCCTTGCCAAAAACAATCACTTTATCTTCATAGGTGACATAAATCGAAGGGTCGATCTGGCTCATGGCCTCATAGGCAACAATGATTGCAGTCGAGACTGAGATGTCTTTGTCGGCATAACTGATCTGGGCAATTTCCTGATTCGTGTATTCCTCGTAACTTGTCGGCAAGACATTGATGTCGACATAAGGATTGAAATATCCGACGAGAAATTGGAAGATTGTCGGTCTTGGAATCGACATCACGAATGTCGAAGAAATCGTTCCTTCCACTTCTTTGTCCTGATTGTATTCAATCGAAATGATCTTTTCCACTTCTGTCAGACCACCTGGAGAATAGACCAGGTATTGCAAAGGAAACAAAAGCAAAAACATCATGACAAGATAGGGTATGAACAACAATTTGATATGCAGCCAGTATTTTTCTGAGAGTTCATTCATGAAGCGTTACCTCGAGTCGAAATTTATCCAATTTTCTGGTTTTGACCTTCGCTGCCGCAAACAACCGTTTGGCGGCGATATCGATTTCTGTTCCGGCATATTTCTCTTCAAGGAAGATTACTTCCCTGATTCCGGACTGGATGATTAGTTTTGCGCATTCATTACAGGGAAACAAGGTCACATAAATTCTCGACCCCATCAGGTCCACGCTGGAATTCAAAATTGCATTCGGTTCGGCATGAACGACATAGGGATATTTTGTTTCGAGAAATTTCCCGTCTCTTTCCCAAGGAAAGTCATCGTCGTCGCAACCGATGGGAAAACCGTTGTACCCGATGCCGACAATCCTGTTTCTTTGATTTACAATGCAAGCTCCCACCTGGCTGGTGTCGTCTTTGCTTCTCATGCTGGATAGTTTAGCTACTCCCATGAAGTATTCGTCCCAGGCTATGTAGTCGTTTCTTTTCATTTTTTGTTCACCAAAAGATGATATTGAACTGCAATTTTAGCTGCTAATTCGCAATTGTTGTATACAAGTTTGCGGTTGCTATCCAAACTTCTCCCACCGGTGATTTCATTCACTCTTTTTAGAAGAAAAGGTGTTGCATCTTTCCCCTTGATGCCTTTTTCATCAGCCTCTTTCAAAGCTTTTTCAATAGCTTCGTCAATCATTGCTTTGGGAAAGGAAGAATTTTCCGGAATCGGATTGCAGATCAAGACACTTCCTGGAAGTGGCAATGATTCCTTGGTAAGAATAAATTTGGCGATATCTTCAGGTGAATCGTAGCGAAAGTCAACTTTCAAGTCTGATTCCCTGGTAAAAAAAGCCGGCAAAACGTCAGTTTGATAGCCGATAACCGGAACCCCTTTAGTTTCCAAATATTCCATGGTTTTTTCGAGATCGAGGATTGCTTTCGCGCCTGCACAAATCACATAAACGTCAGTCCTAGCAAGTTCTTCCAAATCGGCGGAAATATCGAATGTTTTTTCAGCATTTCTGTGCACTCCGCCAATACCACCGGTCGCAAAGAATTTGATTCCTGCCATTTTGGAGGCAATCATCGTTCCAGAGACAGTCATGGCACCAGTCAGTTTTTTATCGATGACGTAGGCTAGATCACGTCGGGATACTTTGTGTACGGAGGTCCCTCCGCTGCCGAGCAATTCCAGTTCCGTGATGGAAAGACCAATCATGATGTCACCATTTAAAATGGCGATTGTTGCCGGAACAGCTCCATTGTCACGGACGATCCGCTCACAGATCAAAGCGGTCTCCACATTTTGTGGATAAGGCATTCCATGGGTGATGATTGTCGATTCAAGTGCGACGATAGGGAGATGTTTTTTCATAGCTTTTTTTATGTCAGAATGGATTTTAATCACGATATTCCTCCTTTAATTCATCTTGTTTGGCAAGATGCAGGTTGATGTGGCAATAGCCTCCTGGTACTTTGTCAAGATAGTCTTGATGATAGTTTTCGGCATCATAGAATTCCGATGCAAGCTTGCAGGTCGTTTGGATGGGAAGCAGATATTTGTTCTTGATCGAGTTGAGATAGTTTTGGACTTTCTCCAAGTCAGAACCATCGACAAGATAGATTCCGCTTCGATATTGAATCCCAATATCATTTCCCTGTCTGTTGACAGTCGTGGGATTGACGATCCGAAAAAAGTGTTCCAGAATTTTATCCAACGAAATAAGCAATTCATCATATTCGACCAAGACGGCCTCGGCATGACCTGACTGTTTGCAGACATCCTCATAAGTGGGATTTTTCCCCTTAGCATCTGTATATCCTACCGTGGTCTGAAGGATACCCCTCAGGCGCTTATAATAGGCTTCGACTCCCCAAAAGCAGCCACCGGCAAGAATTATTTTTTTCACGGAATCTCATCTCCCATTTCAATCAAATTTCTGATGACGAAACCGGCAATAACCAATCCGGCAGTCGGCGGTACAAATGCTGTCGATCCCAGTCTGATCGATTCGTTGTTCGATTTTGTTGGAGTTTCTCTGGAAAAAGCAACCGGCACATCCAGAGAAGACCCTGCAAGTTTCAGTGATTGCCTAATGGTTTTTGCCAGAGGACAGACACTGGTTTTTGCAAGTGATGCTATTTCAACCATTTCTGGATGGAATTTATTGGCAAAACCCATGCTGGATATGATCAACTGTTTGTTTTCGAGACTTTTTTTTATCAGTAGAACTTTGGTAGGCACATCATCGATTGCATCGACGATCCACGAAGGTGACATTCTAAGAAAATAATCTATGTTGTCTGAGGAAAGTCTTTCATTGAAGATTTCAACTTTAATTTTGGGATTGATGTCGTTGATTCTCGTCTTCATTACTTCGGTTTTGTATAACCCGACTGTCGAATGCAAGGCAATGATCTGCCGGTTGATGTTGGACAACTCGATGCGGTCGTAATCGATCAAATACAATTTTCCCACATTGCTTCTGGCAAGTGCCTCGACCACGTAGGATCCGACTCCGCCAAGCCCAAAAATCATGACGCTCTTGGTTTTGAGTGATTCAAGTTTATCTTTACCAATCAAGGCTTCAAATCGAGAAGTGGGCATAAGTGTCTCCTAACAAATATGGCTGCACCCGCAGCCATCATTTTTTCCCCATATAGTCAAACTTAAAGTATCGCCGGCCGAGCGTAATCAAAATAAATAACATAACCGCAAAAATAACGACCAGTACATTTGCAATATACTGCCTGCTTCCGCCCAAATAATCGTATAGCACTGCAATGCCAAGCAGTCCAAAAGCGCTGATGAAAAGCAAATATATGAATTCGCTTCTATAAGAAGGTTTGACTTTTCTTTTCAAATAATCCCGCCTAAGAAATAAAATTCCGGTTCCAATGCCAGTGAGGGCGAGAGTCGCCATCAGTGCCCAAAAGATGAATTGCAGGATATTGACGTGCTGATCGATATCAAAAGTATAGGTTATTACAAGAATATTTGGTACCAAAAGAATCGCGGTTGCATAAAACAAAATCATGCGGATTTCGAATTCCGAATGGATTTTTACTTTTTTCCCGGGGATCATGGTTTATTATCTCCACCGGCATTTTCAACCTGCCAGACTTGTTGCTTCTGTTCTTTGAAGAAATTATAAAAAACTCTGATCGAAGCAGCTATCGGCGAAGCGAAGACAACACCTAAAGCCCCAAAGAGGGAACCAAAGAACAAAATTGACATGATGATGATGAGTGGATGCATTTCGAGCTGATGACCCATGATGATTGGTTGGAAGATGTTGCCTTCGATATTTTGCAAAACGACATTCACCACAAGAACCAATAAAGGCCCTGGGGCACCTCCGGCAATAAATGAATAGACAATCGGCGGAACAGCTGCCAGAATCGTTCCGAAATAAGGGATGATGTTTGTTACACCTACAAGCACACCGAAAACAAAATAGTATTTAAGTCCGATTAACTTGTAGACGATTGTCGCAACTGATCCAATCGCAACCATCAAAAGCAATTGACCACGTAGATACGCTCCTACAGTCTGGTTTAATTTTGAACCAAGATCGGCAACGCGTTTTTCGTGTTTTGGCGGGATGATTGAGCGTAGTCTTTCGCTGATCATCTCGTAATCACGCAGATAGTAGATAAGCATAATCGGTAGAATCGCAATCGCTGTGAGCAGCGGGAGCATGATGCTTGAGAGCGAACTCAGAAGTTGAGGCATCGTCGAATCAAGCCAGGTATTTAAAAGATCGGTATCGGTGATGTATGCGGCAATTCTATCGTAGATATCTGTTCCGAGAATGAAATCATTTCTCAAGTCTCCGGTCAGATAGTCAATTATTTTTTGGAAATCGTTATTAAAGAAGTTAGAAATTTCAGACACGATGAATGGAGTCACAAAATAGAACGTTGCGAAGATGATTGCTAAAGTGATGACGAATACGATTGCGAGTGACAATCCTCGAGGTCCGATACCCTTTTTCTCCAAAAACTTAATCAGGGGAAACATAATAAGTGCAAGTAGATATGCTAAGGCGACTGGAACGATGACAGCTTTGAGTGCGCCAATGATCCAGTTCCAGACATCCGAGAATTGAACGGCCATGAACAAGACGGCAAGCGCAAGCAGCGCGATTGCAAGAAATTTAATGATTCTGTTCAGACGTTCATCGGAAATCGGTTTTTTCTTCACATCTAACACTTCCCATCACATTAAAAAATTATAGCATAGAAAACGTTAAAAAAGTAGACCATATTTAAAAACTCAGCAATCTTCCTCGCATCCATCACAAGCACCGGAACAACCTGAGGAATACTGACGGATTTTCAAGACCAGTTTTTCGTAAAGTTCTTCCAGTCCTACTCGGTCTTGTTCACCAGTTTTAGCGTTTTTCACATTGACGACATTATCCTTGATTTCATCTTCTCCGTAGATAAGGTAAAACATCGGATTGAACTTTTCAGCCTGTTTGAACTGGGCTTTGAGACTGCGATCCTGGTAATCGTAATCAACAACCAGACCACCGTGACGAAGCATTTCGGTAATCGCCAGAGCCTTTGTTTTGGCCTCATTTCCCAGCGCAATCAAAAACGCATGGATATATTCAGCCTCTGGTTTCTTGTTTAGTCCATCAATCGCCAACAGCAGTCTTTCCATGCCAAAAGCAAACCCGATTGCCGGAAGATTCGGCCCATCCAAGGTTTCGGACAAACAGTTGTATCTTCCGCCGCCGCATAAAGTCGACTGGGCTCCAAGACTTTCAAGATCCGTCTCAAGTTCGAAGACGGTGTGAGTGTAATAATCCAAGCCTCTGACAAGAGTTTTGTCAACGAAATATTTAATGTTCATTTCATCCAGGTTGGCCAAGACCTCTTGAAAATGCAGTTTATCTGCTTCAGTCAGGTAGTCAAGTGGTTTTGGAGCCTCTTGTAAGAGTGGATTCTCTTTGTCAATCTTGCAGTCAAGGACTCTTAACGGATTTTCAATAAAGCGTCTCTGACAGTCCTGGCAAAGAGTTTCCACATGCGGTTTCAAATACTCTTTTAAAGCATTCTTATAGGCTTCCTTGCTCGCTAAGTCTCCCAAAGAATTGACTTTGACGATGACGTTGGGGATTTTTAAGGCAAGCAAAAAAGTGGTCGCGTAAGCAATCATTTCGCTGTCAAGAAACGGACTGTCTAATCCGATGGCTTCCGCTCCAAACTGATGGAATTGTCTTTGTCGGCCTTTCTGCGGCCTTTCATAGCGAAACATCGGACCGTAGTAGAATACCTTGAGCGGTTGAAGGGACGTGGCATAAAGTTTGTTTTCGATGACACTTCTCACGATCGGTGCTGTTCCTTCAGGACGTAAAGTGATCATTCTTTTGCCTCTGTCCTCAAAATCGTAGGTTTCTTTCTTTACGATATCGGAAGCTTCGCCCACGCCTCTGTGGAATAGTTCGCTCGCTTCGAAGATCGGCGTTCTGATCTCTTCAAAATTGTAGATCCTCGACACTTGACGGATCACATATTCAAGTTCCTGCCATTTTTTCGTTTCAGATGGCAATATATCCTGTGTTCCTTTTATTTTCGAAATCATTTTATCTCCTTTATGAAAAAATCGTCCTCTGTGGAAAAGGACGATATCCTACGACAAGAGTGGTTAGATGAACATGATTCTTTTCTAACCAAAATATTTGTCGTTAACGTGTTCAACCACATAATCAACCAAATCGGCAACATCGTTCATCTTGGTAGCGGCTTCGTCGCTGATAGAAACCAAGAATTCGTTTTCGATTTCATTGAATAGTTCAAGCGCGTCGAGTGAGTCAGCTCCGAAGTCATCGGCCAATCCGGCTTCCAAGACAACTTTTTCAGGATTAATGCCTAATTCCCTGACAATGATTTCCTTGATTTTCTCAAAAACTACTTGTTTCTTATCCATAAAATTACCTCCATATTTGGTATTGTTGTGTCTCATGTCGTATTATATTAAATTTTTTACTTTAAGTCAAACACTAAGGGATATTTTTATTTACTTTATCTTTCCAATATAATCGTCACTGGCCCATCATTTGTCAGTTTGACTTCCATCATCGCGCCAAAAACACCATTACTAATTATTATGCCAGTTGATTTTCCCAGCATTATCAGAAATTTTTCGTATAACACTTTGGCCTCAGTTTGGTCAAGGCAGTCTGTAAATGACGGCCTATTGCCTTCTTTGAGGTCAGCGTAAAGCGTAAACTGAGAAACGGAAAGGACTGCTCCACCAATGTCTTTTATTGATAGATTCATTTTGTCAGCCTCGTCTGGAAAAACGCGCAACTTGGCGATTTTATTTGCGAGATATTCTGCTTCTTCAAGAGTATCACTTTGAGAAAAACCCACTAGAAGCAGATACCCTTTTCCGATTGAAGATATCTCTTTACCGGCAATTGATACGCTGGCATTCTTAACTCTTTGCACGACGACTTTCATACTAACATATCCTTTCAATCGAGAAGATGCCTCTGACTTTTTGGATATTGACAATCACGTTGTCCAGTTCCACAACATTTCCAACTTCAATCTTCATGCGGATGATGCCTTCCCTGACTTTGTTGGTCTGGGCACTCACCTGATTGATCTTTGCTTTTGCAGAAGTGGCTGCATTGATAATCTCAGCCAGAACGTTATCGCGGTTTTGAACGATAATTTTCAGACTCGTTTCATATTTTTTCGTGATATTGGAACCCCAAAAGACTTCGATCAGTCGGGCTTTGTCGTAATAATCGATGTTCTTGCAGACATCCCTATGGACAATTATTCCTGTGTTTTTGGATACATAGCCGACAATGTTGTCTCCCAAAATCGGATTGCAGCAATTTGCCAGTTTGACCGAAGGATTGGTCAGCCCTTCGACAACGATGTTGATATCCGAATGGACCGTTCGCATTTTTGCTGCTTTTTTCTCTTCGGGTACTTTGTTGATTTTTTCAATCAATTCTTCTTCGGTAAGCGTTTCTTTGCCTGTCATCAGATTCAACGCGCCGATAGGAGAAATGACATTTTTCCCAATCTCATAATAAAAGTCTTCTTCGGTCTTAACACCTTTGGTGCTGAACAAATCGCGGCATATCTTGTCAGTCAGTGTAATCTGAATATGTCGTGACTCGACTTCGCGTTCGAAATCTTCCTTACCTGTTTCAACAAGAAAATCGCGTTTTTGCTTGTTGAGGAAGTTTTTAATTTTGCTTCTTGCATTTGATGTTTTGGCAATCTTCAACCAGTTGTCATTTGGTCCGACCGCATTTTGATTTGTCTTGATTTCGACGACATCGCCGGTTTTCAAAGTATAGTCTAATGGCTGGATTTTACCATTGATGATGGCGCCAACGGTCTTTTCACCGATTTTGGTATGAATTCGGAAAGCGAAGTCAATTGGGGTCGCTCCGGCAGAAAGATCAATGATGTCGCCGTTCGGAGTAAAGACATATACGTTGGCATTCAGGATGTCATCTGTGAATATGTTAAGGATTTCCTCATCGGAATCCGATTCTTCCGTATATCTGATCAGTTCGGAATACCATCGAAGCTTCGAAGATACGATATCCTCGATGTGCTTTCTGCTTTGCGAACCGGTTTGTGTTTCTTTGTATGCCCAATGGGCTGCAACGCCTTTTTCAGCAATTTCGTCCATTTCTCTGGTTCGAATCTGGATTTCATAAATCTTGCCACGACTGACGACTGTTGTATGCAGTGATTGATACATGTTTGGTTTGGGCATAGCGATATAATCTTTGAATTTCCCCGGTACGGGGATAAATTTAGAATGGACGATTCCGATTGCCCTGTAACAGTCACTGATTGATTCGACAATTACACGCAAGGCCAAAAGATCACTAATCTCTTCAAAATCAAGGTGCTTTAGTTGCATTTTTCGATAAACGCTGTGAATATTCTTGATTCTTCCGTTCACTTCAAAAATGAAGTTTTCGCTTTTTAACAGATTTTCCAATTCTGTCTGCATCATTTTGATGTCGGCTTCCCGGTTGCCTTTTTTGTCTTTGATCAGTCTAGAGATTTCCAAATATTCGTTAGGATACAGATACTTGAATCCCAAATCCTCTAGTTCTGCTTTGAGCCGATACATGCCCAGTCGATGGGCAATTGGCGCGAAAACATCCAATGTCTCGCGGCTAATTCGCATTTGTCTTTCCGGATCGAGATGGGAAAGCGTGCGCATATTGTTGAGTCTGTCAGCCAGTTTAACGAAAATGACTCTGATGTCACGGGCCATGGCCAAAACCATTTTTTGATGATTTTTAGCCTGTTCCATGACTTTTGAGCCTTCATATGTTAACAAATGCAGTTTGGTCAGTCCTTCGACAATGTCAGCGACTTCTTCACCGAACAGCAGTTTAATTTCCTTGTAATCGGCATCCGTGTCTTCCAAAATATCGTGTAACAACCCGGCAGCGAGGGTATTGGGGTCGACGCGGTATTCCGCTAGTGTGACTGCAACTTGGACAGGGTGGCTGATATAAGGTTCACCTGATTTGCGAAGTTGGCCGTCATGCTTGCTATAGGCATAGTCAAAAGCGCGCCTGATAAAATCCAGGTGCTCGGGTTTTGACAAATATGTCGAGATTGCGACTAGTAAGGGCCGGTATTGTTCTTCGCGAACCACAAAGTTTTCCTCCTATTTATATTAGTATTGGATTAAGACCTTAATGGGATAGTTTGAGCATTTGTCTCTGCCTTTTAAATCTTTCAGTTCGATTAAAAAACCGAGCCCGACGACAACGCCCTGGGCTTGTTCAACCAGTTTGATTGTCGCTTCCATCGTTCCTCCGGTAGCTAAAAGGTCATCGACAATGATGACTCTCTCTCCCGGTTTGATGGCGTCTTTATGCATGCACAGTGTGTTTTTCCCGTATTCGAGTTCATAATCAAAACTGATAACTTCTCTGGGTAATTTTCCAGGTTTTCTCACTGGGATGAAACCTACACCGAGCAAACAAGCCACGGGTGCGCCAATGATGAAACCTCTGGCGTCCGGTCCTAGGACTTTAGTGGCATTCAGTTTTTTTCCAAATTCGGCGATTTCTTTCACTGCTTGGTGAAAAGCCTCGCCGGAACCGATCAATGGCGTGATGTCTTTGAATTGGATGCCTTTGATGGGAAAATCGGGAACATTCTTAATATAATCTTCAAACTTCATGATAATCCTCCATATGGGACGAAAATAAATCTTTTAGTTCGTTTGGTGGAAATAGATAGGCGTTTTCGATGAATTCGGCTTTCTTTTTCCATGACTGATACGTTTTTGCTTCATGCAAATCGCGCTTCTCACTTACTTTCTGAAACAGATACATTCCCGATTCTTTGGCGACAAATCCGAGTTCAGAAAAGATTTGCATAATGATGTCGACCTGGATTAAATCCAAGTTACACTGACGCTTGCATTCGTCCAAATCGAATCGTTGCATTTTTTCAAGTTGACGGTAGCATTTTAACAAGTGATCCTTAGAAAGCAAATTTTTAAGTGAGATTTCAAACTTTCTGGGCGTTAGCACCAATGTTTCGCATTCAGGAAGTGAGGTTGTTCTAGAAAGTTCGAGATCGTTGGTTACATGATATTCCCTTTGTCTAATGAGATTGGGATAATTCTGCCAATTTTGATAAGATCTGAAATCAAGAATTTGGAAGTGTTCGCATTTCAAATCTTTCACGATCACTTGGATTGAAGTTCTTGTTTTCCAAGAATTGATGTTCATCCCACCAACGACAGAAATCTCGTCTCCAGGTTCCAGCGAATAGTAATATTCGATATTGTTGAATGCAAGAACATCAAAAGTCTGTTGTTTGTGGGAAACAAGAAATTTCGTGTGCTTGTTATTCAAAAGATGTTTACGGACAATGATAAGTTCGGAAAAAAGAAAGGTTGCTGTGAAAAACGACAGGTCTTGAAGCTTTTTCACGGTATCCAGCCCGACTTCGCTTAACGAAAGTTCCATATCCACTTTTAGCACTGGTACTTCAGTTCGGGAAACCAACTGATTGAGTCCCGAACGCAGGGCTTCGAGATTGCACATTTCCAGTTGCAGTCCAGCTGCTTGCTGGTGCCCGCCGAATCTGGTGAGAAACTCACTGTTGATCTCCAGCATTTCCAAAACGTTGTCATCGCCAAACGATCTGGCCGAACCTTTGCCGATGCCTGTAGAGTCATAGGTGACGACAATCGTTGTTTTTTGATATTTTTCCGCCATTTTTTGGGCGCAAATTCCGATCACGCCTTCATGGATGTTATCAGATGCTATGACCAAAACATCATCACTGGGATTGACAAGAGAATCACATAGTTCAACTGCTGACTCGGTTAAGTCTTTCCGGTTGGCATGGTTTTCTTCGATTAGATAGATAAGTTCATTGACTTCCTTTTCGGATTCAGAAATCAGCAATTTCACAGCTTGCTTGGCTTTGCCTAGCCGTCCAGAACTGTTGATTTTTGGTGCGATCTTGAAAGCTATCGCCGTCTCGTTAATGATGTCCAAATGGGAAAACTCAATCAGTTTTTTGAGTCCGAGATTTTTGGTTTTTTTCAGTTGCTTGAGTCCGAGATTGACCATGGCCTGGTTTTCATCTGTTAACGGCATCAGATCGGCAATGGTGCCGATCATGACAAGGTCATAGAGATCTTCGAGTTTTTCATTGGTGATTGCTTGTGAGAATTTGAATGCGACCATGACACCGGCAATCTCTTTGAAAGGATAGTCCGGGCTTTGTTTCGTATGCAAAATCGAATACGCTTCGGGAAGTTCGTCTTTTTCCTGGTGATGGTCTGTGATGATTGTGTCAATCCCGTGTTCTTTCAATGCACGCACTTCTTCGTTGCAGGTGATGCCATTGTCGACGGTGATGACCAAATTGGTTTTTTCCTTGATGATTTTATCTACAGAATTCATATTGAGTCCGTACCCGTCCTGGAATCGGTCGGGAAGATCGTAACTGACATTGGCACCGAGTTTTTTCAGTGTTCTGACCATGACTGAAATCGCGGAGATTCCGTCGCAGTCGTAATCGCCAAAAACTAAAATCTTCTCATCTGCAGATATGGCTTTGATTACTCTTTCAACTGCACGTTTCATACCTTTGATAAGGAACGGATCGTGAAGTGATTCTTCGCCCATGGAGAAGAAATGCTTGGCATCATCGATGCCGCGATTTTTCAGGATGTATTTGTAAATTGAGTCATCGTTAACGATGTCATCAACTTGAAGTTTCCAAAGGTATTTTGACTTCAGCAAAATAAATCACTCATTTCTTATTTGAATATTATACAGAAAACCGACCGGTATGCATAGGGAAAAGCGGAAAATACTCAGAATTTCAGCGAAATATCCATCGACTTGTAGGAATGGGTAAGCATTCCGACAGAGATCATGTCGACTCCGGTTGCGGCAACTTCTTTAATCCTGTCGAGAGACATGTTTCCAGAAGCCTCCAACAGTTTTTTGCCTTGGTTGAGCCCGACACATTTTTTCATTTCCGATGTCGACATGTTGTCAAGCATGATTATGTCGCAATCTGTTTTGAGGGCTTCATTGAACATAGCGATGTTTTCTGCTTCAACTTCGACTTTGTACAGATTCCCTAGTTTATTTCTAATTGTGGAAACGGCTGTGGTAATCGATCCAGCTGCCTGGATATGGTTATCTTTTAACATGACCATTTCCGATAGATTCATCCGGTGATTCATACCGCCACCGTCCAAAACAGCAAGTTTTTCCAAAACACGCAGATTTGGTGTGGTTTTTCTGGTGTCATAGATCTTCGCTGCTGTGCCTAATGTTTCTTTGACAAACTTGCTAGTAAACGTTGCAATCCCTGACATCCTTTGCAAGATATTCAAGGCAACTCTTTCGGCTTTCAGGATCGAAGCCGTCTTGCCTTCGATTAAAGCGATGACCGTTCCCTTTTCGACCTGTTCAGCGTCACCGCGTAAAATCTCGAATTTTGTCTGAGAATCGACTGTCAAAAAGGTCCGTCTGCAGACTGCCATTCCTGACAGGACGCCATCTTCCTTGGCGATAAGTCTGGCTTTGGATGTTTCGTTTGTGAAGAGGTTGTCAGTCGAGACATCGCCTTTAGGCATGTCTTCTTTCAAGGCGTTTTTGATAATCCAAGCTATCTTGTCCATCATTTATCCTCCAAATCGAAATTCAATTGTTGAACCTTGTATTTCCCGGTTTCTTTCTTGTAAAGCTTGACCCATTTTGCGCTTCTGCCTTTTCCTAAAGGCCTGATTTTGTTTTCTTCTTGCATCCGCTTCAGTGTCCGGTTGATTGTCGAATCGGAAATAAATGGATGCTTAATCCGGATGTCTTCTTTTTGGAAGACTTCCGGGAGTTTGTCGATTGTGTTCTCGATATAGTCAGATTTGGAGATTTCAAGTTTCGATTCATACTCGTAATCCCTCGCGTATTCCTGCAAATCGAGATAGAGTTGGTGATAAATTCTCAGGAATAATCTTTCGAGAGGCATAATTTCCGAAAAACCTTCGCTCCAGCCGAATTTGGTTTTATCGAGAACATTTCTAAACTCCTGGACATTTAGATAAAGTTTGTTGAAGAAACAGAGATATTTTGAAACGATCACGCCTTCTTGCATGGCCATGATGTAAAAGACAAGCAGAGCAATCACATCGTTCTCAGAGAATTTGTAGATTTCCATATTCAGGAAATCGACCATAAAATTCAGATGCAGGAACATCGGCTCGTAACTTCCAATTTTTCTTACTTCACCCATTTTTTCGATCAATTGTTCCAGATGTTCACGCATCGAGACGTTTTCCGGAGCCATGACGTTATGTTTCTTTTCAATTTTCCGGTACTGCAGTTTGTCGGAAGGATACACATTCTTGAAGAGCAGTTTGACCAGATCATTGATTTCTGTCACGTTGAGATGAAATGGTTCAGCAACCGGGTTATGAATCATCAAAAACACGTTGATGATGTTTTTGTACTGGACCTCACCTTTATTTTTGGCAACAGTCGAATCGAGTTGAAGCGTTCTCAGCCTCGAATCAGGAATTCGGTAATGGGAAAAAAACAGACGGTAGAAAGCCAACGCTTCTTCCATGGCGGTCTGTCTTCTGATGTATTCCAGATTGGCTTTGAACAAATTCACATACTCGTCATTTTTTCCCATTTGGTAATACAGCTTCAAAGTTGCAATGAAGACATCATTGGGAATGGGAGTTCGTGATAGATTTAGCAGACAATTCATATTGATCACCTGTAAAAATTATACATCTTATCAGTTTTTTGTGATATCGTTTATTCTAAAAATTTTCTGGATATGTGAAAATAATCATATTCATGGTTGAAAATATGAATACAATCATAAGAAAAAACGGCAATTTGCCGTTTTTTATCATTTCAGATTTTATTCAGTAAACAATAGGGCAATATCTGTTAAGGCATACACGCTATCATCCCAGGTCATCCATGTGTCATACCACAAGTCATCAACCAGGTTTGTGAGGGTAGCCAAAGTGCCTAAAGGCGCAACAAGTGTCTCTGAAGTCTCGACAAGATAGTAAGAGGTGGATACTGTTGAATCTACACTGATGAATCCAACCAAGGAAGAAATTTGTTTAACTTGCTCATCCATCGAAGCAATAACGATACTTCCTGCTCCGAGGACGTTTTCAATGGTCGATTTCCATGCTTCACCGGCAAAGGCACTAACATACAAATCGGCTCCCGCAACAGTCACATCAACAATTGCAAAATTGTCATTCATAATACCATATTGCGTATATCCGACAAATCCACCTACGGATGCATGCGTTCCCGCGGAAGTAACATCAAGTGAACCTGTGACGATATTGTTTTGAATCGGGATATCTACAGATGTAACATATTCTTCAAATCCGATAAGAATTCCGGCATAATGGTGACCAGTCAGGCCTCCGGCATAGACTATATATGTTTGGCTAGAAACATCCATTGCGATATCTACAACACAGTTTGATACTTCCGAGTTATAGGTTTTACCTATTAGGCCTCCGGCAAACATGAAGTTTTTGGTAGAGGCATCTATCGACCCGGAAGCTGTCACATTGGTGATCTGGTTGGCTACGAATTGGTCAGCTGTCATCGTATCGGTAATCTTGGCACTTGAAAGTCCTGTCATAAGACCGACAAACGTATTGCTTTTGGTGTTGCTGATATTAATCGCTCCATTTAATTCCAAATTTTCCACGTCTCCGGTCAAATAACCGGAAAGACCGCCGGCATATGTCAGATAGTTACAGTCGTAATCAATGGAGAAATTTGTCAGGGCCAGATCCTTAACGGTTCCTGCCATATGGGCGAACATGCCGTTGAAAAGATCGTTTCTGACCGTAATAGTAAGATTCGAAATCGTATGGTTGTTACCATCAAAAATACCTAGATAAGGTTCTTCATAACTGCCAAGCGGCGTCCACTCGATACCTGTCAAATCAATGTCAGCTACAAGTCTGTAAGATTTGTTCATCTCGATTGCCCGCAGCTGTGTCGGCGTGGAAATGTCGATGACATTATCCGTATCAACCGTCGTGACGGCTGTTGTAACAGAAGTGGTTGTACCCCCAAAAGAACATCCGGATATCAACGTTATGGCGATGATGATCGTGCATATTGCAATAATTTTTTTCATGTAATTCACTCCTTATGCATGGCTTGCATGCTTCTAAAACAATGTTTGCTGGATGATTTTTTCTTCATCATCCTCTTCTTCCTGTGCACTTTTTTTCAAATTATCGCTGGTCAGAATGATTTTCTCGAGTTCAAGCATCATGTCATCTTCGACCTCTTCTTGATTTTCTTCGATGATTCCCGAGGCCTGATCGCTAGCGAGTTTGTAGAGAATCTGATTTGCTTCCTTGTAATTGTTCTTTTCAAGCATCAGCCCGATCGGAAGTTCTTCCTTTTCCAGATATGGGATTCCGTGTTCATATCGATCCGGTTTTAATTCGACACCCTTGATGATCAGTTCCTTGTCGGGCATCAGGATTCTTATTACAAGGTGATCCTTGAGGCGGAAGATATTCTCCGCAGCCATGCCGATAAATTGATAAGGATTGGTCTTGACACTTTTTAAATATGGTTTGCCTTTGGCAGGGCGGTGGCTTCTTTCGATATTTTGCGAGAATTCACGTTTCAAAGCGCCTCTGTTGGTGAGCATCAGGATTTCATCCTTGGAAATAGAGGAAGCGTATTTGGATCCGATCAGGATGTCGTCCCGCAAGTTGATACCTTTGACGCCTTTGGCGCTTAGACTTTGGATCGGGACTTCTGTTTCAGAATATTTTAGCACATATCCATTTTCGGTCACAAGCACGATATCAGTGTCAAAGCTTTCTTTCAAGTCGACAGAAACTAGGTGATTGATTTTTGAGGCTTGAATACAGTTATAGGTTTTGTTTAGTCGTACTTGCTGGAATTCAACTAATCCGACTTGTTTGATTTGTCCTTCTTCGGTTGCGAGCAAGATCTGTTTGTCGTCATCGAAATCATCGATGACGAGATAATCCAGAACTTCCTCTTGATCGAGAAGTTGGGCGTAAAGTCCGATATATTCTCCATTGTCACGCCACTTGCAATCGTAGATTTTGAAAACAGGTATGTTGATGTAGTTACCAAGATTCGTAAAAACAAGCAATGTATCTTTGGTATTGACAAACTCTTGTTTTAGAACCATGTCCCCTTGTTTCAGCCCGGGAAGTCCGTTTGTCGCCTGATATGATTTCAGGGAAGAACGTTTGATATATCCGTCTTTTGTCAGAACAAGAATCACGTTTTCATGTTCGATCAAAGCTTGCTCGTCGATTTCCATTTTTATAATTTCATCCATTACAACGCTTCTTCTTGGCGTCGGATAGTTCTCCATCAAGGCAGAAATCTCTTTCTTGATGACATTTTCCAATTCTTTTTCGTTTTTTAGGACTTTATTCAGACTATTGATCTGTTTTTCAAGTTCTGAAGCTTCTTGTTGCATGTCGATGACATCGGTCGTCGACAGTCTGTAAAGTTGCAGGGAAACGATGGCATCAGCTTGTTGTTCCGTAAATGAGAAAGCTTCAGCCAGCCTAGAAATCGCATCTTTTTTTCCTAATGATTTCCGGATGGTCTGAATCACTCCGTCCAGGACATCGACCATTTTTAAAAAGCCTTCGACGATGTGTTTTCTTTTCTCGGCACGAAACAGTTCGAAGTTGGAACGGTTTCTCACAACCTCTTTCTGATGTTGGATATAGCTGTCGAGAATCTCGATTAAAGTCATCTGTTTCGGGGATTTATGGTCGATTGCGACCATGTTGTAGTTATAGGTCACCATCATTTCGGTATTTTTGAATAGGTAGGCAAGAATGACTTCAGAAGAAATTTCCTTTTTGATGTCGATGACGACTCTCAAGCCCTCCCGGTCAGATTCGTCACGAACTTCCACGATGCCGTCAATCTTCTTTTTCAACCGGATATCATCGATTTTACGGACCAAATCGGATTTATTGACCTCATAGGGGATTTCCGTAATGATTAGTGAAGTATCCTTGATTTCAACTTTGGAGCGGAGAACGATCCTGCCCTTCCCGGTGGAAAAAGCTTTTTCGATCTCATCGGTGCCTTCAACAATCGCACCAGTCGGAAAATCAGGACCTTTGATGATTGTCATCAATTCGGCGACGGTCGCAAATGGATGGTCGATCTTGTAGACGACAACTTCCAGAACTTCGCCTAAATTATGGGGTGGAATGTTGGTTGCGTATCCTGTAGCCATACCCATCGAACCATTTACCAAAAGATTTGGGAACTTGGCTGGCAAAACGACCGGTTCGTATTCTTCATCATCGAAATTCGGGATGAAATAGACTGTTTTTTTGTCGATGTCTCTTAAGAGCATTTCAGCGAATGGTGTGAGTCTTGCCTCGGTGTAACGCATGGCTGCAGCTGGGTCATTGTCGATCGAGCCGTTGTTGCCGTGCATATCGATTAGCAGGGTCCCCATTTTCCAAGTCTGAGACATCCTGACCATGGCGTCGTAGACGGATTGGTCACCGTGAGGATGGTATTTACCGATGACTTCACCGACGATTCTCGCGCATTTCTTATATGGTTTGTCTGAAAACATCCCAAGTTGCTGCATGGCAAAAAGAATTCTTCTTTGAACCGGTTTCAGTCCGTCCCTGACATCTGGCAGAGCCCGATCCTGGATGATGTATTTGGAGTATTTTCCGAATCTGTCACCGACGATTGTTTCCAGGTTTTCAATGATGATTTTTTCATCGAGGAAGACATCGATTTTATTCTTGACTGATTTTGTCATTATTCTTCCCCCTTGATGCGGAAGTTGTCTTCGCTTTCAAACGAAACAAAAG
>CAYWOK010000023.1:0-21685 GCA_964459895.1 uncultured Candidatus Izemoplasmatales bacterium
GATTGCCTATCCGCTTTTTGCTTTTTTCATCGCGGAAGGTTTTTTCCATACACACAATCTCAAAAAATATTTTTTACGACTGCTTGCCTATGCTGCAGTTGTAGAATTGGCAATTGTAGTTTACTCAATCATTAGTAAAGACAACCAGATTTTTATTTCCAACGTGTTTTGGCCGCTCGTTGCTGGTCTGTTGTGCCTGATTCTGCTTTCAAGAAAAGAGTGGTACTTGAAAATTCTTGTTTTGCCAATATTGGTGTTGGCAGAGTTCGCACGAATTCCATATGGTGCCTATGGAATAGCTATGATCATGATTTTTGGTTATTACCGCGATTTCCGTCTTCAGGCGCTTTTCGTAGTCATAATGAGCATGTTTTTCATCTACTATCCGCTATTGGCACTGATCGGGGCTGGATCTTTGGCAAAATATCCTTCACTGCAGTGGTTCTCTGTTCTTGCTTTGGTGCCAATTTATTTTTATAATGGAAAACTCGGTCGTGGCAACAAGTGGTTTTTCTATCTATATTATCCTCTCCATCTGGGAGTGATATTGGCAATAGCTTTAATCATTTAGTAAGGATGTGAACTTATATGGAACAATTAGTTGTTAGTGTTTCTGAGATGCAGTCTCATGAGAATTACACATGCAAAAAACAAAACATCACGCTTTCCGATTTGATGGATTTGGTCGGAAAAGCACTCTTCGATAATTTTATAAATTCTGTTACTTCTAACAAGGAAGATTCATTGCTAGTAATAGCAGGAACAGGAAACAATGGCGGAGATGCATTGGTCCTGGCCAGGCATTTGCTTGACTATGGTTATGATTTGAAAATATATGTCATAGGAAATGTCCGGAAAGCCTCGAGAGAAATGCAAACGGCACTGGGAAAAATCGAGAAAGAACGGATTATTTTCCTAGAATCTTTGAAAGAACTATCCAAAGTGGATTTTAGTTTCAGTTACATTATTGACGGATTGTTTGGCACGGGGTTAAAAAAAGACGTGGAAGATATTCAGGCAGAAGTAATCAGGAAAATTAATGATGCCAATGGATTTGTCTACTCCATCGATATGCCTTCGGGAATAAACGCAAGTAGCGGGCAAGTGATGAACATTGCTGTAAAGGCAAAGATGACTGCAGTTATCCAATATTACAAGTTTGGAAATCTCTTGCAAGACGCCATGGATTATTCCGAAAATGTCATACTACTCGATTGTGGAATTCTTTTTGATGAAAGAAATCCGAAAAGATTAAAAGTTACATTATCTGATTATTTGCCATTGCTTCCACCAAGAAAGCACAATTCTAATAAATATGATTATGGCAATATATTAATTATCGGCGGGCATCCTGGAATGATGGGTGCACCTCAACTATCGGCCATATCAGCGCTTAAAACGGGATCTGGACTGGTCTCAATCGCCATCAAGAAACAGGAAGCAATGTATTTTTCGCAATTATACCCAGAAGTAATGATTAATTATTACGATACTCTGGATGAACTAAACCGGATTATCGAAAACAAGAATGTGATTGTTTTCGGACCGGGGCTGGGAAAAGAAAACAAACAAAACGAGGAAATTTTGAAAACATTGCTGAAAAGTGACAAATTACTTGTGATTGACGCGGACGGGCTCTATTATCTTAAAGATCAATTGAAATCTTTGAAAAAACATAGCAACGTGGTCATAACTCCCCATCTTGGCGAAATGACAAGACTATTCTCCGCAAAAAAAGGCGAAGTTGAAGCTGATCCGGAAAAGTACATATCTGAGCTCACCAAAAATGAAATAACCGTCGTGCTGAAAGGTGCTACAACCATTATTTCTGACAAGGATAACATGGTATTTTCCCAAGCAGGAAATCCGGGAATGGCGACAGCCGGCTCGGGTGATGTCTTGACAGGAATCATCGCTTCCTTTCTTGGACAAGGACTTGGCGCTTATGATGCGTCCGTCAAGGGAGTTTTGATTCATTCTTTCGCTTCGGCAAAAGCTGCACTGAACAACAGTGAAATGGGAATGATCGCTTCAGACGTTGTTTCACAGATACCCGCAACATTTTCGACAATCAATAAGATTAATCAGAATAACACTTGATTTTATCAATCACATACACTTTTGCAGGTATTTTTGTTATAATCAATGTGCTTGGCGCATATCTAGAGGTAAAAAAAGTTACGGACATATTACAAACAAGTTAAAAAGGGATAGGTGAAACAATGACTGAACATAAAAATATGGTTCAAAAGACATTGGACGTGTTAGGTTATCTCTCGAAAAACGCTCAAGGCGTGACACTAACTGAGATGGCTGAAAACTTGAAAATTCCCAAAACCACAATATACGACATTTTGCGGACTTTGCGGGAAAATGATTTTATTCATTTTATGAACACCAAAAGAAAAACATATGGAATCGGAGCTCAGACATACGCAATAGGCATGACGTATTTGAAAACTTCCAATCTGTTTATGGTAGCTCAACCCTTTTTGATCGAACTGGCTGATAAATATCAGAAAACAGCTTTCATTGCAAAGCGACACGGAAGCGAATTTACCTTTGTTTACAAATATGAATCACCTTTCTCTAAAGTAACCACAGCGAACACTGGAGACAAAAAGCCACTTCATTGTGCATCCATTGGCAAATGTTTCCTGGCATTCGATCCTGATGCAAAAGAATTGATTGAGACTATCCCCTTGCCTGCTTTCACAAAATATACCATTACAAATCGAGAAAAACTCAAAGAAAACATCATCAAAATTAAAAAATTAGGATACTCATACGAATCAAGAGAATCTCAAGAACATATGGCATGCTTAGCTGCACCAATCTATAATTTTGAAAACTCGATGGTAGCAACGATTAGCATGAGCGGATTGTTTCAGGAAAAAGAAGATTTGCATTTGCAGGGACTGGAACTAAAAAAACTCGCACAGGTGATTTCAGCCCAGTTGGGATATGTAGAATATTATAAGTAGGCACGTCATCGGACGTGCCTTTTTATTCGCATATACGAACTGCATTTGTGAATTTTTCGTAAAAAGGAATAATGATTCTTTTTTTAAAAATATCATAAAAAGTCATTGACAGCCAATGATATCGCCAATATAATTAGGTTGTTATCAAATACAAGCGTTTTTATTTGCAAGTATGCCAAATTCCAGCATTTATGCCAAAATATTTTTTTTGCCTTTTTTTCTTGGAGCTAACCTATCTAGCGTTCGCGTATACGAATTTGAATGCCTAATTATTCGCATATATGAATCAATGTGGAGGAATACGCATGAGTTACGCAAAATACAAATTCGCTGATCTCACGATATTCATTGCTTTGGCATTGCTCTTTTCTTTTATTAGTGAATATGCTTATTTAAAAATAGATAACCCTTTGGTTTATTTGAATTTTGGCCTGTTGATTTCTGCTATTGCCATTGTCAGATGGGGTTTTTGGGGATCGCTTGCCTATGCTTTCGGCGGAATACCGCTTTTGATTTTCCGCTCCGGAGAAGCTGAATTATGGTTTCAGATTCTTTATTATGTTCTTGCCAATATGACGATCGGAATTTCGGTGTTTTTATTCAAATTTGTTGGCAAGGATAAGATTCACAAATCGTTTTCATATGCACTGTTGTTTTTAGGTGTCATTTTTGTCTCTGTCACAATCGTCAAAGGCGTATTGTTGGCATTTGTGGCCGGAGATCTCTTTGGACAGATTTACAGTTATTTTCTTGCAGAGGCTTTTAATATGGTCATCACGGTTTTGGCCTTCATTTTCATCAACAGATTCAGCGACGGGCTTATTGTCGATATGAAAAGCTATATTATCTCAGTACAGAGGGAGAAAAGCGAACATGACTAAATCACCTGGGATGCAAAAAATTATCAACCATTTCAAATCGGAATGGCAATTGTATCTATTGCTGATTCCCATGTTAATCTGGTTTTTGCTATGGGCATATAAACCGATGACCGGGTTGTTGATTGCATTTAAAAATTATCGCCCGATCGATGGTGTTTTAGGCAGTAAGTTTGTTGGCCTTTACAATTTTAAGCAGTTGATTTTTACAAGCATGTATGCTACAAGTTTCTGGGGCGCGTTTCGGAACACGTTTCTTATCAGTATCTATGGTTTGATTTTCGGTTTTCCTTTTCCGATAATCTTGGCATTATTGATAAGTGAAGTCTCCCACGATTTTTATCGAAAAATCTCACAGACAATCCTATATCTTCCTCACTTTCTGTCTGAAGTCACGATCACCGGCTTGGTATTGACCTTGCTTTATTATGGTGCTGACCATACGGGAATTCTTGCCAAACTATTATATAACTGGAATTTGGTAGAGCCAGCAGTCAGGGTAATCGAAACTGCCAAGTATTTCCGTCCGATGTATATCATTACTGGACTATGGAAAGAAGCAGGATATAATTCCATCGTCTACTATGCAGCCATCATGGGTATTTCTCCCGTGCTTTACGAAGCCCTGAAAGTCGATGGCGGGAACAAATTTCAAGAAATAAGATATGTCACTTTTCCGGGCATGGCTCCGACGTTGATCATTATGTTGGTCATCAGAATTGGAGGTATGCTGGCAGTTGGCTATGAGCGGATCATCTTGCTTTACAATGCTTCGACATATTCCACTGCGGATGTCATTTCCACGTTTGTGTACCGAATAGGATTGGAAGGAAGCTACATGTCACTTGCCGGAGCTGCAGATTTTTTCAATACGATTATCGGGTTCATCCTGGTGATCGGAGCGAATTTTATCAGCCGACGAGTTTCAAGTACTTCGTTGTGGTAGGTGACATATGGAAAGATTAGGAAGAAGCGACGTTATCTTTAAAATTATCGCATATCTTATGATTTCGGCACTCGTAGTGGTCGCATTGTATCCGCTGATCTATGCGGTGAGCGCCTCTATAAGCGGCAGAGCGGCTTATGAGACTGGGCAAGTAGTGCTATTTCCGGTTGATGTCGATTTTCAGGTATACAGGATTCTTTATAATCGAAATGGATTTTGGATTTCATACTCGAACACTTTATTCTATACGGTATTTGGAACAATGTGGAGCATGTTCATTTCTACGACAGGTGCATATGCCCTTTCGAAACGGAAATTGTGGTTTCGCAGACAGTTCAACTTTATGGTTGTTTTCACGATGTGGTTCAACGCGGGAATGATTCCTTCATATCTAAACTATATGGGCATGGGAGTCGATACCAGATGGGGGATTATTGTTGCTTTCGGAGTCCAGGCTTTCAACATTATTTTGTTAAGAAACTATTTTGAATCTGTGCCCAAGGAGATCGAAGAAGCGGCGAGGATGGATGGAGCCAGCGAGATACAGACGTTCACGCACATTTATCTGCCTATGTCCACTGCAGCGCTCGCGACGGTCACGCTCTTTTATGCTACAAGCAGGTGGAATGGATATTTCTGGGCGAGCGTTCTTCTGAAAAGTGCCAGTGAAAAACCCTTACAGGTTTTCTTGAGAACGGAAATCATGACCTATCGGACATTGATTGAAAATATGGTGTTCGACAATCTCACGTTCTCTCCTGATTCATATGCATATGCGATTTTGGTTTGTTCCATCATTCCTATCTTGATTATCTATCCCTACATCCAGAAATATTTTGCTAGGGGTGTTAATCTTGGTGGAGTTAAAGGCTAGGTTTTATTGCTTCGGCATTAAAAAATAAAAAAAATCCTTAAGGAGGAAAAGAATGAAGAAAGTATTAGGGCTATTTTTAGTGTTAATCGTTTCTTTCGGTCTGGCAGCCTGCGCAGGCGCGACTACAACTGGCGCAGTAACAACAACTGCCGCTACGACAGCCGCTACGACAGCTGGCACTACAGTACAGACCACGACAACAGCCGCCGGAACCACAACTACTGGTGCCGGAACGACAACAGCTGCGGTTACAACAACAACCGCTCAAGCAGCACCGGTTACATTGACAATCAAAGTTGCGGGTGAAAATGACAAACGTCTATTCACATATCTGCAAGCCAATCCACTGGAAATGCCAGACGGTTCAATCATCAATAATCAAGATCTCAAACCGATGTGGCAATACATTGAAAGTGAACTCAATTTGATTATTAATGACATTGCAGTTGGCGGTCAATCACCAGCAGACATGTTCGATTTGGCTGCTGCAAATCAATTTGCAGATGCACAAATATTTGGCGGACCGAATCTTGGCCAAAAAATCATGAGTGCGGGCGTAGATGGATACTTTGTCGATTTGTCAGCACATTTGAGCGAAATGCCAAATGTCGCGGCTTATCTAGATTCCAATCCATTGGTTTTGAGTGCGATTACGGCAGCAGATGGTAAGATCTATCATCTTCCCTATATCGCCGAAATCGACAACTACGCCAGAATGTATGAAGGCAGATACAGCTGGGTTACAGCGCTACTTGACGGAGAAGTCAATGGCGAACCATTTGTTTTAGAGACTGAAACTGCCACATTGAACGTAGCTTACGAGGCATACTGGAAAGCCGGGACGGAAGATCTACCTTATGGTGGATTGCGTCAGACTACTAACGTAATCGACTTGCAAAATGCTGCAGCAGTTGCGGGAGTGTTGTCCCAGGCTAGTGCTTTGCAAGTATTGAAAGATTACATTGACGCGACTTACCCAACTTTGGATAACCGTTCTGACCTATATCTAGGTGCAACCGGACAATACGATATTGATGAACTTGTCGCATTGTGGCGTTGCATCAAATTATCGCCATTATCATTGTCCAAAGAAGCTTACGGGAGCGCAAAAGCAGGAGCTATAATTTGGCCGTTCTATGCCAGACAAGCGAACTATCGTGAAGAAGTTCTGCGCCTGATGCTGTATTTTGGCGGTCAAAGAATTCATGGTTCCGATTCCTACGGTTCCAGATTCTATTTGGATGAAAACGGAGTATTGCAATATTCTTATTTCCAAGACGATTTCATTGACAATCTTAATCGTATCCAAGGCATGTTCACAGAAGGCTTGGTCGATGAGAAACTGTCCGGAGCAACAAATACCACCAATGTGCGGACTGCTTACATTTTCCGCGATTCAGTCGAAACACAGATGGAATTCGGTTTCATGTGCTATGACTTCACTTCTTCGACAACCGCTGCAACCAACGGCCAGGATGATGTCAAAGCCTTGTTGCCACCACTTACAACCACTCCGGTTTCAGATGGTGAATTTCTGCATTACGTTGAAAACACACGTGTTGTGAAACCTGATGGCTGGGGGATTTCGGCCGTAGCTAATGCAACACAATTAGAAGCAGCATTGAAACTTTTCGACTATTTCTTCTCGGAAGAGGGCAACAAGATTCAAAACTATGGAACTCCCGATTTGTGGAAAACTGATGAAGTTTATACTAATCCAACAGATGGAGTTGTAGGACCGAAATTTTCGGATTGGACACTTGCAAAGGCTGCAGCTGTAACAAATGGAGACATGTCATCATTCCTGAGAGACCATATCGGTGCGCAAATTCCGATTGGTTATCAAAAGGTCATCGGGTTTGAATTGCAATCTACATCAGACAATGGCATGTGGAGCTGGGATCTGTATTATAATGCAGACGGCGGCGCAGGTGTCAAGATGAATTCTTACAGTGACCCCGAGACTTATTATCAGCTGGTTCCACCGATTTTCTCGCTGACCAGCAATGAAAATGCTTTGATCCAAACGACGACAACGATGGGTTCGGATACTGCAATCACAGATAAGCTTTTTGCTTTCCTTGGTAGCAAGACTGGTGAGGGAATTCCGCAAACATCACAAGAAGTCAAAAATATGTTCATCGCAGCAGGCGTTGGCGGATACATTGTGATTTACCGTATCGCTTTCGCAAGAATGTCAGCTGAAGACTAGAATTTTCAATTGATGTATTTGTTGGTGGGGAGGGGCAAAGCTCCTTCCCCGCCTTCAGCATCATTATTTGTTTCTATTTTGAAGGAGGCCGTCATGAAGCCGTACAAAACCGTTCAGTTTCTCTCATACTTGATCTTTATGATTGGCATCTATTTGGGGTTTGCCTACACATTGTCGATGCTGACAGAAGTAACCACTCTGACATTTTTCCAGGATTTTCTTGATCCGTCGGTCAAAAACTATGTTGAGACAGCACAAATTATCAATAGCCAAGTGTTTAATCTAAGTATCATTCTTGTCGCTACCTCAGTATTGCTTTACACATTTGGGTTTAGGCGAAAAAAATTAGGATTTTTCAGACTGCTGTACTCGTTCGCGATCGGAATCTGTGCTTTGGTGATTAATATCAAGTCCTTCGGAATAATGAAGGAATTGAACGCATTATATCTTGTCACCGATACTGCCTGGCCAGTTAGTTACGGTATTCCGGCAGAACTTCTCGGCTACTACGAACCAGGAAACTTATTTGTTGGTTCCGGACCTGGTCTCTATTTGGGACTAACGATCATTTCCGGTATTTTTATCTTGGTTTCACTTGTTGGACTCTTAATCTTGATCAAGGAGAAAAAACAATGAAAAAACCAAAAAAATTATTGTATAAAAAAAACACTTTAGCTTATTCATTGATGCTTGTTTATATACTCGCATTGATTATCTATGTTATCTATGTGTTGAGATCGATGACCGTCACCTACTCGATTGCAGGTGTGTCTTTGGTCAATATCATAACATTGCTTGTCGCATTTTTAGTCGCTGAGGAAATCAAGATATACAACCGAAAATACCAAATCGTGCCTATGGTTTTCGCATCGATCCAACTGTATCAACTTGTTAATATCCCCGTAGGACTTACCGGAACCAATTTGGTCATAGTCTATATTTCTGGGATAATAGCGATTTTTTGTTCGGTCACCGCCAGTCTGGTTTCCATCTATAAGAACCGGATTCGCGCCCGTGTTATTGAAGAAAATAATGTCAAAGCCACGCATTTGGCCAAATAGGGGGATAGATATGTCAATGCTCAAGTTCGATCATATCAATAAGATTTATCCTAATGGTGTCCAAGCTGTCTTTGATTTTAATATGGAAATAAATGATACGGAATTCGTGGTTTTGGTTGGTCCTTCAGGATGCGGCAAATCCACGCTCTTGAGAATGGTTGCGGGACTTGAAGGCATCACTTCCGGTGTTTTGACGATTGATGGAGTCAGAGTCAATGAGAAACCACCGGTTGACAGGGACATCGCGATGATTTTCCAGGATTACGCGTTATATGGCAATATGACTGTCTATGAGAACATGGGTTTCAGCTTGACGGTCAGGAAGAAAGATTCTGACGAGATCTTCGATCGGGTCATGGCTGTCTCAGATATTGTCAATCTAAACAATGAACTTAACCGACTTCCGAAAAACCTGAGTGGCGGACAACGTCAACGTGTCGCTTTGGGTCGTTCAATCGTGAGAAACGCCAAAGTGTTTCTGATGGATGAACCTCTATCCAACCTGGATGCGAAGTTAAGAGCTCAGACTAGAAAAGAAATTATTTTGTTGCATCACAGACTGCGTCCGACGGTGATTTATGTCACGCATGACCAAGTCGAAGCGATGACGATGGCGGATAAGATGGTAGTCATGAACAATGGACACATCCAACAAATCGGCTCCCCGCTGGACATATATCTCAACCCAGTTAATCTTTTCGTAGCCAGTTTCATCGGTTCACCAGCGATGAACTTTCTTTCCGGCAGAATTCAGAATGGCTGGTTTGTGAAAGACGACGTCCGTTTGGAACTGACACCGAGGCAGAAAAAGTTTTTTACAAAAAATGACGACATCATTATCGGGATTAGACCCGAGCACTTGCAAATAAGAAAAGATGATTCCCTTGAAAGCAAACATCGAACGCTTCCGATTACGATTGAATATTCCGAATTGTTGGGATCATCAGCATCACTAAGATTTCTACAATCTGAAGTACAGATGATCGCCTGTGTCGATAGCGACGATTTTCAACCAATCGGCGCCACAATCGATTTGGAAGTGGACATGGAAAAAGCTTATTTTTTCAATGTTGACACAGAACAAGTCATAAAGGTGGTGCAATGATGAAAAAAGTGCTGGGATATTGTAAAAATCAACTTCACCGGTTATGGATGGTCTTGAAAGACGAACCGAGGAAAATGTCCGCAATCCTGATCGGGGCCAATTCACTTTTGCAGCTTGCTCTGTCGCAGATTCACATCAGTGCTTTGGTCAGAGTCAAACTGACTGTATCAGACATCGATGCCTCAAATTTCACTGCCGGAATGCCTTCGATGGGAATCGGCATGTTCAATTTTCTGTTCATCCTGTTCGGACTCGCGACTATTTTCAATGCGATCCGTGCCACCAATACGAAACGTTCGATTGTGGCTTTGTTTTTTATCGCTTTGACAATCTTTCTGGGAGAAATCTATATCTTGAAAGCCACCAACCCTGACAGTTTGACGGACTATGCCGATGTGAGTTCAAGTATTGTGCTGATGTATGTCGGATTTGCGATTTATGCTGTTGGAGCTCTGTTTATCATTTATAATATTATTAGAATGCATAGAAAAGTGTGATTGATTTGAAGAAACGGATTAGCGACCAGACAATTTCATTGCTTATCAGAATGTGGGTGGCCGGAATGGTCTGTTTGTTCGTTGCCTGGACACCGATTGGTGGCGGGGAAATCGAAAGCGACGATTTTTTGTTTCAGATCATCGTCATCATCGCTTTGTTTTTGTTTCTGTCCAATCTGTTGATCGTAAATCCTGTGATCAGGGGTATGTTGAAGACCAGAATCGACAAGAAGGCGTATTATGGAAAATCGGTTTTAATCAGATCCGGAAATCATTTGCTGCACTTCGCAAAAATGCTGGCAATCACGATTTTGATCTGGCTCTGTTACATCCTCATCAATTATATTCTTAGTCTGTTCGGCATCAGTGGTTCGTATGGAAAACCGGTGTTGATGCTTGAGCCGATTTCTTTCGGAATATTGTATGGACTATTATATTTGTTGTTTGACAAATTGACTGATCTAGGTAAATATCTAATTAGGCGCAAGGAGACAAAAATATGAGCAAACCACTCCTAATTACCGATTTGAACATACTTATTGCCGATGTCAAGGATAAGAAGAAGCTCTTATTTGCGGAATTGGTGAGGCTGGCAAAAGAATATCAGGAGACATTACTCTCTGCCACACCACCGGCATCGTCGACTACTTATATGGGGATAGCCATTTTCAACCTTTCCTTGTTATACAAAATCACTTCCGACAGAATATATCTTGAAGAAGCAAAGCGCTGGATCAATACTGTCATCTCATATGATGTCTGGGGTTATTCCTTTCTTGTCAATGTCGACCTGAGCGCTTCCTGGATTTTGTTCGGTCTGTCACTTGGCTATCAATATCTTTATGATGGTCTTGCAAAAGCCGAGCAAGATGCGATTCGTGCCAAATTGATCAAACAGGCAACCATAATGTTCGAGTATCGGAAAGATACTTATGGTAAAGGTTGGTCGACCCATTATTTTCAGAATCATAACTGGATCAATATGACTGGTCTGGCAACAATCGGATATGTGTTACGTCCTGAATACGAAAAAGCCCAGGAATGGATTGATGTCTGCAGGGAGAATTTTACCCATGTATATCCGAATCTGGCTGACGACGGTTCCGACTACGAAGGTGTACCTTACTGGCATTACGGTGTTTTGTGGCTGTTGGTATACGCTGATCTTCTGAAAAAAGAAGAAGGCATTGATTATTTTCAGACCAGCAAATTCCTGCAGAATACATTTGATTACAAAATGTCGCAAACTTTGCCTGACCTTCGCCAAAACATCAATTTTGGCGATAGCCACGACTATCGCAGCGGGCACAGCATTGCGATTTATTACAAACTCGCAAGCGAATACAGAAACGGTTATGCCCAGTATGTGGGAAATTATGTCCTGACTAACTGTTATGACGAAGAACAAAAATTGTCCCATATCAAACCAGGGATTAGACCCGAAATCGGTTTGGCACTCGTATGGTATGACGAGTCGCTACCAGAAAAACCGCTAAACGATTATCCTTTGTTCCAGTTCTTCCCCGATTTGGGTTTGATGACAATCAAGAAAGAGACTCTGGACGCTTCTATGATGCTGTCAGTCAAATGTTCAAAACCGGGAGGAAACAAACAATTCTCACTGGAAAAGGAATATTACAAACAGGAAGTGGATTTACTCGGATTGTCGCACCAGCATCCTGACAATGCCCATTACCTGCTTGTCAAGGACAACGAGTTTTATGTGATCGATGACGGATACAACCGAATCGTAAGAATGGAACACCATAATGTGATCACTCCCGGAGATCTTGGTTGTGATGTGGAAGATGTGAGTGATGTGTACCTTGCTTCGATGCGCAAAAGAATCGAAGCAGGATCGTTTTCCGAATCCAGATACGGAGGAAAAGTATTGCTTGCTAAAACATTAGACAAGAATGTTTTCTATCTTTGTGAAAATTCTGGAATCTATCATCGGGACGCCTTGATTGATAGTTTTGAAAGAACGATAATCACTCCGGATTTAGATTATGTTTTGATATTTGACAAGATTGCCTCGCAAATACCACATGAGTATAAATGGCACCTCCATACCGATGTCGCACCATTATTCACAAAACAAGGATTTGATATCAAAAAAAATAGTGTTTTGCATCTGCATCATATCCTGCCCAAAACACGCACATATCTGAACAAAATCCAGCCTATTAAAGCACTCTACACACCCCAGGAGCCTAATGATTTTCATCAGATCGACATGATAGACACCATTATTTGTTCAGAAAAAAAACCTCAAGCAACATTTCTGAATGTTTTGTCATTTGCAGATATCGAATGTATAGACCATCAAGGATATTGTGAAATCGTCTGTCAAGGCAGGAAAGACATGCTGATTTATGAAGACAACAAGAACTTTCACACTGATGCAAAATTCGTATATATAAAAGACTATCATGGTGAAGCAGAAAAACGATATCGATATCAGGGTACTTATCTGTTTGAAAAAAAGATGACTGAGGTCTCGACTCATGATGAAATACTGTGATCCGGTTTCTTTGAAACTTGGTATGGAAAAATTTCCAATCTACAAGGAAATGCTTGCGGAAATGGAAAACGACACCAATTTATTCTTTGATAATTTTGATGACAGTCCGAGCAGAATCAGCCAGTGGGGACACCACTATTTCTGTAAGGATGACGGTGGGTTGCTTGTATTCGACCTTAACAAGCCCCACGAGCATGTTTGTCCCATCTGCCACAAAGAATATCACTCGGAACTTCTTGATGGGGTCTGGATCTATTTTTACCGCAATCAGGTGGTTATAAATCTTTGGAAAGCAGCAATTTTGAGTTTGATGACTCGTAAAACGAAATATCTCAAATATATCGAAACAACGATTGATTTTTATGGAAAGAATTATTTCGATTTCAAACTGCACAACAAAGAAGAATCAATCTTCGAATCATTGAAAGATGCCGCTTGGGGCTGCGGAAGAATCATGCCTCAAGGACTGAATGAAGCGATTTTCATCATCCGCATGCTTTCGGGACTGGAAATCGTGAAACATAAACTTGCCAAAGAACAGCTGGCCCTAATTGACAAGATGTGCCAGGAAATCTTCCGGATATTCAAACCTCAAATCGATAAAGTTCACAACATTTCTGTCTGGTATGATTCAGCGATTGCCGTAATGGGACTCTTTACCCATAACCAGGAAATGATTGATTTTGCCTTTGAAGGCGAATACGGACTATATCGACAATTAAAAGAAGGCATTACACAAGACGGCTTCTGGTATGAAGGCTCGATCCACTATCACTTTTTCACGCTTGAAGCCACGCTCAATGCCTTGTTGTTTGCGAAAGTCTATCGGTATGCACAAGACCGGATTGTTAAGGATTCGGTGGAAAGAATGATGACAAGTGCATACGAATACGCCTTCGACAATTTGATTCTTCCCAACCCCAATGATGGCTGGCCCAATATAAATTTGAAAACATACAGCTATCTCTACGATATCGCTACGAAAATTTATGGAGAAGATAGTCATATAGCTCTTTTGAACAAGAACATCATAAATGGCAAGATTGCTAGAACAGAGCTGCCTTTGTCCCGACCGTACTATTTTCGGAATGAGATTTCACTTGAACGGCTGACTTTAATTCCGACATTCGACCCTGCTTGCGACAAGTTCATCAAAGCGAAAGCTCATAATTTCAAGAATTCGCAGTTTGCCATTTTAAGGAACGGCTGCGCCAATATCTTTTTCAAATACGGTCACAACGGTCCAAGCCATGCTCACCCTGACAAGATGGAAATCGAAGTCATGTTAAAGGATAAAATGCTGACGAGAGACCTTTCAAATGCCGGTTATGGTTCCGATTTGTGCAATCAGTGGCACCGGATGAGTGCTTCGCATTCAACAGTTGTCATTAACGGGAAGAACCAGATTTCCATGCGCAGAGGCAACAGTATCCATTTTCGGAGCGATTATCTCAAGGCTAGGACAGACGATGTTTACCGTGATATGTCACTTGACCTGAACAAACTAAAATTATCGATGAATCACGATGAAATTGTCCGCTACCTCATGCGATATTTGTCTTATACTAAGCAAGAAGCAGAAAATTTGATTAAACATCCTGACGGTCTCCAACAATCAATTGAGAATTCAATCAAAGAAAGTCCTGTCGTTGATTATGTTCGCACGGTCAAACTTGATGATGCGGGGTTTTCCGATTTATTCGAAGTTTTCGCAGATAAACCAGTCAATGCAGATTATTTCTTTCATTCGGAAGCAGAACTTAATTCATCTCTCAAACTGAAAAATGCTGATTTGGGGTACAACGATTTCGGATATCAGCATCTCAAGGATATCAAACAAGTAAACACCAGAAACAAGAAAATATCCTTGCTATGGACACTTGGTGATATGAAACTTAATAGTGTTATCCATTTATACTATGATGCCAAACTTTATCTGATGAAAACATATGACAATCCAGTCAACAAGTTCCGGACTACTTTCATAATCCGGAGTAAAAATGATCATGCCAAATTCAAAGTGATTTGGCAAATAGCAGGAGAGAAAAATTATGGAAATTAAGAACTTCTGGTTTCATGAGGAATCAACACTGAATCAACTTGATCCCAAGGTTTCAAGGCGGATCTTGGCATATCATGAAAACATGATGATCATCGAAGTCGCATTCGAAACAGATGGAATCGGTCCAATCCATCAGCATCCTCATGAGCAGATAACCTATGTCTTGGCAGGAAGTTTCGCATTTGTCATAGGCGGCGTCAAAAAAGTCATCAACAAAGGCGATTCCATTTATATGGAAAAAGACGTAGTCCATGGATGTGTCTGCTTGGCAAAAGGAATGCTGCTCGATATCTTCACCCCGTATCGCGAAGACTTTATCCTGAAGGAGAAAATAAAATGAAAAGAATTGCTTTGATTACCGGCGGGACCGGGGGAATTGGATTTGCAACCGCAAAAGAACTTGGCAAAGCGGGCTATCATATTGTTTTGAACGGAATCATCCTCTCCGAAGGGAAGGCATGTGTTGAAGCGCTTGAAGCCATGGGTATATCCTCTGAATATTACCATTTCGATTGCACTGATGAAGACGCTGTCAAGCAAAACATCACTAAAATCGGTGAAAAACATCAAAAAATCGATGTGCTCATCAATGCTGCCGGAGGATTGGGTGGCAGAAGCAGGTTTGAAAACATGGAAACTGAATTCTACCGCAAAGTCATGGCCCTAAACCTTGATTCGACCTTCTTTGTTTCCCGGGAAGCTATTCCGTTTCTGAAGAAGTCCGATGATGCATCTATTATTAATTTTACTTCTATTGCCGGCTATAATGCCGGAGGACCGGGAGCAGGAATCTATGGAACCGCAAAAGGGGCGGTCATGGTTATGACGAGAGCCTTGGCAAAAGATTTGGCGGAATACAAGATCCGCGTGAACGCAGTAAGCCCCGGCACGATCGATACTCCATTCCATCAGGTTACCAAAGACAATAATCCGCAAATGTTCGAATCATGGAAAAATTCCATTCTCATGAAAAGATTCGGTGAGGCTTCGGAAGTTGCCAGTGTCATTGCTTTCTTAGTAAGTGAGAAAGCATCTTTCATTACCGGAGAGACGGTTCAGATCAACGGCGGTCAGGATTTACTGTAATATCATCCTTTTCTATAATGATAAAGACAAGCCTGTCATTCTTGACGGGCTTGTCTTTATCTGTTGCTGCCAATAAATGATTCATGATTATGTTTTGATCCGATTTTTGCTGTTTCCGCAATGTTTGAACTTTCCAAACAATAGTATTGAGACTGGTTGTTAATAAATCGGCAATAAACGCCTTCAGAATTAATCACGATGTCGAGTCGTTTTAGAGCCTGAATACCTTGATTCACATATAATGCAGAAAATGTCTGCTTACTGCCAACATTTTTTCTTCATTATGGAAAAGCTATTGTCACTATCAAGATAGGAGTTTATAATAAAAGGTGGAAACGGGGTGAGGACTTTGAATAAACTCAAAGCAAGAATCTTGCGGGCAAGAAGCCTAATCAGCATCAAAACCTACAAAAAGCCAATGCTCTTCATCATTTCGATGATGGTGTTGTTGAATTTGGCCATTTTGTCCGTCGCAGCAGTCATCGCGCTCTTTATCGATGATTCCTTCGACGGCTTCATCGACGCGTTTGCTAATGGCAGTCTGAAATGGATGCTGACACCGAATGCAATCCTTTCCATTACCAATCCCAAAACGCTCATCTTGGCAGTCGTCGTGCTTGTAATCGGTCTGATTTTGTTTTCCGGAACCATCATCGCACTCACCACAAATGCCATCAAGGAGTATTTCCAGAAAAAGAAATCCGGCTCCGGAAAAATCATCTTGTCGAGACATATCGTTATCATCAATTGGAACAATAAGGTGCCAGAACTCGTTGCTGATTTATTACATGTTTCGGGTAAAGAAGTAACCGTAATGATTCTTGCCCAGATTGACAAAGCATATGCGGAAAAGCAAATCGTGAATTCTATCCAAAAGATCAACAAATCCGACCGGGAAATCGACAATTTCAATGTGCTTGTCAAACAAGGCGATCCGCTCGTACATTCCGATCTTGAAGATATCTCGATCGACGAAGCCGATACGATCCTGATCATGAACCGTGATGAGCATGAAACAATCGCTAAGGAAATGTCAAAAAGCGATTTGAACGTGATTAAAGTCATCTTGAGCCTTGGCAGAATTGAATTCAAACATAATCCACCGATCGTCGCTGAAATCAAGAACTTCGAAACCAAAGGAAAGATTTTGACGATGTCCAAAGTCGTCCATACGATCCACGAGCACACACTGCTTCCGATCTGTTTTGACAGACGTCTGGGACAAATCATCGCCCAGACGATTATCAATCCGTTGATGGAAGATTTGTACTTGTCTTTGTTCTCATTCGAAGGCAGTGAAGTCTATCACCTGCCAGAGACTGATTTTGACACATGTCTGAAAGAAAACTCGCATGCGATTCCGCTCGCTAGCATCAATAAAGATTTATTTGTTCTTTCGCTTAGTGACGAGACGAAACTGATAAAATCAGATGTACCTTTTGAAGTGAGACCTCTTAAAACAAAAAAGATTAGCGAGATGACCAATCTCGATGTCCATATCATCGGCAAAAACAACAAATTAGCTTTTATTCTCGATTCATTCAAGGAGTATGAAAAACTGCACAAGAGCGAATTCAGGGCCAACTGGGTCGAAGCAGAACAGTTGCCTGATCTAGTAGCTTTGCTTAATGTTTCCGAAAAACCTTCGACAATCGTCTTGTTAAGTGACGAATCGGTGGCTACTGACTGTCTTGATGCCAACGTGATTGATAGTCTCATTTTTCTTGAAGGCAACCTGACAAAAAAAGACGTGAACATCATCGTTGAGCTTTTGGATCCTCAAAACGACCACATCATCAGGGATTTCAACATCAGAAATACGATTATTTCCAATAAAATCATCTCATTACTATTAAGTAAGCTGGCATTATTCAAAGAAACCGCCCCGTTCTATGAGAATTTATTGACGATTGAGGCCAATGAACATGGCGAAGACTTGCAATCGATTATCATCCAGAAAGCAGACGATTTGTTCAAAGAAACTTTCCCGATTAATTTTGATTCGAAGAAATCGCTCGTCGCATCCGTTTATGAAAATTTCCATAAGAAAGTGATCCCGATGGGATATTTCCGCAATGACGAACTTGTGATATTTGCGAAAGACATGCATGAATCAAGCACCGAAACAATCGAAAAAGACGATTTGCTGGTGCTGATGAAAGTATAACGAAAGGATGATTCCATGATCTACAAACATAAAGAATACTTGCCTGTCATCGCCAAATCGGCCAAGATCTTCGCTCAGGCTGTAGTATGCGGCGACGTGACGATCAGAGAAAATGTAAATGTCTGGTTTAATGCTACTGTAAGAGGTGACATGGCTCCGGTAACAATCGGAAAGAACACCAACATCCAGGACAACGCCGTCATCCATACCAATACGGGGCTGCCTACGATTATCGGTGAATCAGTCACGGTAGGGCATGGCGCCATCATCCATGCGGCAACAGTTAAAGATTTTGCCCTCATTGGCATGGGCTCAATTATCCTTGACGGAGCCATCGTGGAAAAATATGCTATGGTTGCTGCAGGTTGTGTCGTTCCACCTAACAAAACCGTACCGGAAAAAATGCTCGCAGTAGGCAATCCGATGAGGATTGTCAGGAGCCTGACCGATGAAGAAATAGAATATAATCTACAAAATGTCGAATACTATCTGAGGTTGATGAAAGAATATGAGTAGAATCCTTTCCATTCAGGAAAAAGTACTGATTAAGGAAACATCTAAATACGTGGAAAGCATCATGACCGGAGAAACGACCGGACATGACTTTTTTCATGTCCAAAGGGTAGTATCTATAGCTACACAGCTGATAAAGAAAGAAAATGCGGATCCTTTCATCACGATCATGGCGGCATATCTCCATGATCTTGACGATCCCAAACTGAACAACACCGACACAATGCTTTGTAGAAACTATCTGGATAAAACGAACCTTGAATCGAGTAATAAAAACAAGATCATCGAGATCACGGAAAATTTGTCCTTTTCTGCTCACAAATCCGGCAAGACAGTATCATCATTCGAAGGCATGATTGTCCAGGATGCGGACCGACTCGACGCTCTCGGAGCAATCGGTATCGCTAGATGTTTTGCCTATGGCGGTGCCAACCAAAGAAGCATCTATAAAGGAAACAAGAATGATGATTCGTCTCTGGCTCATTTTTATCAGAAACTATTGAAACTGGAAAAAATGATGAATACGGTTCAAGCCAAAAAAATCGCAAGAAAAAGGACCAAGGTCTTGAAAAACTATTTGAAGTTGTTTCTTTCCGATTGGGAAATATCTGAATGATCTGAGAAATGATTACTGTCATGAACAATCCTCCACGGGATTGTTTTTTTAATAATAAAGAAATAAGTTCAAAAATCCGGGATCGAAAAGCGTATATGTAATGAAATCAACAAAAAACGGAGGAATACCATGAAAAAAATAATCTTGGCTTTTATAGTTATAATGTCCGGAGTCAGCTTTGTCGCTTGTAACGCTTCGGTTAATCCCAATAGTTTGGTAGAACAAGCAAACATTTTGGAAGTAGACTCGGTTTCGGATCTGCTTGGGGCTGCAGTCATCATCGATTCAACAATCCCAGTCACAAACCAGTCTTCAGCCGGACTTCCCATCTTCACATTGGCAGAACTATCTGGCTATACCGGAAGAACCGGTTCAACAGCTTATATAGCGGTTGAGGGTGTGGTTTATGACGTCACTTCAGTATTCATCAACGGCATGCATAAAGGACTACAGCTTGGCGGAACCGATGCCACTGCAGTTTTTGCAGGCAGCCCGCACTCGGAATCGACTCTGTCATCACTTCATGTAGTCGGTTATCTTGAGGGATCAGCTGCCGCAGCCTATGCTTTGGCAAATCCAGTGGAGACAACAGTTGTAGAAACATACTTGCCGGTATTTACACTGGCTGAATTGTCCGCATTTACAGGCGCTGCAGGTTCAACTGCCTATATGGCAGTGAACGGAGTAGTCTATGACGTAACTTCGGCATTCACAAATGGCATGCATAAAGGACTGCAAATCGGTGGAACTGATGCCACAGCAGTTTTCGCAGGCAGTCCCCATTCCGCTTCGATCCTTGCTTCACTTCCCGTCGTAGGTTCTTTGGAAGGCTCAGCATTGATTCCTGACCCAACGGTTCCCAATTCAGTCCTAACAACCACGACAGAAACATACTTGCCAGTCTTTACAGTAGCAGAACTATCCACTTATACAGGTGCTGCTGGTTCAACGGCTTACATGGCAGTTAGTGGTGTGGTTTATGATGTGACTCAAGCTTTCACCAATGGCAAGCATCAGGGTCTGCAACTTGGCGGAACCGATGCCACTGCAGCTTTCGCAGGCAGTCCGCACTCGGCTTCGATCCTAGCTTCACTTCCTGTTGTTGGTTCTTTGGAAGGCTCAACATTGATTCCTGATCCAACAGTTTCCAATCCGGTCCAAACAACACCGGTGGAGCTTGATCAAGCAACTATCGATCAATACTTATTATTATTACAGACATTCTTGTCTGACAACGCTCTGAATGCTACTACCACAGTCTCTGACTTGCCTGAATACGACACGCTCATGACTTTGAAATTCTTGAATCTTGCCGGAGAGAAACTAGTTTATCAGCTATATTATACAGAAACAGCACCGTCTGAGGAATTTGTCCCAATCGAAGGCGAAGATGACGATTTGCTTGAAGATTCTCAACAAGAAGAAACCGGTACGGTTGTCTCCGTTTTAGAAGGCATCCTGATTGCAGGCGACCTGACTTATGCTCTTGAAGGGCAAAAAATCGAGAAGACTGACAGTGTCGAGTTAGTGCTGAATGCCGTGTTGGACGAGGCTAATTATCTATCCATCAAATTCGAGAATGATGCTTCTCAACAAGAACTTACTTTTATACAAGTCGTTGCAGGTGTGACGGTATCCACGACCAAAGTCGAAGTGAAAACCAATGGTCTTATGACCGAGATCGACCTCGAATACACTGATTCTTCAACAAGCGGAAGTTACACTTTCCTTTTGGAATCGTCAACAACTGAGGGCGGGATCGTAGTCGGAACTTGGACCATCCAAGACAACCTTTCCAATCAACCAGCTATCAGAGTCGAAATCACTGTCAATTCCGAAACCGGTCAAGCCGAATACGCTTTCTTCACGGTGACGGGAAGCAATCTTCAAGGTGATGATGATCAAGAGGATGAAGATGATCAAGAAGGCTATCAGGAAGACGAAGATGCAGAAGATCATGAAGACGGAGATTTCGAAGATCATCATGACAGTGACCATGAAGACGATGATCACGACGATTTTGAAAATAACGATGATTTCGAAACAGAAATTGACGACTAATCGTTAAAACTAATGTAAGACATTTCAAAAGACATATCCGCAAATATATGATAAACTAATCATCAAGGTGGTGAATGCATAATGCCAAAACGCTTTGAT
>CAYWOK010000024.1:0-21137 GCA_964459895.1 uncultured Candidatus Izemoplasmatales bacterium
CATATGAAGTTGATTACGATGCCGAAGTCGAGTTTTTAGACTACACATACCAGGATTCAGCGAGAATATATGCTACGAGCATGCGTTACCTTATTTGCATGGCTTTTTGGCGCGTGTTTCCAAAACTCCAGATAAAATTTTCCAATAGTATTTCGATGGGTATTTACGGGCGTGCCATAAATGGTATCCTTACCCAGGACATGGTGCAAAAAGTAATTGATGAGATGAATGTCATCATCAAGATGAACTATCCGATTGTCAGAAAAAAAGAATCAATTGCCAATGCAAAGAAATATTATCGCAGCCAGGGGTACTTTGACAAAGTCGAGATTTTGAAATATCGCAAGGAAATCGTCAACATCTATGAATGCGACCACTATAAAAACTATATGTATGGGTATATGATCCCTTCAACGGGCTATCTGACAGAATTTGAGCTTTTCTATTACAGCCCGGGTTTTCTTGTCAGGTATCCCAGAATCGAAGAAAAAGGACAAATCCCCGAGTTTTCCGATTCACCTAGTTTTTTGCGGGTATTGAATCGCGCAGAACAGTGGGCAATCAATTGCGATGCGGAAATGATTTACAAAATGAACAAGAAAATTGAAAACCATCAAGAAGTCGAATTCGTCAATATGTGCGAGACAAAACACAATAATCAACTTTGCGAACTCGGTGAAATCATTTCCCGAGACATCGACAACATCAGGCTAATCGCGATCGCTGGTCCGTCTTCCTCCGGCAAGACGACATTTTCCAGAAGACTGGAAATCGAATTGTTGACAAGGGGAGTCAAGCCCATGATGATCTCAATCGACAACTATTATCTTCCTGTCGAAAAGGCTCCAATCGACGAATTTGGTGAACATGACCTTGAACATGTCTTGGCTTTGGATCTTGATCTTTTCAATAAAAATATCACTGCTCTAATCAACGGAGAAAATGTTTGTCTCCCAATTTTTGATTTTAAGAAACGGGAAAGAGTATTTTTACCAGCGACCCATATCAGCTCACACAATCCAATCATCATCGAAGGAATCCATGCACTAAACGACCTATTGACGGAATTCATTCCTGCAAACCAGAAATTCAAAATCTACATTTCGCCGTTTTCCCAAATCAACATCGATTACAACAACCCGATCAATCTGACCGATTTACGTCTGTTGCGTAGAATCGTCCGCGATTTGCAATTCCGAAATACATCACCCGAGAAAACCCTCAGCATGTGGCCTTCGGTCAGAAGAGGGGAATACAAATGGATCTATCCTTTCATCGAAAGCGCAAACTACATTTACAATTCGGAGCTCACATATGAATTATGCGTGCTCAAAAAATATGCGCTTAACGCCTTGCAACAAATTCCCAACGAGTCTGAGTACTTTGTGCAAGCGAACAGATTGATCAAGTTTCTGAAGTATTTCCGGGAAATCAACCAGTACCTGGTTCCTTGCAATTCGCTGCTACGCGAGTTTATCGGAAAAAGCGTTTTTGAACACTGATAAAGTGTTCTTTTTTCTTGGCCAACTATTGATTGTAATAACCCTCAAAATTTGCTATAATGAATTGAAGCTAGGACGTGTTATGGATGAAGACTTCAGATGTTAAATTGATTGGACTGACAATCGAGGAAGTAAACGAACGCTATTTGGCGGGCAAATACAATTTACGCCCCAAATCAAATCTTAAATCGGTAGGAAAGATTATCCGGGATAATCTTTTTTCTTATTTCAACCTGATTCTAGCGCTTTTGGGAATTTTGTTAGTATCAATCGGAAGTTACGAAAACATGTTCTTTGTCATTATCGCATTCATGAACACCACAATCGGGATCATCCAGGAATTGAAGGCCAGACAGACAATCAAACAACTGTCGCTTCTATCGCAACCTATTGCATCCGTGTTGCGACAAGGATTCGAAATTGAGATCGACATCGAAAAAATCGTGATTAATGATATATATGTGCTTTCTTCAGGAAAACAGATTGTCACAGACGGAAAATTAATTGAAGGAATTCTGACTGTAAACGAAGCCAATCTCACTGGTGAAGCCGAACCTGTCGTGAAAAGAATCGGCGAAACAGTGCTTTCAGGCAGTTTTGTAGTCTCTGGAAACGCCTATGTCGAAGTAACGGCGATTGGAAAAGATAATTACATCGAAACACTCTCAAGCAAAGTCAAGACGCTTGGGAAACCAAGATCGGTGATTTTGTTGTCGCTCAGAAAACTATTGAAACTGATCGGAATCATTATTATTCCTTTGGGTTTACTGACATTCTACAATGTCTACGTCAATTCAGGAATGGATTATCTTGTGGATTTCTTGCATACTCCCGAATTGTACCAAAATGCCTTGAAAAAGATGGCAGGAGCCATGGTGGCCATGGTCCCTTCCGGCTTGTTTCTCTTGACAACCATAACATTCGCATCAAGCGTCATCAAGCTCGCAAAGCGAAAAACTTTGGTGCAAGAATTGTATGCGATTGAAACCCTGGCTAGAATCGATGTCGTCTGTCTGGATAAAACCGGAACTTTGACAGATGGGTCAATGCAGGTTTCTTTGGTAGAAAATATTGAGACTGATTCCGAAATTTACGGTGATAGTCTATCAGATGATGACATAATTCAAATTATTTCTTCCATGAATTACGCTTTAAAGGAGAAAAATCCCACGGGCGTTGCCTTGAAAGAATATTACGGATCAAAACGAAAATTAAGGTCAAAAACATTGCTTGCATTCAGTTCGCAAAACAAGTACAGTGCCGTATCGTTCGACATAGGCACATATGCTATCGGAGCTCCGGAAATGGTTTTCAAAGGCAAGTATCTGAAAATAAAAAAACAGGTTGAACGACATGCAAGGATGGGAAAAAGAGTTTTGTTGTTCGCTTCAGCAGGAGGCATCGAAGAAGACAAACTGACTGGTAATATCATACCAATCGCCCTGATTATGCTTGATGACCACATCAGAGACAGCGCCCTAGCAACGCTTAATGAATTTTCTGAGACCGGCGTTGAAATCAAAATCATCAGTGGCGATAACCATCTGACTGTCGCCGATGTCGCAATGAGAGCTGGTGTACCAAACGCAAAAAAAGCCATTTCTCTTGCCAATATGAGTGACGACCTGTTACTTGAGGCAGCTTCGGTGTACACCGTTTTCGGACGAGTAAGTCCTGATCAGAAAAAGAAATTGATTGAATATTTCCAAAAATCGAACCACAAAGTAGCCATGGTCGGCGACGGTGTGAATGACATTCTCGCCCTCAAACAAGCTGACTGTTCGGTAGCAATGGCAAATGGATCGGAAGCCGCAAGAAATATCTCCCATTTGGTATTGCTTGACAATGATTTCGCATCAATGCCAAAAATCGTCAAAGAAGGAAGACAAATCGTCAATAACATGGAAAGGGCCTCTGTTTTGTATCTAGTGAAGACCTTATATACTGTATTGTTGACAATTGCCCTGCTGATGACTTCAAACATCTATCCTTTTGAACCAGTGCAGATGTTTGTGATTGAAACTTTCATCATTGGTATACCATCATTCTTTATCGCCTTGGAACCGAACACAAAAATGTTCAAAGGCAAATTCCTGAAAAATGTATCTCGAAATGTAATCCCCGGAGCAATGCTTGTCATTTTGAATCTTCTGGCTGTCTATGTATTTGCTCGTTTCTGGCCGACGATCACCATCGGAGAAATCTCGACGGTGGGAATCATCGCAGCAACCTTCGCCTATCTATTGGTATTGGTAAATATATCGATGCCATTAAACAAACATCGTTCAATTATCGTGGTATCCGCAGCCCTGGCATCCGCGTTCTGTTTTATCGTCTTGGGCCAAACAATCTTCAAGCTCGAGTCGCTTTCGATTCCCAGCTTGTTGTTGCTGATGTTGCTGATGGAAACAACATATGTCATCATGTCGGTTTCCAAACGAGAATTAGTCAAGTTTTGGGCATGATTTTTCTCATGTTATTTAAACCTTTGTCCACACATGATATAATGATTATTGAAGAATGATTTCACTTAGGAGGTAAAGTATGAACGTATTGCATATTAGTGCCGAATGCTATCCCTTCGCAAAAGTAGGCGGACTCGCCGATGTAGTCGGTTCCTTGCCTGGCGAACTCAAACGTCTTCGCAATTTGGATGCCAGAGTCATTATGCCAAAATACAAATCAATCGCTGACAAATATAAAAGCAAAATGACTTCGTTGCTTGAATTCACCATCAATCTTGGCGACAAGAAAAACATCTATGTCGGAATAGAAACTTTGACTTTGGAAAATGTGATTTATTATTTTATTGATAATTTGTTTTATTTCGGTTCCCGTGATCAAATTTATAATTACGGTGACGAATCAGAGCGTTTCGCATATTTCCAGATCGCTGCACTAGAGGCTGTCTGCAAACTGGACTTCATCCCTGACATCATCCACGTTCATGACTGGCATACAGCGATGATTCCTTTGCTGATAAAGACGACATACAAGAAAACAATCTTCGCAAAGACGGTCTTGACCATTCACAATCTCGCATACCAAGGGATATTCCCGCTTCTTGATTACAAGATGCTACCGCTAAAATATGACTATCGCTTCGAATTTGAAGGGTTCCTCAATTTTCTGAAAGCAGGGATTGCGAGTGCCGATCTGATTACAACTGTTTCCGATACATATGCCAAAGAAATACTGACTGACTACTACGGATACGGGTTGCAAAGGTTATTGAGGGCAAGGGATAGTTCCCTGCTCGGAATATTGAATGGCATCAGCTACAAGGATTTCAATCCTGAAACAGACAAACTCATCCATTATAACTATGATTTTCAGCATTACCGAGAGGGAAAATTTCATAATAAAGTTGAACTATCGCGCGTTCTGGGTGTCGATTTTCCTGAAGATAAGCCCTTGATTGGGATCATCTCACGTCTGGTAAGCCAAAAAGGAATCGACCTAATGCAGAGGGTCTTCGATGAAATGCTCAAAATCGATGATTTCTACTTGGTAGTACTTGGTGATGGCGAGACAGAATACGTCTCATATTTCCAAGAATTAGAGACAAAATACAATCAGAGAGTGCGTGTGTATATTGGTTATGACAACAAGCTTGCTCATCTAATCTACAGTGCCGCAGATATGTTCTTGATGCCTTCAAAGTTTGAACCGTGCGGTCTGGGGCAACTAATTGCTCTTCGTTACGGTACAATCCCGATTGTAAGAGAGACCGGAGGTTTAGCTGACACTGTTGTGCCATTCAATGAGTATGTACCTTCTGGCAACGGATTCAGTTTTCAACACTTCAACGCTCATGATATGATGCATGTCATCCGTTATGCCCTTGACATGTTCCGATTGCCTCAAGCTTGGGATTTCTTGGTAGGCGAGGCGATGAATTCAGATTTCAGTTGGACACGATCTGCAAAAACATACAAAAGCGCCTATAAGAAGATTATGAATCAAAAGGAGGAAGAATAAATGGATGTATTGGCATTGATTCTTGCCGGAGGGCGGGGATCACGTTTGGATATTCTCTCAGAGAACCGCGTCAAACCCAGTGTCCCATTTGCCGGGAAGTACCGGATCATTGATTTCACGTTGTCGAATTGTTCCAATTCAGGCATTTTCAACATCGCTATTTTGACCCAATATCTTCCTTTTTCCCTAAATGATCATATCGGCTCGGGAAAACCATGGGATCTTGACAGACGCGATTCCAAGGTTACTTTGCTGCAGCCGCACAGCGACTGGTACAACGGTACCGCAGATGCAGTAAGAAAAAACATACGTTATATCGAACAGAGTCAGTCCAAATATGTTTTGATTCTTTCGGGAGATCATATCTACAAAATGGATTACAGAAAAATGATCGCCCAACACATTGAAACCAAAGCCGAACTCACTGTTGGATGCAAAGTGATTGATCCTCAGGAGTCATTCCGGTTTGGAATGCTTGAAGCCAACAATGAAAACAAAATATACAAATTTCAGGAGAAGCCTAAAAAAACAACTTCCGATTTGGCTTCAATGGGCATTTACGTATTCAACACCGAAGTTTTGTTGGAGCAGTTGAGAAACAACAACGTACCCGATCTTGATTTTGGCAAGCATATCATTCCTTCGATGATTGACAGTCATCCCGTTTACGCATACAGATTTTCAGACTACTGGAAAGATGTCGGCACTTATGAATCATATCTGAATGCCAACCTTGAGCTGATTGAAACTGTCGACAAGATTCCGCTTGACATGTACGATTCAAAATGGAAAATATATACGAAATCAGAAGAACTTCCCGCTGTTAAGGTTGGTTCCAAAGCAACGATCCGACAAGCCTTGCTTTCAAATGGAGCCATTGTCGCAGGACATGTGGAAAGAAGCGTCCTGAGTCCTGGTGTAATCGTTCATCCTCTAGCAAAAGTCACAAACTCAGTACTTCTAAATAACGTGGAGATCAAACCCGGAGCAATAGTGGACAATTGCATTATTGATAAAAATACCGTGATTGAAGCCAACGCTCTTGTCGGTTTTGGAACCGATAATACGCCAAATATAGAGAATCCTGATTTGCTGTCAACGGGAATCACCGTTCTTGGAAAACGGATAATAGTGCCGAAAAACATGGTTATTGGCCGCAATTGCAGAATATTTACCACCGCGAAATTAAATGATCTCGAGGAAAATATCGTTCGATCAGGATCAACATTACGATAAAGAAACATCACCGCGGATTTCCAAGGTGATGTTTTTTACGATATGAAACTTTATCAATAAAAAAACACCGTTGCCGGTGTTGGACTTTCATGGTGCTCCTACCAAGAATCGAACTTGAATTTCAGCATTACCATTGCTGTGTTTTGCCACTAAACTATAGGAGCGGTTGCTTTTCCTATTATAATCAAGTTTAGGTAAAAAATCAAGATTTTTGTTATTCAATCTGCAGCATGTTGAGTTCAACATCATATACCGCGATATTATTTTTAATTATTTTAGATTATTTATTATTATTGACATAATTATACAAAGTATATATAATATATATAGGGGGCGACAACTATGTTAGAAATTAAAGGTTTATCCAAAAGTTATGACGGGAAAAAGCAGGCATGTGATCACATCGATCTGCAAATTGAAAAAGGCGACATTTATGGTTTTATCGGCCACAACGGGGCCGGAAAAACAACTTTGTTGAAGTCAATTTGCGGGATTATCGATTTTGATGAAGGCGAAGTTCTGATTGACGGATTTTCCATCAAGACCCAACCGCTTGAGGCGAAAAAAATTCTTGCCTACATTCCTGACAATCCAAATGTATACGAATCATTGACAGGCGTACAATATCTTGATTTTATTGCGGACGTTTTTTTGATTGATCTTGAAAAAAGACAACGTTTGATCGAAAAGTATGCGACGATGTTTGAAATATCAGATGTGCTAAACAATCCAATTTCATCATATTCCCATGGGATGAAGCAGAAGATCGTCATCATGGGCGCTTTGATTCATGATCCTAAGATCATGTTGCTAGACGAACCATTCGTAGGCCTCGATCCAAAGGCAAGTTATCTTTTGAAAGAAGTTTTCAAGGAATTGTGCGAAAAAGGTGCCTTAATCTTTTTCTCGACCCACGTTTTGGAAGTAGTGGAAAAACTTTGCAATAAAGTTGCTATCATCAAGCAAGGCAAGATTGTTGCTAATGGCAACACTCAAGAAATAATCAAGGACCAATCACTTGAACATATCTTTTTGGAGTTGATCAAAGAATTATGATTTACTTTCGCTTATTGAAAGTGTTTTTTAAAGAAAATTTTTCATTGCGGCGGTTGATTGGAACCGATCTTCGCAAATCAAAAAAGAAGGCCATTCTGCTGGGAGCTTTGATTTTGTACAGTTTGGGAGCGTTTTTAGCAACCTTTGGGTATATGTTCTTTGATCTAGGAAAAATTTTAGCTCAAATGGACTTTTTAGAGCTTCTTTTGATGTATATTTTCCTTTATTCGATGGGCGTCAGCATGTTGATGGTCCTTTTCCGTGCGAACGGATACCTTTTTCGCTACAAGGATTTCGAGATTCTCGAACCGTTGCCCATCAAGCCGAAAACTGTCCTCTTCGCAAAAGCGACGGTGATGTTGCTGATAACTTATTTCGGTCTAGTAATCTTCATCTCTCCGATTGCTTTTGCTTATTTTTATCATACTGGCTTTTCGATTTTAAGTTTCATTATTTTCTTGATTAGTTTTCCTTTCATCCCGCTCATTCCTGTCATTGTTTTTTCTTTCTTGTCGTTGCTGATTGCCAGGGTGACGTCGCGCTTCAGAAAAAGCAATATTTTGAACATTATTTTGATGCTTTTAGTCTTTGTCGGGATCATGGCTTTTTCCATGTCATTCAGTTTTTCCGGCAACTCAAATCCTTTGCTTAACCAACAAGATCTCATCAAAGGAATGAAAGATATCTATTTGCCAATGGGCTGGTTTACGGATGCTGTCCATAATCATAATTTCCTCTCGTTTTTCCTGTTGATTGTATCCAATGCTGTTCCTTTCTATTTATTTATGGTTCTGATTCAAAAAATGGCAGTAAAAACCAATCAAAAAGGACTGACTGTCGTTACAAGAAAAAACAACAAACCGGTAAAATATCAGGCAAGATCGTTGTTTGACACTTTGGTTATTAAGGAAGTCAGGAAATTCTTCAACGTCCCGATCTACGCTGTAAATTCCGGACTTGGGCCGTTATTGCTCGGGGTGGCTGGAATTCTAAGTTTGATTTTTAAGGAAAAAATTCTTACTGTCATCCCAGAACTTAACGCTTTGGGAGTAGGTGTAGAACTGATTGTTTTGATCTTTATCTGTTTTTGTCTTTCAACAGTATATACTTCGGCAATTAACCTTTCCCTTGAAGGCAAAAACTTCTGGATTGTGAAAAGCCTGCCGATAAAGCCGAGCCTAGTCATGAATGCGAAAATGGCATTCAACATCTTGCTAGGATTGCCGATTGCTTTGATTTGTCTTGCGCTGTTTTCAATCAGTCTTTCAATCTCAATTTTGAATTTTCTGGTATTGGTTCTCGTTGTGTCGTCGTTTTCATTGATGACATCAGCCATTGGATCATTTGTCAACCTTCATTTTCCCAAGTTTGAATATATGAATGATACCGAAGTCGTAAAGCAAAGTGTTGGCGCCATGATCGGAGTTTTAGGAGGAATGGCTCTCATCGTAATCAATGGTTTCGGGTATTATTTTCTTGACAAGATTATCAGTTGGCAATTGGCTCTAATTCTAATTTCAGTGTTGAATTTTGGAATTTTCGCACTCTTCTTCACGCTCGTAGAAACCCAGGCAAACAAACTGTTCGTCAAAATGTCCGGATGAGTCAAAATATCATATTTCAACCGCTTTTTATTTGTAAATTATGAAATAAAATGGTATAATTCATTCGATATATAAATTTTATCAAGGAAGGAACAATATATGACTAAATATGTTTATTTATTCAAAGAGGGAAATGCCTCGATGAAAAATCTTCTTGGCGGAAAAGGCGCTAATCTTTGCGAGATGACCAATCTCGGAATGCCGGTTCCTCAAGGATTCACCGTGTCAACGGACGCTTGCACACAATACTACAAAGACGGAAAGATTATCAACGACGAAGTCCTTTCGCAAATTGACAAAGCTTTAGCGGAAACCGAAATTGTCGCCGGGAAAAAATTTGGCGATGTTCACAATCCGTTCTTGGTTTCGGTCAGATCCGGTGCCAGAGTGTCAATGCCGGGAATGATGGATACAATCCTCAATCTAGGTCTGAATGACAAGTCTGTGGAAGGCTTGGCCAAACTGACCAACAATCCACGTTTCGCCTATGATTCCTACAGACGTTTTATTCAGATGTTTTCCGATGTCGTCATGGAAATCTCCAAAAGTAATTTTGAAGCAATCCTTGATGCCAAAAAAACTGCCAAACATGTCGAACTTGATACCGATTTAGATGCTTCCGACTTAAAAGCAGTCGTTGCCTCTTACAAAGTAAAGTACAAGGAATTGAAAGGCGAAGAATTTCCTCAAAATCCGAGAACCCAACTTATTGAAGCTGTCAAAGCAGTCTTTCGTTCTTGGGACAATCCTCGCGCCAACACTTATCGACGCCTTAACAACATTCCCTACGAATGGGGAACAGCTGTCAATGTTCAATCGATGGTATTTGGAAACATGGGCGATGACTCCGGAACTGGTGTTGCTTTTACCAGGGACCCATCGACTGGAGAAAAGAAACTTTATGGAGAATATCTTTTTAACGCGCAAGGAGAAGATGTCGTAGCCGGAATCAGAACTCCGAAACCGATTTCCGAACTGGAAAAAGACAATAAAGAATTGTATAGACAATTCCAAGACATATCCAATAAATTAGAAGCTCACTATCGCGATATGCAAGATATGGAATTCACAATCGAAAAAGGCAAACTTTACATGCTTCAGACAAGAAACGGCAAAAGAACCGCCCAAGCAGCTTTGAAAATCGCTATTTCTTTAGTTGAAGAAGGTCTTCTATCAGAAAAAGAAGCAGTTCTGAAAGTCGAACCGAAGCAACTTGATTCCTTACTACATCCGCAATTTGATCCTGCTTCGCTGAAAAACGCAACTGTTATCGCTACAGGACTAAACGCATCTCCAGGAGCTGCCACCGGAATGGCTGTATTTACGGCTGAAAGAGCTCAGGAACTAGTAAAAGCAGGCAAGCCTGTAATCCTTGTACGTCAGGAAACTTCTCCTGAAGACATCGAAGGCATGGCTGTTGCCAAAGGCGTTCTTACCAGTCGCGGAGGCATGACCTCGCATGCTGCGGTTGTTGCAAGAGGCATGGGAACATGCTGCGTCGCAGGAGCCGGAAGCGTCAAAGTTTACGAGCACAAGAAGTATTTTGAAGTCGACGGCAAAAAATACCAAGAAGGCGATTTCATCTCACTTGATGGTTCCACTGGAAGAATTTATGGTGAAAAAGTTAAAACAATCGATGCCACTGTATCAGGTGATTTCGCCAAACTTATGTCATGGGCTGACAAATTCCGTTCTTTAAAAGTAAGAACCAACGCGGACAACCCCAGAGATGCCAGAGTTGCATATGGATATGGTGCTGAAGGCATCGGTCTATGCCGTACGGAACATATGTTCTTCGAAGCTGACAGAATCCCAGCTATGAGAGAAATGATTGTTTCCAAAACACTTGAGGAAAGAAAAGCTGCTCTAGCCAAATTATTACCAATGCAAAAACAAGATTTTATTGGTCTTTACCAAGAGATGCATGGTTATCCTGTTACAATAAGATACTTGGATCCACCACTACATGAATTCTTGCCAACGGAAAAAGACGATATCGAAGCCCTGGCAAAAGAAATGAAACTTTCATATGAAGAGTTAAAGGCAACTGTAGATAGTTTGCATGAAACTAATCCTATGTTGGGTCATCGTGGTGTCCGTTTGTCAATCACATATCCAGAAATCGCCGTCATGCAGACGACAGCTGTCATTGAAGCAGCTATTGAAGTAAACAAAAAAGGCGGAAAAGTCGTTCCTGAAATCATGATTCCGCTTGTTGGCGAAGTCAAAGAATTAAAGTATGTCAAAGACATCGTCATCAAAACTGCCGATGACATCATCAAAGCTTCCGGTGTGGAACTTAAATACCTTGTCGGCACGATGATCGAGATACCTCGCGCTTGTCTTATTTCTGATGAAATCGCTGCAGAGGCCGAATTCTTCAGTTTCGGCACCAACGATTTGACCCAGATGACCTTTGGATTCAGTCGTGATGATGCTGGAAAATTTTTGTCTGACTATTACACCAAGAAAATCTTCGAAAGCGATCCTTTTGCACATGTCGACGTCAAAGGCGTTGGCAAATTGATGCAAATGTCCGTCGAACTTGGCAAAAAAGTCCGCCCCGATCTCAAACTTGGAATTTGTGGCGAACATGGTGGCGATCCGGCTTCGGTCGAGTTCTGCCACAAAATTGGCCTGAGCTATGTTTCTTGTTCTCCCTTCCGTGTTCCGATTGCTAGACTGGCAGCAGCTCACGCGAACATCAAGAATCCGAGATAATAAAATAAATTTGGACAGGTTAAAATAACCTGTCTTTTTTTATGGGTTGTGTTGACAATAGTAATTTCATTATATATAATGAAATTGTACTTGAATAGTTGGAAATCACTCACCCGCGACCTACAATGTTTAAATAGGGAGTCAAGGTCTTTCCTGTGTTGAACGCCTACTCGTTAGGAATCCTAATGGAAATACAAGAGACACCCACTTATAGGGTAGATGTTTGTCTGCTCGAGTGATTTCCAACTGTTCAGGTGCTTTTTTATGAAAAAAATTCAGGAGGGAACACATGAGCAAACTGCTAAAAGAACTTACCATGCTAAATGGAATACCTGCTAACGAGAAACAAGTCCGCAAGTTTATGGAAAAATATGCTAAGGACAAAGCTGAAATCGACCATGACAATCTCGGATCTGTAATTTTGAAAAAACCGGGAACTGTTAACTCCCCCAGAATAATGGTTTCTGGGCATATGGATGAAATTGGTTTCATCGTCACCGAAATCACTCAGGATGGCTATGTAAAATTCATTCCTGCCGGAGGTTGGTGGGGACATGTCGTTTTGAGTCAGCAATTTGTCATTACGACCAAGAAAAACGATGAAATCCGTTGTGTTGTCGGTTCAAAACCGCCACATATCCTTGAGGAAGAAGAAAAAAAGAAAGTTGTCGACCTGAAAGATATGTATTTGGATCTTGGCATTCAATCCAAAGAAGAAGCTCTTGCTTTGGGTATCAATATTGGTGACATGATTACTCCGTATATTGAATTTGTCAAAATGGCAAATCCTAAATATTTATTGTCAAAGGCATTTGACAACCGCATTGGAGTTGCATTGGCACTTGAAGTTCTCGATAATCTGCAAAACATTGAACATCCTAATGTGTACTATGGCGTTGGGTCTGTTCAGGAAGAAGTCGGTTTGCGCGGAGCAGGTACTGCCGCTTACAAAATCGAACCTGATATTGGAATCGCTTTGGATGTTACAATCGCGAATGACTATCCTGGTGGATCAAAAGAAACCGAACTTGGTAAAGGTCCATGTCTGATGGTATATGACAGTTCCATGGTCGGTCATGTCGGATTGCGCGAATTTGTCCAAAAAACCGCAGAAGAATTGAAAATTCCGTATCAGTTATCTTACTTAAAAAGAGGCGGCACGGACGCCGGCAAAATGCATCTCACCAAGAATGGGTGTCCTTCAATCGCCATTTGTCTTGCCTGCAGATATATTCATTCGCATACTTCGATTATTCATGAAGATGATTATGAAAATGCTGTAAAACTAGTAACCGCTCTAATTAAAAGGCTTAATCTGCAAGCTGTCAATGAAATTACTTTCAACTAAAAAGGTCGCGAGACCTTTTTTATTCATTTGCTTTCTTGCTTTCTGCTTTACCAAGTGTTAGAATTGAATGGGTGATTATGTGTGTTGAGAGTTATATCCGGAAAGTATCGGGGATTGAAGTTAGACGAGGTAGACAGAAGCAATACCAGACCCACTACCGACAGAAACAAAGAAACGCTTTTCAACATCCTTGGTCAATATTTTTCTGGCGGAGAAGCATTGGATCTATTCGCGGGAAGTGGAGCCCTTGGTATTGAAGCGCTGAGTAGGGGAATGGACAGATGCACTTTCGTGGATAGCGGTTCTGGTGCTGCCAAGACGATTAGAAACAATACAGACAAACTGAAAGTAAAAGCACAGGCTGTCATAATCAGACAGGACGTGTTGGCATATCTCGGACAAGTGAAAGGTCAAATTTTTGAACTGATTCTGATTGACCCTCCATACAAGTTTTCCGAGTATGATCCTTTAATGGACCTAATTGACAGATTTGAGCTTTTGGATAAATTAGGAACGCTTGTCATCGAAACAGAAAAAACGACAAATTTGCAGCAATCATATGGAAAATTAACAAGAATTAAGGAGAAAATCTCTGGAATCACCAAATTCAGCTTCTATCAGAACAAGGAGGAAGAAAGATGAAAATAGGTTTTTATCCCGGCAGTTTCGACCCGATTACAAACGGCCATTTGGATATTGTGCAGCGGGGAGCCAAACTGTTTGACAAATTATATGTGGCAGTTTCTTTCAACCCCAATAAAAATACGCTATTTACTGCCGAAGAACGGATGAAACTGGTCAAGGAAGTCGTTAAAGAGTATTTGAATGTCGAAGTCATCATCTCCAATAAACTAACAGTCGAACATTGTAAAGAACTTGGCGCCAGCCACATTTTGCGCGGCCTCAGGGCGGTTACCGACTATGACTACGAATTCCAATTGACAAACTTCAATCGCAAGATCAGCAACGAGATCGACACCGTATTTCTGATGACGGACGGAGAATTTTCCTATCTCTCTTCTTCATCAGTCAGAGAACTTGCAGAATTTGGTGGAGATGTATCTCCCTTCGTTCCCAAGTCGATCAAACTCGCCATCGATAAAAAAGTAAAGGACATGAAAAGCAAAGCCGTCAAAATCTGACGGTTTTTTTCATATATGCAATATTTTCCTTGTTTCAAGGCATGACGCTTTATGGCTAGGATGACTTGACCTTCAGACAAGAATCTTTGGGACGAGATCCCAAAATGGGTAATTATCCGACCTATTGTGACATCTTCATCACCGCCCACGAGGAAAATGCCGTCAATGCCTTGAATCCGCATGCGGTGATTTCCATTCCAAACAATGTCATGATTAAATATGGGTACCAAAAATATGATATATTTAGTAAAGACAAACCAAACAATAGGGGAAAAAATGAAAAAGAATTTTCGCATGCAATGGATCATTTTAATATTTTGTTTCTTTTTGACAGGCTGTCTCGCAGTAACAACTGAAGAGACCACTATCACGACTACACAGCATGATAGCGTAGTTGATTATCTTGGGGAAACACCTCCAACCGATGAAGTTATCCGGTTCGATCCGTCGGGTTTTCTCGCGAATTCGACTTGGTTTTGGCATTCCTCACCGGTCTTTTCTCCAGATGGTTCCGAGATGTATTGGTCAAAGTATCTAGTCGGATTGGATCACATTCAGATATGGTATACTCGAAAAGTCGAAGGCCAGTGGACCTCTGCGGTCAAACTGGAAATCGCAGGAGTGAATGGGGATACCAATTGTCCGGTATTCGTACCGGGAGATGATGGGTTATACTTCATGAACTACAACGCAGGAGCCTTTGCCATCTACCGCGCAACACGTACGGAATCTGGGTGGGGTAATCCGATTATAGTAGATGTACCGATTCCACAAGGTCAATCTCTTGGTTGGAGTTTTTCGATAGCTAATAACAAAAATCTCTATATTCCATTATCATCGGTTGGCGGGTTAGGAGTTTCGCAAATCTATATCTCGGTCTACAATGTCGGCGTGTATGAAATCCCAACCCTCATTGAAAATCAAGGTTCAGGACTATACGGCAATGGAGATCCCTCGATTGCACCGGATGAAAGTTATCTTATTTTTATGTCAAGTAGAGACGATGGATTCGGATATCACGACTTGTATATAAGTTTCCGAACGGGAGAGGGAATATTCACGGAACCAATCAGTTTGGGGACTCAAATCAACACTTCCAATGAAGACGGACGGGCACAAATTTCGACGGATGGGCAATACTTATTCTTCACATCGTATAAAGCTGGAGATCAAGGTTACAACCCGTATTGGATTCGGCTTGATCAACTCGAGGTCTTCAGCTCAAGATAAAAAAAACACTATTTTTAGAAAAAATGCAGAACATACCAATTGGGCGAATGGGAGCAAATAAAACATCCTATAGAAACTCTATTTGTTTTTGTTAAAGATGGATATTTCTAGCTGCCATTTCTATAATCCAATACTTCATAGTAATGAATATTCTACGGATACTCATTTTAGTAAAGTTTTATAGTAACCGACAGTTGAAGTTCATCTCCACTTGCATATTTATACAAAAATCTAGTATAATGAATTTTAGAAGGTGATATCATGTCCAACAAAATCAAATTGTCTCCTTGCATCGTCAGACAAATCACCAAAACCACATTCCAGATCATTTCCGAAACTATCTGTCCGGAACTGTCTTGCATGTATTTTTCCATTCATGAAACCGAAATTGTCTTGATTGGTCTACAACCAATGTTTTCCTGGTCGGAAATTTTCGCTCTTTTGGAAGAACACGGAAATGGAAACCAGTTATCAACAGTCATCGTTCCAGAAATTTTTCTTGAGACAATCGATATGCTTGCAGCTCTGAATGAATACAACTTGGAGGTCAAAATAATTTGGAACCAGGCTAAATATCCATTCAGTTTGGACACTTTCACAAATTTGCTGTTCGTCAATATCAACGACATCGCCCATCATTACACAATGCAAAACAACAACGTTTATCAATTTTTTTCTGCTCCATTCATCACCAGAAAAGATTCTTTCATGACGATGGATATGGCAGATGGTATTTTGTTTTCCAATTATTTGTTTGACAAAGGTATCAATTTGTCAAAGACATCCGGTGATAAAAAAGAAATCATCAATTATCATCTGCAAATTATCCCCTCAAGCAATTTTCTGCAACCGGTGTTGAATGAAATACGAAAACAGAGTCTTGAAATTGCGCTCACAAGAACAGGACAAATTCATCTTTCTTCAGAAATCGAAGAGATGCTGAATTACTTGTCGAAACTTGAATTTTATAATAACTTCAATGCCGACAATTCCCGCGACAATTCATCCCAAAATGGCATCTATCTTAGTTTTGTAAATCAAGTCATCAACAAACTTCGAACAGTGTTTGGTGACAAAGAAGTAGCTGAAGTGTTCCAAAGTACCACTCTGCCTTTTAACCAAGCCTCGATGACGATGGAATCCGATAATGAAAACAATTATCGCCTTTGGCATAGCATTTTTGATTTGATATACTTAAAAAAGGGCGAAGAATGGCTGACGGTGCTGGAACCGGTAGTATGTAAAATCGAAGAAATGCATAAAATCAATAAACCGAATATCTACAAATCTCTTGTTGCGAGCTCACAACAGGAGATCGAAGCGCTTGACAAAGAAAAAAAGCAGCTTGAACGCGAGTTGGCGTCTCTAAAAGACAATCTTGATAAAACTACCGAAAAACTTTTGAAAGACAGACTTACTGGAAACTATAATGAGATGTTTCTTAAGGAATTTCTGCTTGGAGAAATGAATAAGTTTGGTCCGGAGCGAGTGAACATCAAAGAAATCAGTCTAATTTACCTAAGTGTTGACAACATTCTAGGAATAAACGCCAAATACTCAAAGGAAATCGGCGATGAAACCTTGATAAATATCGCATATTTACTAAATCAAATCAAACATGAAAATGATCTTGTTTTTAAAAGAAACGGCCCTGGGTTTATCGTCTATATCGGTGGGGGACGCGATCAAAACATTTATGAGATTGCCTCTAAAATCCAGTCTACAGTAGCCAAAGCGGATATATTTATCGAACCTGTAACAGTCTCTTTGGCCTTAGTACAAATATCAGAATTTCTCGGTTTGGGAAACAATGAAGAAATCGTCGACAATTTGCTTTCTTCAGGACAGAACCGAATCAAACTAGTGCATTTGAAAGGCGCGAATTCCCTAATCGATGCCTCTGTAAAGACTGATGTTCTTTTAAAAGGAAACGTCTTGATCGCAGATGACGAGGACATTCAACTCAAATTACTTTCCACCTTTTTTTACAAGGCAAATTTCGATGTTCATCTTGCTCAAGATGGAAGTGAGGCGTTGGAAATTGCCAAAAGCAAAACCATGGATGCCATCATTATCGCCAAAAACATTCCAAAAATCGATGGGCTCTCCTTGAAAAATTATCTCAATGAATCTACGTTCACAATGAATACTCTCTATATTTTGACAACCTACAACAAGACTCCTGAAACCATTGCCCGTGCCAATCGTTTGGGCATTGATTTTGTCATGCAAAAACCGCTCATTTTCGAGGAACTTTTAGGCATTATCAAACGAAACAAGAAAAGGCGGAATGGTTAGGATGAGTATCAGTACGATTCTTTTCATCATGGTTGTCCTTGGAATTCTCTCTATATTTCTTGTCCTGATGATCTATCTCAACGGAGTAATAATTCACGAAAAAGAAACAACTAGAAAAAAATCCGAAGCATTTATTATTGGCAAATACTGCAATAACCTGAATGTCAAAAAAGACGTTCCGAACAAACACCTTCTGAGAGCATATCTGTCGATTTCTGAACAGCTGGTTCTTTCAGAAGAGATGCGATTGAAAATTTACATGGATTTCCAAAGTACCGGTCTTATTGACCGCTATTTAAGTCATCTCAAATCCAAAAGTACCTTTAGGCGCAAAGAGGCCATTTTTTATCTGAGTCCTTTTGATTCGGCTGAAATCAAAAAAAGCTTGCTTGAGACACTTAAAACAGAAAAATATGAGCATGTCAAAATATATATATTGAACGCTTTGAAAAATAAAATTGATCAATATGTGCTCCAATCGATCATCGACAGTATCGTCGGTAGCAGGAGATTCTACCAGCAACGAGTAATCGGAATCCTTCAGCAACACTTGCTACAGGTCGAGGCTCATCTCCAAAACATTTTCAGACGTGAGGAAATGGAGATCAAAGAAACTTTTGTCGATTTGACAAACATTTATTACCGAAAAGAATTCAAGCAGGTTTTGATCGATGAGTTGCATGATATAGAAGGATATCTTACTGGTGAGTTCCATCCTACTTTTTCCCAGTTAAAAAAACAACGTGTATTGCGACTTTATTATCAAATCCTGCGTGCCCTCGCTAGCGTCTATGATACACCTTTGAATTACGACAAATATTTGAGTCACGAGGATATCGAGGTCGTAAAGATCGCAACCGAATCTTTTGCCGGTCAGGCAGAATTTTCCGCAGTCATTAGCTTGATCAAGTACGCGGATGGTTCCGAAGCAGATGAAATCAGAGCCCACACGATCATCCAAATATTGGAAAACAATCTCACCCTGTTTATTGACACTTTAGAACTGGTGAAAACAACAACAGATCAGGACCAAAAGGCTTTGCTTGCACATGTTCTGTCACATAAAATTGAATATTTGATGTTAAAACTGCTTTACAAAGATCTCGATTTTTTGACCAAACTGTTAGAATTGATGGTCGAAAAAGGATTGACAGCCGATTTGATCGATTTCATGAACCGTAATCAGCAAGAAGAAGTCGAAGCCAATTTATACAAAATCCTGGAACCAATGTTAGAAAAGTATCCTGCTTTCCATCGCGACATGTCAGAATATTTGAGCCCGGAACTACTTAAATTGTACAAACTCAAAAAAGCAAAACCTGAAGCAGCAAAAAAAGAACCGATTCCTGAGATCAGAAAAACCAAATGGTTATTGATTTGGTTATTCATCAGTATTTTTTCCATTCCCGCACTTTATTTTCTCATTATTTCTGGCAAGATTCCGCGCATGACTTCAAGAGAAATATTTACTGGTTACATTATTTCCTTGAACAAAGGATTCATTATCTATTATTTGGTTGTCAACATCATCTATTTTTCGATTGCAACTTTGTCTTTTTTCGGTGCGAAACGAAAAAGAAAACTCTGGTCGATAAAAAATAACAACCTGCTCTTTGAAAAGGATATGTTGCCATCAATTTCGATTATTGCTCCGGCATATAACGAAGAATTATCGATAGTTGAAAGCGTGCACTCTCTGCTAAATCTTAATTACCCCAATATTGAAGTAATAGTTGTGAATGACGGTTCCAAAGACGATACTCTAAACAAGTTGATCGAGCATTTTCATCTTGAAAGAAAAAATCAGGTCCAGACAGAACTAATCTCGACCAAACCTGTCCGCGCCATTTATAGAAACAGATATATTAGCTCGTTGACAGTCATCGATAAGGAAAACGGCGGCAAAGCCGATGCCCTTAATGTTGGAATCAACTACTCCCAATCCGAGTATATCTGCGGCATCGATGCCGATTCGATCCTCGAGAAGGATTCGCTTCTCAAGTTGATGTCTTCGATGCTCGATCATGATGAAATCACACTTGCCTTGGGAGGATCAATCATTCCTGTTAACGGACATGTTGTCGATCATGGTCAGATTGAATCAAAACACCTATCAAAGTCCAATCTGGCAAGATTTCAGACGATTGAGTATTTGCGTGCCTTCAATATCAGCAGGACCGGGTTTGCCACACTGAAATCACTTTTGATTGTCTCCGGTGCTTTCGGTTTATTCGAGAAAAGGATCCTCGTTGAAGTAGGCGGGTATCTTACCGCAAGTTCTCTGAAAAAAGACACGGTTGGCGAAGACATGGAACTGGTTGTACGGATCACCAGAAGAGCCTACGAGTTCGGTCTGAATTTTCGAATTGACTATTTATCTCAAGCAAAATGCTACACGGAAGTACCAGAAGAAAGAAAATCTTTTTTCCGGCAACGAAATCGTTGGCAAAGAGGATTGGTCGACATTTTATCCTACCATCGCAGTATGATTTTCAATCCGAAATACAGAACTGTCGGATTCTTGGGAATGCCATACTTTTTTGTCTTTGAGATGCTTGGGCCAATCTTTGAAATTCAGGCATACCTAGCCATCTTTTTCGGACTTGTTTTGGGTATCCTCAATGTTGAAATCGTCCTCCTGCTTTTGCTTGTCTCTGTCGTGATGGGAATCTTCTTGTCGATGCTGTCATTGTTTATCAATGAGCAGGATGGAATCACTTTCAAAGCCAAAGACATGATGACTTTGATCTTATATGCCACCATCGAGAATTTTGGTTGGAGACAACTAATCAGCCTATTCCGAGTCAAGGGGTATTTATCATCCCTGAGAGAAACTGGGGCATGGGGTCAAATGAACCGTCTCGGCTTCAAAAAATAAGTGAAATTCAGCCAGTATTTATTGGCTGAATTTTCGTTTTAAAGGGGAAATATTTCTTTACAAAACTACCCCAAGGGATTATAATAATAAATGCGCTATGACTCGGTAGCTCAGCTGGACAGAGCAACGGCCTTCTAAGCC
>CAYWOK010000025.1:0-20850 GCA_964459895.1 uncultured Candidatus Izemoplasmatales bacterium
TTGCTTCAAGCTTCGATATTTTGATATTGAAATTCATATTCTATTCTCCTATTTTTTATTAATTTCATTTTCAATATTTTTTTATTCCTTATTAATCAAAAACAGATATCACGCGAAACGAGTGTAATAGATCATAACGCCTCCGATTAGCATCAGCACAAAAGCAATGATCATTAAGACTTCATAGAGTTTCTTGAAACTGCTTTTTTCTTTAAATACCAGATAATAACCAATCGAACAGGGCAAGAAGAGCACGATCAGGCTCGTTGTCCGTTTTAGTTTTGCTTTCAAAACGACGAACAGCCTTAACAGAAACAATCCCGCTGTCCCTAGAAACAAGGCAATCCAAAAGGAATAAAGCATTACTCCAACCAAAATGTTAAGCATGCATTTTGCCTCCGATTAAGACATAAGTCAAACCCAGTCCGGGAATGATAAAAAACCAGAAACTGCCAAAGAGCCAGAACATGACCACAAACCAAAACAGGGAAAACAATAATACGAGAATTCTCTCCTTAAGTTTCATGATGATACCTCGCTTTCAAGCAAGATATATGAAGCCAGTTCTCCATCTGATGTGATTTCAATCACTCTACCGCCTCGGTCTAAATTCCCATAGGCATTATATCCGGTAATCTGTCCGTATGCCAGCAAGACATCATTCATCATGAGATAGAAGTTGTTCAGGTGATCATGGCCAACGAAAACACCTCGTGTTAAACCGTATTCGACAATTTTGTCGAACATCCCTGTATCGACACCCTGGGCATAGACTTTGTCTTCATTGAACAAGCCAACATATACTTCCGGATCGATGAATTGGCGCAAAGGGATATGCATGAACATGACCGAATCTGTCAAATCTTCCGCAACATTCTCCTCATACCAATCAACTTGGGAAATTTTCAAATAATCATACTCGCCTTCTTCTTCGGTGTACACAGCTCTTTCGGCATGAGAATCAAGGAAATACAGTTTGTAAAAGGGATTTCCTCCCTTGGTGAATTCGATCATGAAATTGCCCAAACCACCTTCGTCAAGTTCGGGTCCGTTTTTGTAATACAAATATTCTGAATTCTCGATCTTTTTCAGAAATTCTACGTATTCATTGTAGTCCGTTTCATGGTTTCCAAACACAAAGGTCCAAGGTGTTTCCAAGGACTCCATGACTTTGACCAGTTTGGCAAACAAACTTGGCGCAGAAATCGACATTGTCATATCGCCGGTGATCACTACCAGATCGAAATCATCGCTTTTCACCAATGTTTCGATGCAAGCAAAGGTCTTTCTGTCAAAATCATCAATGCCGTATGTCAAATGCAAATCCGTGAGCTGGAGGATTTTCAAGGAATCATTTTCCATTTCAATTGAAAATGGCACATCATCCGAATAGATTACATCTGACTGAGACAACCTACACCCTGTTAAAGATAAAACGAGAAAAGAGAAAATAAAAATCAAGCTTTTTTTCATATGTCATTCTCCTGTATTTATTGGTAAAAAATATTCAATAACCATCGCTATTCATTTTGCCGATTGCTTTCACCCGCTTTTTTGATTTTTTTAATAGGATATCGTCCTTCGCAAGCACCGATAACTCTTTTCAAAAAATGAAAAATTCCAAAAATCTGTTTCTTTTCTTGAGTATATATCTAATATACCATAATTTTAATTCTATAAAAGTCACTAATCGAATTATTAAATACTAAATCAAAAAAAAGTGAATCCCGAAAAGGATTCACCTGTCTTCAATGTCATTTTCTTATTATTACCCATATTTTGATTATTTGTCCTGTCTGCATAGTTTATATCAGTCTTACCCAGCAAGTGTGCCGACAACAGGAAGCGTGGCAAGATATGTTTCCGAATGGGGACTTCCGGCAAAAGCATGAGTTGCATCCGTCCCTGCCAGATGGAGACCTTGATGCCAGCCATTGCTCCAGTTTGCATCATGAGTTACGTCATAGACAATGCCACCGACAGCTATATATGCCAGCGATCCGGCATTTCCATTATAGGCAGCGAGCTCACTTAGTGTAAATACTCGTGATGTCGAATTTGAAGTTGTAACAGTTTGATCTGCAGTCGTTATGACATTGGAATTATTACATGCTGCAAGCGATAATGACAGTAAAGCTACAGCTATTATTAATAGATTTCGTATTTTCATTTTATTTTCCTTCTTTCTTGATTATATTCTACATCTGTCTTGATTACATTGAAAATGAATTGCTCAGAAAAACAAAAAAATTCATAATTTCATCACAATTAGCACAAAGAAAAAGGGTAAACAGACCTGTTTATCCTTCATAAAGATTACAAAGCAATTTATTCTAAATACTCATCAATCAAATCAAACCAAGGCGATGTCGTTTTCTGCGATACTGATTCTGTTTCTGATATCTTTCATTTCATTGGCAAACAAGACAATACTGACGATACCGGCAAGAATGTCCGCCAAGGCGAACGCAATCCAGATACCGCTCAGCCCAAGCCAGGAAGAAAGCAGATAAGCAAGCGGAATGAAAAACAACACTTGTCTTGAAAGCGTAACAATTGTCGCTCTGACCGGGTAGCCTACAGATTGATAGATTGCGGAGATTATCACCTGAAAACCTACAAGTGTAAACCCGAGAGAAATCACACGAAAGACAGTCGTGCCATAGTCAATGAAAAACTGATTATTGTTTTCACTAAATAGTGTGAATATTCCTCTTGAAGCCAATTGCACAAAGACAAATCCCAGGAAGAAATATGTGATGATGATTTTCAATGCGAAATCAATCACTTCCTTCAGCCTGGTATGGTTCTTCGCACCAAAGCTGTACCCGACGATCGGTGCCAGACCTTGGACAAGTCCAAAACCCGGTAATAGGACGAAAGTCATGACTCTGTTGATAACTCCATAGATGGATATATAAATCGCAGGATCACCAGTTGCGTACTTATTGATAAGGTTGTAGACAATAATCGCCATAAATGCTCCGATAGCATTACGAAGAAACGAAGGCAGTCCGATTACGACGATGTCACCGATCGTTTTGCCATCGACACGGAAAATCCCTTTCAAGTTGATATTTAAGGACGACTTTGGTGAAAGCGCTTTAAGAAAAATATAAGTGAACGCGACAATTTGGGAAATGACCGTCGCAATTGCAGCGCCTTGTACTCCGAGTCCGAATCCGAAATCAAAGATGAAGATCGGGTCTAGAATGATATTCAGTCCTGTTCCAATCAACATCGAGATCATTGCGACCTTGGCTCTGCCTTCCGCTCTTGTTAGATTGTTTAAGATCATCGAAAGCGATAGCGGAATCAAACCAATCAAGATCACCGACATATAATCCTTGGCATAACCGATATTAGAGGATGTCGCTCCAAAGAAAAGGAGCAGTTTGTCCAAAAAGAAAAAACCGACTACTGTTAGAACCAATCCACCAAGAAATCCGATTCTTAAAGCGGAGTTTACTGCGTGGTCCATTTTAGCAAAATCCTTGCGTCCGAATGCTCTGGAAAAAACCGAAGCGCTTCCCATCCCAATCATCAGGGCGATAGCCATGACAATCATCTGGATTGGAAAAGCCAGTGCGAGTCCGCCGATGGCGATTTCGCCGGCACCTTTGGCAACGAACAAAGTATCCACGAAATTATATAGGGCATTGACTGCCATGCCGACTGTAGCAGGAACTGACAATTGGATAAGCAGTTTCTTTACATTGGTTTTTTCCAAACGTTCATGATTTGTCATTGTCAAGCCCTCCAGTCTTTAAAAATTGTAATATGCATCAAAGAAAATAGCAAGCAACTTGACTACTGATTACTTGGTGGTTCTTATTTTGTGACCAGCCATCGTTTTGACACTCGATTGGATCTCACGGTGCCATAGACTCCGATGATGATCATTGCTCCGCCAATATAGTGGTAATAGAAAAGTTGTTCCGAAAGGATGGTTGCACCGGCGATAATCGCGACAATCGTCGATAAATTGGAATAGATGCTGGAAACATGTGCTGGCAGTTTACTCAAAGCATAATTTACAAGAAAGAACCCACCTATTGATGCGATTATGCCTAAATATAGAATTGGCCAAATGATTTCCAAATGTTGTAAGTTCAAATAATAATCACTAATCCTGTGCTCAAAAAGCAACTCTATTATGTAAATCACATTGAAAACCAGAGCACCAGCAAACATCATGAAGTATGTGACCTCATGAGGTTTTAGAGTCTTCGAAGCGCTTCGCGAGGTAATATTGAATAATGCTGCCGAAATAACTGCAAAGAATAAAAGCAAAAATCCAACCCACTGGCCAGCAAATTCAACCTGCGATTTGGAGAACTGGATGAAAAGAATCCCCGCAACACTGAGGAGAATGAAAAATAATTGAATCTTTCTTGGCTTTTCCTTCAAAAACAAAGTGCTGAAGATACTGACAAAAATCGGAATCAGCGCAATCATCATTCCTGCTTCGCCACTGGATGTTTTCAACAAACCATACGTCTCGAAAATGAAATACAGCACTGGCTGGAAAACCGCAACCAACAACAAGGGAATGAGATTGGCTTTCTTGAATCTGATTTTGACAACTTTGGTGATTCTCAGTAGTTCGAAAACCAAAAATGCAATCAAAAACCGGTAGGCGATCAGGCCGACCGGGGTGACATATGCCAAGGCGATTTTGGAAAACATGAAGGAAAATCCGAAGACCACAGCGAAGGCGACTCCGGCAAGATGCGCTTTTTTTTGCATAGATAGAGTTTCCAATCCCTTCTGTGAACAGTGCTATGAAAAATCAGTTATTATATATTACTATTTATGTCGTATGACTTCGAATCGTTCCATTTTATATGGTTCACTCGGAGCTATCCCCGCTTTTTTTAAAGCGATGGCCACCTGCTGGTAGGCAGAATCGATTCCTTCCAGATTTGGCAACAACAATCCGCTTCTTCCCTTGCTTTTCACAATGACTCCGTAGCGGATTGGATCAAGTTCATCCATCGACGAAATCGGTTCAGCTTCTCTCAAAACATCGACACTGTAAACCAGTCGTGGAAGTTCGTTGACAGATACAGGTTCGAATCTTGGATCCCCGGTTCCGGCACTGATGGCGTTTTGAATAATTTCGTCTGCCACACATTCCGTAGTGGGGCTGGTTGTACCGATACATCCGCGTAGTCGTCCCTCCATTTTGAGTGAGACAAACACGCCTGCCTTCTGACCGGTCAAATCGCCAGATAAATCAAGCGAACGCCTCAGGGGAGTTCCCGTAGTTACATAATGTTCAAGCGAGAGTCTTGCGAGTCTGATATAGTGGTCCTCATTGCTTTTTAACAATTCGAGTTTTTGCGTCTCCTGAGCTAGATATATCTTGTCAAAATGCCTTGAACTATCTTCGCCAAGAATTTCAAAAGCAGCAACAGCATACCCAACGCCAAAAGGACCTTCATATGACAACAGTTCAGGTTTGACAGCCAGTCCATCGAGAATACCGGACATGATGATAAATGATCGCAGCCCGCATTCTGCTGCTGCCTCACAGAATACCTCGTCAAATGTAAGAAAACGAAGGAAATCAGCGTTTGCCATGGCTTGCGTGATCTCATGGTCGAAGATCGGACCTTCTTCTGATAATCCGTATGGGCCATCTTTTTTGAGTTTGTGTGACAAATCTCCGCTAGAGATGATGACATAACGCTTGGGAATTTGATTCATAGCTTCATATATACACTTGCCAAACTGGTAATGAACTAACGGAGACAAACCTGAAAGTGCAATCCGCACAAGCTGATAGTCAGTATATTGTTTATTGATGAAATACATAGGAACCATGGTCGCGTGGTCAAGGGATTTATTTCTTTCTCCAAGACTTCCCGCACGAATTCCCGCAACTGTTGCCAACTCTTCCAATTTGTTCACAAACTCCGAGTCATACTTCACTTCCATTTTGACCTGTGGTGCTCCGAAATCCTGAAAACTTCCCTCCGCTTTGGTTCCTGGAGAGATATGGAGGTAATCTGAATACATGATTGAATGCGGAGTAGTCAAAATGATCGTGTCAGGCTGTAACTTTGCGATCCGATGAGCAACTTCTTCGTAGGAATCAATTGTTTTTTGAATCTTTTTTTCTTCCCCCTTGCCAATCTCGGGAACGATAAGGGGAGGATGCGGAACGATGAATACACCAACTAATGGCATGATCTTTCATCACCTTTCATTACTAAATTGATTATACATTTCCTAAATGAATTGTTTTGATTCCGGCCTTGATGCCAATTTCCTTTGCCATGGCGAGAGTTGACAACGGGGTTGGCAAAACGTCAGTCATCTTCCAGTGTGGAAAAAACCGACTGATGTGCCACGGCACTTCACAGCCAAGATTATTGACAATCGAATCAACCATGGCTTCGACTTGAAATAGTTTATCATTGACACCAGGAACAATCAAGGTCGTAACTTCTAAATGGACTCCAGCATCATGAAGGATAACCAAGTTTTCCATGACGCCTTCGGAACTTCCTCCGCAATATTTCTCATAGACATCATTTTCAGGACCCTTGAAGTCCACGTTGGCAGCGTCTAGATAGGGAATAATCAGTTGTAGTGTACGTTTGGACATATATCCGTTTGTGACCCAGATGTTCTTCAGACCTTCCTCGTGTGCCAGTTTCATCGTCTCAAGCGCATACTCAAGAAAAATCGTCGGTTCCGAATAGGTATATGAAATCGAAGGGCATCCGTATTGGATGGCGCGTCTGACGTGTTCTTCTGGTGCGACATCATACCCCAAGATATCAATTGATAGTTTGGGGCTTTGGGAAATTTCCCAGTTTTGGCACCAAGAACAGCGCAGATTGCAGCCAACTGTAGCAAAAGAATATGTTTTAGTTCCAGGCATAAAATGATAAATCGGTTTCTTTTCAATCGGGTCGATTGCAGCTGCAATCGTCTTTCCGAAATTCAGTGCATAAAGCGTACCTTGGCGATTTTCCCTGACTCCGCAGATTCCTCTTTTTCCATTTGATATCTCACATTGATGCTTGCAAACATCGCATTTGACAATGTCTTGTTCCAGTTTTTGATAAAGCATGGCTTCAATCACATTGATCAGCTCCATTTATTGAGTTTGCTTGAAACGAGATAAATAACACTTGTTGATGCAATTATATCACAAATCAGATTGCAAAAAAATAGCAAATCCCATTCTGATATCAAATGGGATTTGCGATTAGGTTGGGATTAGATTTATAATGCTTGCTTAAAAACAATTTCAAGCTTTTCCAGACACAATCTCAGTTTAGATAAAAGTTTGCTTGTAAATAGTTTATTGACGAATTACCGACCATGACACAAAATTCTCCCTTATCATACACCGTTTCTCCGGATGGAAGTATGTAAGAAAGATCTGCCAAGGTAATGGTGAAAGTGACTGTTTTGGTTTCCTTATTGGCAAGCGAAACCTTTTGGAATGCTTTAAGTTCTTTCACCGGACGTACGATTCTCCCGACGTAATCCCTAATGTATAGTTGAATCACTTCGAAACCCGCAAACGGACCTTCGTTTAACACATCGATGGAAACGAGTATGTCTTTGCTGCTCTGCATAGTTTTCGATGATAGTTTCAAATTTGACAAACTGAAGGTTGAATAGGATAGACCGAAGCCAAACGGAAACCTTGGCGAATTGTCGATATCCAAGTATTTTGAGACATATTCGTTGTCGTCTTGTCGATCAAGATAGGGACGGCCCGTATTGAAATGGTTGTAATAGATGGGAACCTGTCCCAAGGATTTTGGAAACGTAATCGGCAACTTCCCTGATGGGTTGACCTTCCCAGATAAAATATCCTTAATGGCCAAAGCATGTCTAGAGCCTAAAAACCAGCATTCCAGAATCGCATCTGCATGCAATATGTTTTCGAGTACCAGTGGCCTTCCGTTATGCAGTAATACCACGCATGGTTTCCCAAGACGTTTTGCCATATCGACTAGCGATGCCTGATTTCCAGGAAGAGAAATATCGCTTCGGGAATGCGCTTCACCGCTTTGATGATCATTTTCTCCAAGCGCAAGCAAAATGACATTGGCCTTTTCTATTATAGCTAGATCGGAAACCGTCAGTTCAGTTTGTTCTGAAGCATCACTTGTAAAAATAACTTGTTCTTCTAACACTTCTGTGATTGTTTCATGAAAATCGCGCAAGCCATGCCAAGACCAAGGACCGACAGTTCTTCTCGAGTTGGCATAAGGACCGATAACAGCGATTTTATCATTTTTATTAAGCGGCAAGACGCCATTGTTTTTAAGAAGCACGATTGATTCATTGGCGCAGTCTTGGCTTTTTTCAAGATGTTCTTCTGATAAAACGATTTTTGTCTCCAGTTTTGTATCTGCGCCTTTATAAGGATTTTCAAATAACCCCAGATCTCGTTTCAACTCCAAAACTCTGAGCACTGCTTCATCAAGCAAGCCAAGATTCACTTCTTTTGAATCAATCAGTTCCTCCAAAAAAGACTGATATGTCGTGGATGCCATTTCAATATCCAATCCTGCCAAAATGCCTTTTTTGGCTGCGTCGCGTCGATCAGAGGCAAATCCGTGGGCGATTGTCTGTTGGAGCGAATCATAATCAGAGATTGTCACGCCTTTGAATTTCCAATTGTCTCGCAATACATCCCTTAGCAAAAAGCTATTTGTCGTGCATGGAATTCCATCCAAAGTATTGAAAGCGGACATTACGAGACGCGCTCCCGCATCCAGAGCTTTCTTATATGCTGGCAAGTAAAATTGGAAAAGTTGCATTTTAGACAAATCGACTGAATTGTAATCACGCCCAGCTTCACTGGCTCCATACCCGGCGAAATGTTTGACGCAAGATGCCAGATTCCCAGGTTTGTCGATGCCGTCATTTTGATAGCCTTCGACCATGCTCGCTGCAAAGAGTCCACTGAGATATGGATCTTCACCAAAACCTTCGACGATTCTTCCCCAACGCGGGTCGCGAGCTATGTCAGCCATCGGCGAAAACGTGACATGGATCCCCGAAGTCGAGGCTTCAACAGCCGAGATACGAGCTGTCAATTTTGCCACATCTGGATTCCAAGAAGAAGCCAAAGCAATCGGGACCGGGAAAATCGTCTTATACCCATGGATGATATCTGCCATGAACATCAAAGGAATCTTGTGTCTGCTGTTTGATAAATATTCTTTTTGGACTCTAATCATCTCTTGGGCAGAACCGATGCCAAGGACAGAGCCGCTGGTAAAGATTTTTTTTTGATCGAGATGCAATTCCCTCACATATCCCGTTATCTCAACGGACAAATTGCTTATGAATAAAAAAGGCGCCAGTTGAGCCAGTTGACCGATTTTTTCTTTAATTGTGAGTGAGTTCAATAATTCTCTCATTAGTTTGTGCCTTTCACTGTGTCGTATTCGTAGATCCCTGCAAAATATGGTGGGAAAGTCGTTTCTGCACCCAAATCGATTTCAGATATGTTTGTTATTAACCATTTTCCTTTGGGGATATCTTGGAAATCAGCTGAATTCCAATTGTTGGAAAAGGAACATATAACTAATAATGTTTTTTCCTTACCCTCTCTAAGATAGCAAAACAATGACGGATGATCTTCAAAAATCAATTGAAAGTGTCCTGTCATAAATAGTGGGTTTGTCTTTCGAAGCTTGAAGTAATTTCGAAAATAACTGAAAACTGAGTTCTTGTCCGCAAGTTCTTTTTTTGCATTAATTTCCATATGATTCGGGTTGACATCAATCCAGGGTTTATTTAGGGAAAAACCTGCGTAAATGGTGTCGTCCCACTGCATCGGAGTTCGGGAGTTGTCTCTGCCTTTGGCATAGATCGATTCCATAATTTTATCAATAGACCAACTTTGGGAGCTTTTTTCCAAAACCATGTTTTTTGTCTCGATGTCGCGATAATCCGATAATTTTGAAAAGCGGATTCCCGTCATTCCTAGTTCTTCTCCCTGATAGACATAAGGGGTCCCTTGCATCGAATACAAAGAAGTTGCCAGCATCGTTGCGCATTCATAGCGCTTGGCTTCATCCCCATAGCGCGATACAGCCCTCGGCTGATCGTGATTGGTCCAAAACAGACTGTTCCAACCAACATTTTCCAAACCATTTTGGATACTCTTGAAATGACGTTTCAGTTCAATCAAATCAAGTTTTTTTAACGCCCATTTCCCTTGACTAGGAATCTCGTCCAATGCCAAATGACCAAATTGGAAAACCATGTCGAGTAGAGGTGTTTCGCCTCGGGTGACATCCCTGACCCTTTCAATTGACAGACAAGGGGTTTCTCCAACAGTCATGACATCTCTTCCGACAAAACAATTTGATTTCAATTCTAAAAGCCTTTCATCCAAATAAGGGCCGTCACAAAGTCTAAAATTATCGATATCTTTGCCGATAAGGTCGATGACATCCAATCTGAACCCATCAATTCCAAAATCGAGCCAGTAGTTGATCATTTTGTAGATCTCTTGACGCATAACCGGATTGTCCCAGTTGAGATCAGGCTGTTTCTTTGAAAATAAATGGAAATAGTATTGTTCTGTCAAAGGATCATATTCCCAGGCAGGTCCCGAGAACACAGATTGGATTTCTGTTGGCATTTTGCGCCAGACATAATAGTCCCGAAAGGGATTATCCTTAGATTTTCTCGCCTCTTGAAACCAGCTGTGTTGATCAGATGTATGATTCACCACCAAATCCATAATCAGTCTCATACCTAAGCTATGGGCAGAAGCCAACAATCTTCTAAAGTCTTCCATCGTTCCGAAAACGGGGTCGATTGCATAATAATCACTGATATCGTACCCATTATCGTCCATAGGTGATTGATAAATAGGACTCAGCCAGATAACATCGACACCTAAATCTTTGAGATACCCGAGTTTCGTAATGATGCCTGAAAGATCGCCGATTCCATCGCCGTTATCATCACAAAAACTCAATGGGTAAATTTGATAAACCAAGGCATTCTTCCACCAAGCTGCCCTCATCGACACATCACTGCTTTCCAATCAAATTTAAACGTTTCGATATACCGATAACATTCTACCAATAATTGCTTGATAATTCAAGAAGGTCGAACTAAAACGAATTGAACAAAATAAATATGTAAAATATTCACTTTTTTTTCTTCTTTTGGTTGGCATAATAGATCCATGAAATGAAGATGCCAAAAAAACCACCGGTCCATAAACTCATTGAAATATAGAAAAGATAAATGGAAAAACTGGCATCAGGCACAATGACCAAAAGCAAAAAGACAGGGAAGGCAATTCCCATGGCAATGACTGGCAACAAGAAAACAAGTTTGAGTCTAATCTTGCTCAAAAAATGGCTTCCAACAGGAACTGCAATTAATGATATGGCTGTTAGAGACAATAATACCGGATCGTCCACGTTCATTTACCTAGTCGGATGAATTATCCGCCTCTTTCTTCGCTATATTGGGAATGAAAAAATGCGTAGGTTTGCACGTATGGATTATACACCAGAATTAACATATGGTAAATGAAAATTCGTTAATCACAAGCAATTAATTGCATACTTACACCATTGTCTTCGCATACAAGACAATGAATCAAACTATGTCAGCATATCACCAATGCTAATTGTAAAAATCACAGACAATCTCTTAAGAGTAAATAAATATCCAAAAAATTGTTATAAAAGATATAACCCATTGACATCATTTTATAATTTCAGTAAAATCTACTTAAAGGAGTGATTAATTTGGGAAAAAACGAACTGATTTCTTTAGCTCAGGAACTGCAACTTACTGATGAACGAGAATTGTTAGCCAAAGTAGTAATTTCTTACTCGGGAACTGCAAAAGCGATGAATGTCGCATTTGGCCGCACACAAGGTGCGGGTAGCGACGGTTTTCTTGGAATTTACAAGGATCAACTTGTCTGTTTTGACACCAACATGTTAGCCACAAAACCAACAAAAGAAAGATTCAGAATTTCATTTGAATTCATTCGCAATCACGAAATCAAAAAGGGCTTTCTTGGGCTTAACAACCAATTCAATATCGCGACCGATGCGGACAGATTCAAACTGTATTTTATGACAAAGCGGTTACCGATGATTGAAGCCATTGCCAAAGCCATCAAGTGAAGTAAAACAAAGAAAAACTAATATTAGGAGGATCTTCAATGCAAAAAATTAAAGAAGCTTTTTTGGATTTGCTTCACAATGACAAAAAAAGATTAGTTCTGTGGATTGTCAATGTTTCAATTTTCTTCATAGCCTTTTTAGGACTCTTAATTCCTTTCATGGTTGGAAATATTTTAAATAATAATCATGTCTCGATGGCACAAGCTCCTGGCGGAACGTTTTATACGATAATATTTGTCGTTTTGATGTTCTTATATGCGTACTTGTTTGTCATGAAAAAAGATGATGTCGCAAAGAAAGTATTTTTAGGATCAACCATCTTATTAACACTCATTTATTTTTATGGCGTTCTATTGCATCGTGTCGGAGTCCCTACGACTGCAACAGGTTTTGGTGCATGGATGATTCTATTGATGCTAATTGCCATGTATTTTATGATTTTTGGAAATAAATATGCTTTGAAATATATTGACAAGTTGGTCAAGATTCCAGTTCAACCTGAGCCTACCGAACCAGTAGTCGTTCCAGAACCCGTTGTCGTTCCCGAACCAGTCATCGCTCCTGAACCAGTAGTTGTTCTAGAACCAACTGTTGAAGAACCTGTCAAAGAACCAGAAGTTGTTGAACCTGTAGCTGAGGAGGCTGTTGCGGAACCGGAAGTAATTGAAGTTCCTCAAGCGCCCGAGCTCGAACCTGTTCAAGAACCAGAAATTATCGAAGAACCTAAACCAGACAAAGAAAAAGAGTAGTTTTCAATTTCAAAAAAGAAAGAGCCATATCAAAAATATGGCTTTTTTGGATTTGAAAATTCTATTTTTAATCAAATTAGCGTATAATTGAAGCTGAGATAATCTATATCCAAAAATAGTTCCATTTTGATAAATGCAATACTTAGTATTGGCCCACCGCAAACAGATTTGGAGGAAGAATATATGAATCATATAAAACAGTTCAACCGCACATTGAATATGTCTGACTCCAATCGAAACCAGAAGTGGCAAGAATATCGGAATTTAGTGAGCGGATACATCTCGGATTACATTATCAAACACGACATATCGGCAAACAAATTGCTTATTATCGGAGTCGGGAATTCCGATGATCTAGATTTGTCTGTGCTTTCAAAACTGTTCAGACATACTACGATCTCGGATATCGATATCGAATCCATGCGATCAGCTGTAGCTAGATACAATTTGGATAGACACAATTTGATTTTAAAAGAAATCGACTATACTGGCTTGGAAAGCGATTCGTACTGGAACGATTTCATCAATCAAATACTCCAATGCCAATATGCAAATGAAATCAAAACTTTCCTTGACCATCTGATAAATCAAATTCGACTAAATAGCTTTATTGCCGATTTTAAGACCAAATATGATTCTATCATCGTTTCACCAATATATACGCAATTGTTATTTCGTCAAATGAAGGAGTATGTTTCATTCTTGAGAAACCAGAAATATCCGGAACACCTGACGCGTTTTCTGGACAATCAAATTCTCGGAATGATCCCTGACATAATCGACTCATTCAACATTAACGTAATTTCGTTGTTAAATGAAGGAGGATACTTGTTTGTCTTATCCGACATATTTGAAGCGAAACCAGACTCTCTATTTTATACTAAAGCCAAAATAGCGGTTGAGTCTAAAATCGGAATGGATGAAATCTATGAGGACTACCTAAGCGATTTCGGTGTTGGGATCGGCGATTACGGTTTGTTGAGTCTAGAAAAAAAATTATCCACACTTCAGCATGAGTGGTTTCTTTGGCCATTCAATCAAGAAAAGCATTATTTTGTAAAATTGGAAATCTACAAATAGTAATTTATTCGAACAACCAATAAAAAAAGATGTTTCCACACAGACTAGCGTGTTTGAAGCATCTTTTGTTTTTGATATTGCCTGTATCTTACTCTTCCTCATCAGTATCGGTAATTCTTAAAAATACATTTTTTATATTTTTGCTCTTGCCAAATACTACAACTAGGTCACCTTGCATGATCTGGTCGTCGCCATTAACTTCAGTGTTTACGACATTGGCTCTCTTGATGGCTAACACCTGAATTCCATGTTTCAATTTGATTTCGCTTTGGGCCAGTGTGGCACCATCGCAAAGCGGTGGCAGGTAAGTGACATACACTTCTGCGATCACATTTTGGTCATAATTGTCCAAGACTTCGATAACATTTGTTTTTTTGCCAAACAGCAGTTTTATCGCAATTTTTTCTGTTATTTTACGAATGATGTTGTCGACAAATCTAATCCGACTAACAATAAACAACAGCACAATAAATCCAAACAAAATAATAACAAATCGCCAGACATCCTGAGAAGCGGAATTTGATAAGGTCATAAACACGTTAACCAGCATGGATATTACCGCAACTGTCAAAAGGTATCCAAAAAACATGGTGAAACTGGCTAGTTTTCTCCTGATGCGGCTGTTCATGATGAGTTCGGCTTCCTGAGTCGTGAATCCGCTGTTTGTCAGCAAGGATATTACCTGAAATTTGGCTTTCGATTTGGAAAGTCCGGTTAAACGGAAGATTACAGAAAAGAGCTCAATAAATAAATAATAGACCAAGGCAATGACAATACTAACTAACAATAAAGTATCAATATTCATTCTGAATTCATAATATCTAGGATATTACTTCCTCCTTCATTCAATGTCTACTCTAATTGTATCACACTCTTTTTGCGTTGCAACGTCTCCCGCTCAATTTCGTGCAAATCCGAAGTATGGATGCCAAAATCAGAAAATACACGTCAAGCAAAAAGCAAATGAGTTGAGTTTATTACTGGTTTTTCGACTTGTAAAAATTAAAAAACCAGCCAAAAAAAATGCTGGTTCACTTCAATTGTAACTTTAACTTAACTAACCCAATAAGTTGATGAAGTAATGTCCCATTCTCCATCAACGAATTGCACAAAGAGAGTTTGACCAGAGCCGCCAAGATTTCCTCTGTATTTTGAAATTTTACATTCAATACCAATTCCGGTTGAATCAATGTCGTAAATATCGAAAAACACTCCGTTTACAAACCCACCGTTTACAATATAGCCTTCATCAACGAGTTCTTGAAATGTTGATTCCCTATATGTGTATCCTTCTGCTTCACAATAGCTCTCGATGAGTCTTGATAGTTCCGAAATGTCATCGAGTGGTATATTAGAAAGGTCTATAGCCAGATAATCCACTCCATCATTTTTGTCGCCATCAAACTCATACAAATATTCAAATATGTTAAAATAAGCGTTTGTCAAAGACTCCACGTCAGTTGTTGTTATTGATTTTTGGGTGCATCCAGTCAAAAAAAGTATCAATATCAATACCAAGAATTTTTTCATCTCACCACATCCTTATTTAGAATGATAGATTTTAGTAGAAAGCCATGATATATATCAAACAACATACAAATCAGCTCTCAGTATATCTGTAGATCCCTAATCCATTATTGATTTGACACAATTATACTACTGTTAACCTATTTCGTAAAGTAACAATGAAAATATTGGCTTGATTGTAGTCTATTCATCCGTAAGTATCAAATTCTTTGCCATGATTCCATTCTCATTCATGTTATGTAAGTTGGCTTTTTTTTAGCTCATAATTATTCATGATTGATAAAGCGAGAAAGCAGATAAAAATGTTATAATATTACATATGATATTATGAAAGGAGTGATTTGATGAACAAAGTCGAACTAATGGCTCCATCAGGAGACAGAGCGTCTTTCATCGGCGCAATCAATGCCGGTTGTGATGCAGTTTATCTAGCTGGCAAAAAGTATGGTGCTCGCGCTAGCGCACCAAATTTTGAACAATCGGAACTCGCTGAATTGATCCGTTTTGCTCATCTTGCGAATGTTAAAGTTTATATCACTGTAAACACTTTGATTTATGATGATGAAATCGAATCACTTCTCGAATATACTGATTTTTTGGTTGAGAATCAAGTCGACGCTTTGATTGTCCAGGATCTCGGAATGATGTCGATACTATGTAAGAGATATCCAAATACGCCGATTCATGCTTCGACTCAGACAAATACATATAGTCTAAAACAAGCTCAGTTTTTGGAACGTATTGGCATCAAACGAATCATCTTGGCAAGGGAAGCTGATTTGAAGACAGCGGTTGAGATCAAACAAAATACTAAACTCGAAATCGAAGTTTTCGTTCATGGAGCACTCTGTGTGTCATATTCGGGAAATTGTCTGTTCAGTTCGATGTTTGGTGGCCGCAGCGCCAACCGAGGAGAGTGTGCTCAACCGTGTCGGTTACCTTATAGTCTTGTCAGGGAAAACGAGGACTTAAATGACCCGAGTTACCTGATGTCTTCAAAAGATTTGATGACTCTCGATAAAATTCCGCTTCTGATCGAGTCTGGTATCCACGCCTTCAAGATTGAAGGCAGAATGAGAAAACCAGAATACGTGGTAGAATCAACCAGGCAATATCGTATGGCGATCGACTTGCATTATGCAGCAAAAACAATCGATACAATCCAGGCTATCGATAGATTGAAGCGCGTTTTTAACCGCGATTACACTAATGGCTTTCTTTTTTCAGAAAAGCCCCATACAATAAATCAATCATTGAGGCCGAACCATCTCGGCGTAAATGCAGGAATCGTTGAATCATGTAGACTTGGGAAACTGACACTTCGCCTTTTGGACGATCTCCAGGTTGGCGATGGAGTCCGCTTTCTTTCTGGAGCAGATTATGGCATGGAAATATCTCGGATTCAATGTAATAATGAGTACGTGAAAACGGCTAAAATTGGGGATTTAATCACTTTAGATGTACCTGTAATTATTGATACAGGAACAATGATGGTCAAGACCCTCGACAAGAACATTGATCTAGAAGCAAAGCTCTTCCTTGATCCGTATTTTAAGCGTGTCCCGTTTGTCGGCAAGTTTCTTGCCAAGATAAATGAACCAATAAAACTAACTGTCTCTGCCCTGGGAAAATCTGTATCCGTCACCAGCGAATATATCGCTGTTTCCGCTATCAATCAACCTTCTCAAAACACTCAATTGCATGATCAATTGGACAAACTAGGCAACACGCCATATTACTGGGATGAGCTTGAAATTGATGCCGACGACAATCTGTTTATTCCCGTCAAGGTAATAAACGAGATACGACGCGATGCAATCTCGTTATGGGAAGGCAAAGTAACTGAGCGTCCAGCCCCGGCAATTGAAAAGCATACAGCAACTTTACAAGGTGAATTCAGGTCTGCCAAAGTGGGAGTAGTTGCCAAGGTAGAAACCTTGGAACAATTCCATGCTGCAGCGAATTCGGGCATTACAATCATCTATTTCAATGATTCCATGTTGATTGATACGACAGAGTATCCGGAAATTGAAATGTACGAAGTTAAAAACAGGATTTCCCAGAGCGAACCGACAACATCATCTTCCAGCCCTATAGTGATAAACGATCTCGGACAGATCCCCGAGTTGGGAATTGTCTGGATAGGCGATCAGTTCATGAATGTAACCAATATCTATTCAGCTGCATTTTTGGCAGATCATGGCGCAAGTTATGTCACACTGTCTCCGGAACTGCAACAATCTCGACTGGAATCATTTTATTCCCAGTACTTGAAAACTTTTAATCACTCACCCAATCTAGAGATGGTTATATATGGTCGTCTTGATCTGATGATCTCGAAATATTGTCCGATCGCCAAATCCACCGGCATCAACCGCACACATTGCAACCTTTGTCTGGAAAATCAATACTTTTTAAAAGACCGCTCAGGGGCATTGTTTCCCTTGCTAAATGATGGATTTTGCAATATCAGATTGCTGCACTCCAAGCCAGTATTTCTTCTGGATTATCTTTCATTTCTGAAACGAGCAGGAATCACACGCTTCCGTTTCGATTTCACTACAGAAACCGGTGAAGATACTTCTGCTATCCTTAAATTATGGTCTTTGGCTGAAAACCACGATCTTCCAAAGCTGGACAGAACACGATTCACAACTGGTCGTTTTACTCGATAAATGTTATAAAAGCAAAATGAATATACTCAAAGCAAGCTTTTCCAAGCTTGCTCTTTTTATACTATTTTCTTTGTTTTGTATAATTGAATATTTTAGAAAGGCAACTAGCAAAGAACCCGTTTGAATAGTATTTAAATATATTCAATAATTTCTGACCTTAATTTATTCTGTAGTTTGAAAATCATATTGATAGGAGTATAATAAATGTGATATAAAAAAATCGAATCAGGTGATAATCATGAGTATCGAAGTCAAAAACGTAAACAAGTCATTTCTAAAGAAAATTGTCCTGTCAAATCTAAGCATTGTTGCAGATAAAGAACAGATTCTAGGTGTGATAGGGCCTTCGGGAGCTGGCAAAACGACTTTAATCCGGCTTTTGACAGGTGCAATAAAGTCCGACAGCGGTGAAATCTTTATCGATACTGTAAAAGTCCCCAACATGAAACTTTTTTCACAAGTTGGATATATGCCACAATTCGATGCTCTCTATCCAGATTTATCTGGTTGGGACAATCTTCTTTTTTTTGGCAGACTACATGGGGGCACAGGAAAAAGACTTGTCGATCGTTGCTCAGAGTTATTTCGTTTTTATGATCTATATGAAGATAAAGACAAATTAGTATATCATTATTCCGGAGGAATGAAGAAACGGCTTTCTTTGATTATTGCTTTGGTTCATGACCCTCAATATTTGATACTAGATGAACCTACAGTTGGGATAGACCCTGTGTTAAGAAAAAAAATCTGGGATAATTTCCGCAATCAGGCCAAACAGGGGAAAACTCTCATTATCTCTACTCATGTGATGGATGAGGCAGAAAAATGTGACAAATGCGCTTTACTGTATAAAGGAGAACTTCTTGCCTTCGATACCGTTGAAAAACTAAAATCTTTAGCAAAAAGCCATGAAATTGAAGAACTGTTTTTTCGTGCAGCGGAGGAACAATTTATATGATCGCCATCATAATTCGTATCACCAAACAAATGCTGAATGATAAACGTTCCCTCATCTTAGTGCTTTTCGCTCCGATTCTCATAATGACGCTATCCTATTTTGTTTTTGGTGAGAGCTCCTATGTTCCGAAAATAGCACTCATCAATGTTCCTATTCCTGTTGTGGAAATTCTAGAAGCTCATAACTTGGAAATTATCCCTCAAACAGGAACAATGGATGAAATGTTGGAGGCGGAAACCGTGGATGGTGTGATTTATTTTGAGAGCGGAGAAATCCATCTGAAAATGTATGAACTTAACAGCATAAAGGTATCCAAAATTTCCAAAGAGGTGCTCCAAGCGATAAAACAAATCGATCCTAGTGCTCCGGCTTTGCAAATAGAATACCTGTATGGAGACTCACAAAGCAACACTTTTGATAGTCTAGGGTATATCTTGCTTGGGGTTGCTTCATTTTTCTTTGTATTTCTGATTGCAGGAGTCTCTTTCGTAAGAGAAAGAACTTTGGGAACAATGGAACGATTCATGTTATCGCCTATTCGCAGATCTACCGTTGTTGCCGGCTTCTTGTTGGGATTTGGATTGTTGGCAGTCATTCAAAGCGTACTCGTTGTCATCTTCGTCAAATATGCCTTAGGTTTGGTCATAGCTGGCTCGCTATTGGGTGTTTTGGTGATAATGATTCTCCTTGCATTTGTTGCCGTTGCCTTAGGATCATTGGTTTCGACTTTCGCAAACAACGAGTTTCAAGTTGCCCAATTTATTCCGATTATCATTGTTCCTCAAATCTTCTTAAGCGGAATGATCCCGATTGAATTATTGCCGCTTGGAATTGGTAATTTGGCATATTTGATGCCTGTCTACTATGCCTGCAATGCTTTAAATGATTTGATGGTCAAAGGGGCGACATTTGTGGAAGTTATACCTGAAGTGTTGATACTCTCAGGATTGATAGTGATATTGTTTATTGGCAATACCTTGCTTTTAAAAAAATATCGGACTATTTGAAAATATTAAAACGGATGAAAGCAATATTGCCTTCACCCGTTTTTTTTCATAATATAATATTATCTATCAAAGAACCCAGACCAAAACATAATAGCCTTATCAAACCAGCCTTCTGCATTTGTTCCTATTCCAAGACCAATACCATGAATTGTTCCTTCTGACAGATCAAGAATGTATGATACTTGGGCTTTCTTTAAGGAATCTGCCAGCATTATGCTGTTATGTATATCGACTCCACTGTCTTTATCGCAAGAAAAGATATATGTAGCGGGGTAATTTTTTGTTACATTCATTTCCGCTGAATATTGAGATTGCAAGATAATGGTGTCATATTCTTTTCTAAGAAAATATCGTTTTGTTTTTTGATGGGAATACAGTCCCATCGTAACAACAGCATATGCCAAAATCAGCGCTCCAGGGCAAGGCAAGCTATAATGCTGCCAGCCAACCGATTCTGTGCCAAAACTTGAGACCGCATGGCCGCCTGCAGAAAAGCCAACAACGGCATATTTACTTGTTTCAACGTTGAACAGTTCAGCGTTCTCAAGAATGAATTTAATGGCTGCTGCCACATCGTCAATTGGACTTGGATAATGCGCCTCTTTTCCGCACCTATAAAACAAAACAAAGGCAGAAAACCCAGCTTCGTTCAGTTTCCAAGCAATCGGAAAACCTTCATTCAAAGATGAGATTCTTTAATAT
>CAYWOK010000026.1:0-19905 GCA_964459895.1 uncultured Candidatus Izemoplasmatales bacterium
AAAAATAGAGGGGTGCGTAAATTTTAGCAGGGGTGCGTAAAAATCACTAGGGGTGCGTAATTGTATTAAAATAGGTCACACAACACATTATTTTATTATTTATTACATTATTATAAATATGAAAATCGTGTTGATTATGAACATGATTTTTTTATTCATTAAATTCATGCATAAACGGCCAAAATAACAGATTGAATGTCAGAAGGTGATTACAAAAAAAGCCGAACTCAGTTATGAGCTAGGCTTTGTCTGTATTATTTGATTCAAATCATGATGGAATATACAAGCCAGTCTCCATCGGTATTGACTCGCCCGTCGCATAATCGTAGAAATCCCACGTTGTAACATCGGTTTCAGAAAGGTAAATCTTCTGACATCCTGGAGTATCAATGCCAATGTTTGTCGCTTCAAGGTTGTCAATATACATTTCAAATTCCGAAGATCCGGGGAAGAAGTTTCCATATGTACATGTCACATCTTTCAGGACAATTACTTCAAGGGCTGTGAAATCATAGGATCCGCTGAAATAGATGTCTAATTCAATATCAAGATTCGTACAAACGATCGTTGTCAAACTAGAGACAGATAACGCTATAGTAAGATTGTTTGCAGTTATATTTGTTAGCGTGATATCTTGGAGCGCAGAGTATTCTGCATTTTCTCCGCCAATGTAAATATTTCCGTTACAATCAACATCAGTGAAAGTCAAATGTTCAAGTGCAGAAAATTCCACATCCCTTTCGCCAATTCTAATCGAGTTTGCTGACACATTTGTGAGCGTAAAATCTGTCAGTGAAGCGAAAACAGATTCAACTGAACCGACAATAATTTGGCTAAGCATTATATTTTCAAGTGAAAGACTCACAAGATTGGGATGAGATCCCTTGAAATATATTGATCTATTTGAACCTTCAAATGTAGTGTTTGAGAATGATAATCCTGAAAAAACAGAATCGTTGATCGTGCCTCCCTGGATATCCACATCTCCAATTACTGAATCTGTGAAAGTGAGGGTAGAGTATACCGACCCTTTAACAAGAACACTATACGAAACAGTAGTGTTTTCGACAGTCAACGTCGCCGGAGTTTCCGTGACTGGTTTTGTGCCCATGATGGAAATGATTCCAACGTTTGAATCAGTGAAGTTCACCATGTCAAGTTTGGCAAATTCATTTGCTTCCTTTCCAAGTGAGAAATTGTTGCTAATATAGGTATTATCAATCTCAACAATCATCAGATTGGGGAAGGAGAGATCTAAATCATCTGCTCCAACTTGAAAATAGTTCAGAACCGAGTTCCTGATATCAAGCGTTTCAAGGACAGGAAAATCATAAAGCGTATCGGCGTTTGCAACATAATCCAAATATGTTGCATTTTCTGTAACAGTATTTTCAGATAAATACACATTATATCGTGAAAGGTTGTCGATATTTATTGTAGTTAATTGTTGGAAATCTCCGTTCAGTGTCAACTGCCTAAATGCCGTCAACGAAACGAATTCTGGACCATCTACAAGCAACAACTCTAAGGCGGAAAAATCACCCAAAATAAAGATATCTTGATTGCCGCCATTGATATCCAATTCGGTTACCCAATCGAGATCCTTAAGCAGGATCTTACCGACATCATAGCCATTGATTGTTTCTGGTATCACAAGCTGGGTCTTTCCAAGCGTTACTGCATCATCGTAATTTGGGGAATCGGGTCCTAAGATGATGTCCACATTTTCTCCATCGACAGACAAAGGCAGTCCCAAATCAGTGTCGAAATAATTCAGTGCATGGATTTGGAATGCTAAAGAAGTAGTTGAATTATCGGGGATGTCAGCGGGAAAAGTGCCATCGACGGTATCTCTGGAGAACAGGATTTTGGTGAGAGATATCGTCCGGTCGGATAAATATGTGTCTAAATCAATCGAACCGGGAACCGTCAAAACAATCTCAGTTGTATATGATCCGTCTGTTTCGACAGTTATTGTTGAAGAAGCTTTGTACAAGGTAGATTGGTCGGTATAGACACAATCTCCCAGAACGCTGTCAGTGACCTCAACGCTATAGAGCAGATCATAGTTGGCACCATTGGTGATGATTACAACTTCGAAATCACTCTCACTGTAGATATCACCGCCATAGATGATCTCGGGAGTAGTAGTCTCTGCAGTGTCGGTTGTGACTGGTTCAGTGGTTATTTCTGTATCAGTTGTGTCACTCAGTTCAACCAGCCCGGAAAACGAGTTGTTACTTAATGATACAATTGAATAATCATCATCAAGATACATCTCAACGAATTCAGGTGGGTCTGAAACTGTTTTTTCTCCATTACATCCGGAAATACCGATAAAAATTAACATTGCCAACAAGATGAAACTGATTTTTTTCATGATATCCTCCTCTTTAGATATACAACAAAAAAAGTGTTCCAGTAGTCCGCGAAAGCACTCATTCCTTTACGGTCTGAACTAAATTAACTTCAGAGCGAAAGTCTGTATACTGAATTTCATTGTTCTATTGATTATAATTTAACTCAAGCAGTGACACTTGTCAATATCTAGCGATATTTCTTTTGTAAAACACGTAGTCAGTAGTACTAGACCATATAGACAATTACTTCAGAAGAACCATATAAACACGAGAAGCCAAGACAAAGATCACTTCTCGTCGAAGTGATCTTTAACTAATCTGATTAACTCATCCTGTGATAATCCAAGTTCTTTATAATATTTAATATCTTTCTTTATTTTATCCTGAGCAAATTCATCCCGTTTGTTTTGGAGCTTTTTTGCCGATACTGAGGCGATAAAACAGCCTTTTCCGAGTACTGTATAGATAAGACCGTCCTTTTCAAGTTCTTCCCAGGCCTTCTTGATGGTAATTACGCTGATTCTCAGTTCCAGCGCAATTGCTCTTATGGAGGGAAGGGTTTCGTCGCTATCGAGCTCTCCCCGTAGGATTTGTCCACTTATCTGGTCGTAGATTTGTTTGTATATTGGTGTGTCTGCATTGTTGCTGATACTAATGTTCACGAAATCTCACAAATCAACTTTTTCGAATCTATTGGCGGAGAACCTGTAAGTAATAACAAACGACACAAGCCAAATTAGTATACCCATGATTAGAATGGGAAGATGATAAAGAATCATAGACGAATCCATCGTGTCCAAAAACGCCCTTAAGGGACTTGGTATCCAAATCAACAATTCTACTAAGCCATAGTACAATACAATGGCAAGCATCGCATAAATGAGAGGCTTGCCTATCTTGTAGGCGGTCTTGTAAAACCCGGAAATCATAATAAAATTAAAAAGAGAAAACATGACGAAAACAAGTCCATAAAAAGCAAAGTTTGGTTCGATTCCCGCCAGATTCCCGGCTTCGCCGTACAATACGGTTCGTAAAATCGCAAACGGGATTGAAATCAATATCTGTGCGATTTCAATGATGGCAATCATCACACACCTCGCCTTGACGACATCGCTTTTTTTGATTGGCAACATGACCGTAAAAAACACATCTTTGTTTTCTCTTCCGGACAGGAACAGAAAAAAGATTGAAAGGCACATATAGAAAAAAGCAACATAACTAGGATAACTGGGAATGATCAGCATCGCTCCAAACGACATAAAGATGAACGTCGTTGGATGTATGGCAAGTTTCCATTCCTTGTACAACAGACTTTTCATCTAGTTCACTCCCTTTCGATATGAATCATGATTGATTCAAGTGTGGTTTTAGCGATATCAATGCCTTCAGGGATAGACTCATATGCACTTTCTAGCAAAGCTTCAAAGCCAAATTTATGTTTTCTGCATCCGATTAATTTAGACTCAAATTCAGGAGTGAGTTTATCTTGTGGGCCCTTCACTTCGCGATATTTGTCAATATAGGTGTCAATTTCCTGACTGGCAAGAATGGCACCATCCTTGATGTAGGTAATGAAGTCACCACATTTTTCCAAGTCAGAAGTGATATGGGTCGAAAACAGAATACTCTTTTCACCGTCAGAGATGAGTTCTTGGAAAAGTTCCAAAAGGTCATCCCTTGAAACCGGGTCGAGACCGGTAGTCGGTTCATCAAGGATCAAAAGTTCAGCATGATGTGATAAAGCCATCGCAAGCGAAAATTTGACCCGCATGCCCGCAGACAATTCATCGATCCTTTTGTCAGGGTCGAGTTCGAAACGGGTTAGATAATTTTTATAAGCCTCATCGTCCCAATCTGGATAGAACCTTTTCACGACACTTGAAATGGTTTTGAGTCTTTTTTTAGGATAATAATCGATACCACCCAGAACAAATCCGATTTTTTGTTTGCACGCGAATTCGTTTTTTTTGAAATCCATGCCGCAAATTTCCACTTCTCCGCTACTAGGATTGACAAGATGCAGCATCGATTTCAATGTCGTTGATTTTCCTGCGCCGTTTCTGCCGATAAAGCCCATAATATAGCCCTGATCAAGCGTGAAAGAAACCTGTTTCAGCGTGAATTTTTCATATTCTTTGCCAAGGTTTAATACTATAAGGATAGCCAATGCATAGCACCTCCATAACTGTGTATGTTGTATATACACAGTATAGCATTTGAATTATCTGAATTCAAGCATATTTTTAATAATTTTTGATTTATGTTAATATTTTTAAAATGGATATTTATAAATCTATGTTATCATATTATTTGAGAATAGTTAAAATGCTAAATAGAAGAGGTACAAATGAAGAAAAAATCCTTTCTCTTGCTTATGGTTATTTACCTTGCTTTTATTGCTTTGGGTCTTCCTGATGCATTGCTTGGTTCAGCATGGAATCTAGTGCGGGAGGATTTGAATCTTTCTTTAGGGACGCTTGGATATATTACCTTAATTGTATACATTATGTCGATTCTGGCTACCTTTAATGCGCCAAGATTATTGAAATTATTCGAAACAAAGAAGATTACTATCATCAGCGTGTTACTAACAGGATCAGCTTTGATTCTAATTAGCAAAGTCGAATATTTCTATCAAATGCTGTTTCTCGCTATACCTTTGGGAATCGGAGCAGGAGCAATAGACGTTTCACTAAACCATTATCTTGCATCAAATTACAAAGCAAAACACATGAATTACCTTCATTCATTCTATGGTATTGGCATCACGCTCGGTCCGACAATCATGGCATATACTCTAAGCCAGAATTCCTGGCGGACAGGGTATGCAATAGTCGGATTGATTCTTTTGGGCATTGCATTGTTGTTGCTAATTTCTTTTCCTCTATGGAAAAAGGAGACAACAATTGAGCGAAGTGATAATCATGCCCATATTTCTTTAAAAGAGATTCTTGGAACCAAAGGCGCCAAGGAAAGCATCTTGATTTTTATGTTATATGTACATGTTGAAACTTTGGGCGGAGTATGGATCGCAAGTTACATGTTTATCCAGAAAGAAATTTCCTATGCTTTAGCAGCCTTGTTTACGACCGCATTTTTTGGGGCATTAACTATAGGCAGACTCTTGAGTGGAGTTCTAACTTCTGTAATTAAGCCAAACACACTGATCAGGATCGGACAAGTGTTTATCCTGATTGCCGGAATACTTTTATTAATTAATTACGAAGGAATATATCCATATTTCCTGATCGTAAGTTTGTACGGACTAGGATGTGCCCCGGTATATCCCAACATGATGTTCATGAACTCGAAAAACTTTGAAAAACGAAAACTTAGCAAAATTATGAGTTTACAGATGGCATTGGGCTATATGGGCTTTGGCGTATTGACTCCTTTAGCCGGCTTGTTTTTTGAAAAAGTCGCGATTTCATATTATCCCTTCTTTATTATTTTCGTAGTCGTGATTCTGATGATAGTCACCTTCAGGTTCATGAGCATCAAACAGACTGAACAATCTAATCTAGAGCAAAACTTGTCAAATGAAAATCTGTGATTCTTTATGTTTTTCATCGACAGACTCAATGTGTCAATGATATAATTAACTAGAAGTGAAAATTAATCAATATAGGAAGGTAAACTCATGAGCAAATGGGTAAATAGAGTACTGTATTTTATCGGGATTTTGATTATAGGTTTATTGGTATTTGTCGTATTCAGTCATATCAGACCGATGCTTGAGGGATCTGCAGATTGGATTGGCCGCATCTTTTTGATTGGCGGCTTGTTTCTGGCTTCTATGATTGTAAAGAAAAATGAAAAGTTCCAAAAGTATTGGGAATTATTATTTGCTTTTGGCATCGCGGCAACAGCGATGGCGATCGATTTATACCTGCCCTCCACAACTTGGTGGCTCGCCATATTCCACGTCTCGATCGATACGCCATTGGGGATTGCCATCGATAAACTTGACAGCAGCATTCTCATCATCGTTTCAATCTTGATCCTTAACAAAGTCTCTGGCGGAACGCTTGAAAGTTTGTTTCTTCGCAAGGGTAATGTCAGGAAGAGCCTCACGATTGGTATCATCGCATTTGTGATTTGTGTCGGCGGGGCCTATTTTGTCGCCCAAATGTTCGGAGCCCAAAACCTCAGTTTGGCTCGGATTATTCCCTGGATTCCTTTCATCATCATCTTCATTGTCGGCAATGCTCTCAATGAAGAAATCATGTTCCGGGGCCTATTTTTACGAAAGATTGAGCCGTTTCTGGGAAAATTGGCAACCAACCTGGTGATTGCAATTCCCTTTGTTTTGCATCACACGGGTGTTACCTATACCCAAGACGCATTGATGTTTTTGTTATTCCTGTTGCCATTGTCGCTTGCATGGGGATTCATCTCCCAGAAGACGGGCAGTATCTGGGGATCGTTTCTGTTCCATGCCGGGACGGACATTCCTGTTGTCATCGCCATTTTTGCTGCGCTTGACTAAAAAGAAGAACATATAGATATTCTAATAATTATCACGTACTGATTATTTGCGTTTCAAAATAAAAAACGGCCAAGCAAAATTTGCTTGGGCCGTTTTCTTTGTCTACAAGATTACTTGTCTGTTACTAGATGTCATATATTTATACCCAGTATTTTTTATTTTGGGTCTTTGTCCGGGCCTTCATAGTTTTCATTGTTTGGATTCAGTTGATCTGCATGATTGTCATTGTCTGCCTGATAGGCATCACTATTCGGATTGTGTTGATTTGCATAGTCGTCTCTTTGTTGTTGACTATGGTCATGTCCTGAACATCCACCTTTTGACATATTGCATCCCTCCTTTGCTTTCATTATAATTCTTTTTTCAGAGATAACAACATTTATTTCATAATATATTTTTTCATTTAATGATTAATTTTGTCTTGTTTTGGTGAGGATATATTTATTGAAACAACTACCTTGACAGACAGAGTACTTTTTGGTAAAGTATTATGTGTGATAGAGTAGTTGCGATTGGATAATGTCAATCGATATCAGAAGGGATTTATTATGAAAGTAGCAGTAATTACAGATTCAGCCGCCAATTTATTGCCGGAGTTCACAAAAAAGCATGCCAATCTCTTTGTTTTGCCACTAATGATCATCGTTGATGATAAAAGTTTCCGGGATCAGGTAGAAATCAGCGCCAACGAAGTCTATGCAAAACTCGACACTTGCAAAGTAACTTCGAGTCTTCCAAGTATAGGTGATCTAAATGAAGTCATTAAAAAGATTAAACTGGCAGGCTATACCGACATCTTGGCAATCAATCTGTCTTCGGGACTCAGCGGAACCTTTAATGCCTTTCGCCTGGCTTTCCAAAATGTCGAAGGTATCAACATCACACATTACGACTCCAAAACATTGGGGGGTGGTCTAGGATATATCGTCGAGTATGCACTTGAACTCGTTAAGGCGAAAACACCGGTCAAAGACATTGTTCCCTTATTGGAAAAACTTCGTTTCAATGACAGTCTGGCGATTTATACCATCAATACCTTGAAGTATCTTAGAAGAGGCGGCAGGATCGGCAAAGTCGAAGGCACAATCGGCGAGATCTTGCATATCAAACCGGTAATCACGGTGAATGAGGAAGGCGTTTATGTGACACTTACCAAAGCATTTGGACTCGTTCGCGCTCTGCTGGCGATGAAAAAAATGATGACTGACAAATTCGGAAAAGATATGGTGGATTTCACGATCCATTATGGTGATGATCCGGAAAAGGCCAAGGACCTTGGCGAGAAGATGAAAACAGAGCTCAATATCAGAACTCTGACTTTGTCTCCCCTCACACCTGTTTTGGGGATCCATACCGGTCCGATGATGTTTTCCTACGTTGCCAGAAGAATTCCTCAATAGACATGCTAAACTAGATGAATTGAAGTCCTTAACAAGGGACTTTTTTTTATGGAATGCAACCTATAATTGCTTTATTTTGTCATAGACCATACCTTATAATAGAAGTATCTCGAGACAGAAGAAGGTGGTCATTTGCTAGACATCATGCAAATAGGTTGTAATTTGGTTTATCTTCGTCAAAATATGAGCTTTACTATTGAAGACATCTCAGAAAAACTTAATGTTTCACAATCGGAGATATTTGGCTGGGAAAACGGTAATGCATTGCCGGATATCCCCAGTCTGGTTTCAATGCTGGATTTATACACAACAAGTATCGATGAATTATTGTGTTTGTCTAATCTAAAAACTGATATCTCGTATCAGCAGTTATTTGCATCCCATGATCACAAGTTTCTTGTTCATGAGATCATCTGTAATAAACTTGGTCAAATTGCGTTCTATGATGTGATCCATCTATTAAGCCAAGACGAACGGGACTATGCATTGTTTCTTTTCATCAACCACAACATTGCGATTGATTCAAGATTGTGGCCAAGACTTAGTGTCGAGGAACGGATGCGGTTGCTTCATGCATTTTTAGACAAGAAATATGCTTTGCCTCTTCATAAATGGTGTTTAGAACTATCAGATGCAGAAAGAAAAAAATTAAAGGAGAAGAAAAATGAATGTTATCAAAATGTTACCTTTTTTAGAAACAGAAGATCTGGACGAGTTAGTAGAACAAATTGTCAAAAAGGAAATCACAAATGAGCATATAACTATCTATGCAATCATTCCTTTCTTGGAAAACAGACAGGTTGACAAACTTTTCGAGTGTTCACTAAAAGGCGAAATCGATGTCTGTCCCGCTGGATTCCTGCCGTTTGTAGAAGATGAAAAGATCAAAGATATCGCCCAGAGGATCGACAAAGGCGAAATCACGACATTATCGATGGAAACTCTAATGCCATTTATGGACAATGGAACCATCCGCGAGTTCTTCAAATCCGAATTATCCAACTTAAAATCAAAAACGGAGTAACAAATGGTTTTTAAAAAAATAATGTAGAATCAAATAAAAGGCATGAATTGCATGCCTTTTTTTCGTGTTCTTCTTTTATTTATCAAGATATATTTTTAGGCAAATCCATGCAAAAGGTTATCTGTATAAAGCAAATAATGTTATAATTATCTCGCAACAAGCCTTGGAGGCACCATGAAGAAAAAACTTACCCTCGTCATCATCTTTTTCCTGATTCAAAGCACCATCGCCAATCTTGGGCATCCTGTTACTCCGGCACTTGTCAGAGGACTTGGACTACCCGATTACATGTTTGGCGTTTTTTTTGCGACCATGAGTTTCGGTCTGATGATCGGGGCTCCGATTTGGGGCATTCTTGGCGATCAGGGAAACAAGAAGAAGTATATTGTCACCGGATTGTTGTTATATAGCATTGGCCAATTCGCTTTTGGCTATGTTAATAATCCATATCTGATGGTGTTTTTCCGCTTTGTGAGCGGTTTTGGCGCAGTGAGTGCATCGACACTGCTCATCACGCATGTGATCGAAATCTCTCCCAAAGATAAACGGGCCAGGAATCTGGCATATGTGGCAGCAACAATGACTATGGGCGGATCTATTGGTTATTACCTTGGTGGATTTTTGTCTACAAATGCCTGGGCGACTGGATTCTTCCATATCACAGAATACAGACAGATCTTCCTGATTCAGGCAATCCTCAATACCTTTTATGCATTATTGATATTGTTCTTCTATAAGGAAGTAGAAGACAAAGTCATTCTGCCTAAAAAACAAAGCATGTTCAAGAGTTTGAAAGAGATAACCAAGATCAGTCCGAGCTTGTTACTGTTTTTATTATCACTTACCTTTATCATGATTGGTGCCACGAATCTGTCCAAATACATCGATGTCTATTTCAATGAGCTGGGGTATACTCCGCAGGATCTCGGCACCTTTGTCATGGCTACCGGAGTAGCGAGCTTGCTCGCAAGTATCTTCTTGGTGCCCCTGTTTGCCAAACTGAGAAAACAGGTAGTGGCGATTGCCATTATCCAAACACTCAGCGCAATCATCGTATTTTACGTTTTTAGAGCAAATCAGTTCTTACTGGTAATTTATACAGTATACATGCTATATGTTGTCATAAAGGCAATTTACCAGCCTTTGGAGCAAAATTACATCTCCTTGCATGCGCATGAAGGCGAGTTTGGAAGAATCATGGGACTGAGACAATCGTTTGTTTCAATAGGTATGGTTATTGGACCGCTTGTTGGAGGGTTTTTGTATCAGAAAAGCCCTTTGTTCTTATTTGATTCAAGTGCAATCGCATTTTTGATCGGCGTAGGATTGTTATTTGCAGTCCTGATTCTGGAAATAAGAAAAAGAGCATTGCATTCAGAAAATGAATGAATAATACTTTGTTTTTGCGCAAGAGTATCAAAATACTGTTGATCCTTCTATGAACAGTGAAAATCAATGTTTCGCAAGATTAATTTATTTCTGTACCATCACTAAACCGTAATATATAGCCATTTTTGTGGGTTTACATATTGATTAACTGATTGGAATAATATTGTTCAAATAGCATTTATATCAAAGAGCCGTATCACAAGTAATTGGAACTATTGATATGAAGCGCATAACAAAGACGATAAAAGGCGTTACCAAGTAATACTAATTGGCAATATTTTTATCTCAATTCTTGGTTTTTATCATAAACACGGATGGAAAAAACACAAAAATATATCAATTGAAATAGTGTGAGACATGTTGTAATAATTACTTCTAGCATGATATAATAAGAAAAACTGCGATGTAGGAGGAGATTATATGATGAAACTAATCAAAAAGCATTATATGCCAATTTTAGCAATAATCATATTTGTCTCAGTATTCGTATATCAATTTTTTTATTTGGTACAAATTCCTTATATTCAGAAATATTCACTTCAATACATAAATTATCTCCACTTGTTGTCATACACTCTAGTTGTTTTAGCTGCAGTGACGATAATCTACAATATTCCTTTAATTCTAACAATTGAGGTTTCACAATCTTTTATAATTCCATCTTTACGGATTCCTGTATCGTATCAAAGATTTTCTTTTCAATACGTATCTAAAGATCTAGTTACAAGCAGATATAAATCATTTAGCGTTTTCAGATGTTGATTCATAGTTTTTTTACATATACAAACTAAAAAAACTATGAAAGGATAGTAAAATGAAACACACAAAAAAACTAACAAAAATTCTATTTTTGTTTTCTTTGAGTAGCTTTGTAATTACATTGATACTTGAATTTTCACAAAGATATAATCAAATTCTATTTATCTTACGACATTCAACATTATATCTGGGCATCGCATTTCTGATTTCTGCAGTGGTATCAATCTTCTACTACATTTATAAGTCATATTTTATAAAGAGACAAATAAATTTAGTATTTCTCAATATTACTACACTAGTTGTAATGTCAATCTCTTTGATTTGGATTGCTGATACACGTCTAGATTTTATTGCAGAAAATGAAGTTCCACAGTACATGAATGAGATACTGTATGATGATTACAGCAACAAAATATATGAAAGTATTCTGGTTGGAATTGCACCTTCAATAGAAGTAATTGAAAAGACAGACAATAAACTTGTTCTACACATTGAAGAGAGCTGTGTTTGTCAACAACATTCTTATTATATTGAAGACTATTTCCCTGATGATAACTTGGATTCCTATATTAATGGAAAAGTCGACACATTCTCAGATATTGAGATTGTTTATAATGATGATCATTCAATTAACACTTATACCATACGTGAAACCAGAAATATTTCATTTGAACCGGAGAATTTACAACCCTATTTCGGATATATTTCAAGAAAATTAGAAATTACAAATGAATACAATCCTATTGGAATGATAGTTACACAAAATGACTATTACTATACAGATATGATGAATGTAACTGAATTTCAAACCTTCTCACCGGAAGAACATTATGCGTTCACAGTCGCTCAAGCATCTACAAGTTACTACAGACTGTATAAATCGATTGACGATGATAATGAAGAAATTTACATCATGGAAAATCAAGTACAAGGTGAGGACGTTGATGAAATGGCAATACTTCATCGTAGTGAAACAGAAGTTGATGGTATGCTAATCAACTTTGAAGAGAGTGAAAATCGTTTAGAGGGAGATGGGTCAATAATCTCTTTCGGTCCAACAAAATCCAATTTAATCGGTAGTGTTTTAATTGGAAATGATTATTATCAATATTCTCAAGCTTATGATCAAACGAATGTTGAAGCTGGAGTAGGTTATACTGAGATTCTAAGAACTTACGACTTCAATGATAACAAATATACTCTTACAAGAAATGATATTACTTTTGATTCCATAAGTTATGGTGTAAATATGTTGAATAATTATAAGGGCTTATTCTCATCCACATCTTATGTGGAAATGGTATCAAGAGGCGGGACGGTCTTTGAGGATATTTCAAGACTAGAGAATCCATTTGAGATTGACAATATCAAGCTGTATCAAATTGAACATCAGGAATTTGGACATTCGGTGTCTTATTATATGGATGCATCTCCATTTAATCCGTATAATCCTCATGAAAACAGCAATATGTTCTTCCTACCTGAATTTGCACCTCCAATTACGGGATATTTTGATTATTACACAATGCTATTCCAAAATTCGTATACTCCAACTATTGTCTACGAAAATAATGAAATGATAAATTTTATTGCAGGAGAATAACGAATAATGAAATGAATTAACAAGACACCTTAATTGGCGTCTTGTTTTCTATTTACATATACAATTGATGTTTTTATCATAACAAGATCCAATTAAATGCGTAACAACGAGCCATATCAAAGTAGTGGCAACGAATGATATGAAAGTCATTCCAAAAGCTTGTCTGCGATTTTATCTTCTATTGCGATTTGCATGTACTCTTCACGGTCTATAATTAACATCCCATCTCCTCTTTCGATTTGATTTCCTTGTATGTAACGACTGAAAATCCATACTTTGTATGGGTTTTTATATTATCTAAGATGTAGTAACATCTTAGATGTCATCGATATGAAATCACTTTATGACGTGTAGATAAAATGCCATCTTGCCTAAATTCTCCTCCTCATCAAGAGTAAGTATGATATAATTGATAAAAGAAAGAGTTGTAGGGTGATAATATGAAACAACCAAGAATATGTATAATCGGTGGTGGTGCTAGCGGAATTATGGCTGCACTGATCGCAAGACAAAACGATGCCCAAGTTACAATTTTGGAAAGAAATCCAAGAATCGGGAAGAAATTGCTTTTGACCGGTAACGGCAGATGTAACTACACTAATATTTTTGCTCAGAAGGATGATTATTATCATCCTGATTTTGTCTCGCCCGCACTTGATGCTTTCTCACCAAAACAAACAATTAAGTTCTTTGAAAAGCTAGGAATATATCCCAAAATCGAAACTGAAGGAAAGACATTTCCACTTTCAGAACAGGCTTCGAGTTTTCTTGATGTCGCCCTTTATGAACTTGACAGGTTGGGCGTAGAAGTCATTACAGACAGTTATGTCCAAAGCGTAGTTTCAACAAAACCTGGGTTCATGATCTATCTGAAAGATGGTTCTAAGTATGAAGCAGACAAAATCATCATTACTACGGGAGGAAAAGCCATGCCGAGAAGTGGCAGCGAAGGCTCTGGCTATGCCTTGGCCGAAACTCTTGGGCACAGTGTAACCAGTGTCTTTCCAGCCCTTACAAAATTAAAACTGGAGAGCCCGTTTCTGAAACAACTGGACGGTGTCAAGTTTTTCGGTACTGTGGAATTGTTGCTGGATAATGAAACCATTCAAAAAGAGTCAGGAGATGTCCTTTTCACCAAATATGGAATCAGCGGACCGGCTATTCTACAACTGAGTAGAAAAGCCAATGAATTGTGTCTAAACGGAAAACAGCCATTAATCAAAGTAATCATTATCAATGGGTTGGATATTCAAGCAATAAAAAGCAGAATGGAAGCATCACTTGAAAAACCAATCGATTTTAGTTTGGTAGGTCTTATTAACAAAAGACTAATCCCTGCCATCTTAAAAGAAGCTGGAGTTATTAAACAGAATGCGAAGCTTGATACTTTGACAAAAGCCGAAATCGAGAAAATCATCCAGTTGCTTTTTGACTGGCGTTTCGAAATCAAAGGTTCGATGGGTTTCGACGACGCCCAGGTTACAGCAGGAGGCGTGAACGTAGAAGAGATTGATTCACATACCATGGAATCAAAAATTATTTCCGGTTTATATTTTGCTGGAGAAGTCATGGATATTGATGCCAAATGCGGTGGATATAACCTGCAGTGGGCATGGTCAAGTGGATACCTTGCGGGGATATCTGCTGCAAATAGAGGCTGAAATGATCAGAATAACTGAATTGAAACTCAATCTGGACAAAGCGCTTGATGAAACAATGGAACTTGCCAATCTTAGAAAATTGGTCTGTTTCACATATGACATATTTGATAAAGATATCACAGCCTTGTCATTATATAAAAAAGCGATCGATGCAAGACAAAAAACGCACGTTTTTTTTGTCTATTCAATTAATCTTGAATTGCATGATGAGACTGCTTTTTTGTCAAGAAACCATAAGTTCACAAGCGTTGCACCAGAATCAACATACGTTGAAGTTCCACCTGGCAATTTGAGACTAAAACACCGTCCGGTTATCATAGGATTTGGACCCTCGGGCATGTTTGCTGCACTTCTGTTGGCAAGAAGAGGGTATAAACCGGTTGTCCTTGAAAGAGGGTCGGATGTTGATTCTAGAAATAAAAATGTAAAACATTTCTTTTCATCAGGAAAATACAATGATGATGCTTCGATATTGTTTGGCGAAGGCGGAGCCGGAACATATTCCGATGGAAAACTAACAACAATGATTAGTGATTTGAGATGCAGGTATGTCTTGGATACGCTTGTCAACGCTGGTGCTGCCAAAGAAATACTATATATTAACAAACCTCATGTCGGCACGGACAAACTAAGGTTGATTGTCAAAACCGTTCGTCAGGAAATAATCGCTTTGGGCGGAGAAGTAACCTTTAATGCTTTGGTCACAGACTTGATCATTGAAGACAATATTCTCAAGGGAGTCATTGTCAACAAAAACCAGAAAATCGATACGGATATCTGCCTTTTGGGGATTGGTCACAGTGCAAGAGACACTTTTAAGATGTTGCATGAAAATAAGGTATCCATCGCCCAAAAACCATTTTCAATCGGGCTTAGAATCGAACATACCCAAAAGCTTATCAATGAGGCGCAATACGGCCGATTTGCGGCATATCCCAATCTTGGACCTGCCGACTATAAATTGAATTACCATTCTCCAAGCGGACGCAACGCCTACACTTTCTGCATGTGCCCTGGTGGGTATGTGGTCGCTTCATCTTCAGAGGAAAACGGTGTCGTTACAAATGGTATGAGTGAGAATAAGCGGGATAATCAAAACGCCAATTCCGCATTGCTTGTCAATGTCGACCCCAGTGATTTCGGCTCAAGTCATCCTTTGGCGGGAGTCGAGTTTCAACGCGAGTTTGAGCGAAAAGCCTTCTTGCTTGGAGGGGGCAAATACAACGCACCCATTCAACTTGTGGGAGACTTTCTAAATGACAGCACGAGCAATAAGTTGGGTGTTGTGAAGCCTTCTTACAAACCGGGTGTGAAATTCGCGAAAATGACTGACTTGTTGCCAAAGTATATTACAGATACATTGAAAGAAGCAATCATCGATTTTGATCACAAACTGAAAGGCTTCGCCTTGCCTGATGCCGTGTTGACTGGAGTCGAGACAAGATCATCATCTCCTGTTAGAATTTTACGAAATGATGAGCACCTATCCAATATTGAAGGTCTCTATCCGATGGGCGAAGGGGCAGGATATGCTGGAGGAATCATGTCTTCAGCAGTAGATGGCATCAAAACTGCCGAAAAGATTATTTCCAAGTATGCGTAATCATAAAAAAAGTTCCTCAACATTTTGACATTCCTACTTTTATTTAGGGAATGTTTTTTGTTGAAGAGCCAAAGATGTATGTAACAATTATAGATTCATTTAGAATGCGCTTTTGCTATATGACTTTCTATAACAATAAGCAAGCCTCAATCGAGGCGGTCACGAGATCGTAACGAATGTCCACTTTCGATTTCCATTTTCGCGAATCCCATATCTCCTTGGATATGTCATCTCCCGAATAGAGGATCTGGCCAAAGGTGACTTTTCTAAACTTGGCAGCAGCAGCAAACGATGCGCATTCCATTTCGACTGCGATGCAGCCTTCATCCCGACGATAATTGATCATTTCCCGTGTCTCGCGAAAATATGCATCTGTCGTCCAGGTCATGCCTTTGACATATGGCAAATTACGATTTTTCAAGACAGTCTCAATTGCATGAATGGCTTGTTGATCAATCTCGACATAACGGCTAGGTGGCAGGTAATGGTACGATGCGCCTTCAGCACGAAGAGCTTTGGTTGGAACTATCAGACTTCCGACATGCAAAGTTGGGTCCAGGACACCGGAACCTCCGCAGGCAATGAACTTCCTGAAACCGAAGGCAATCAATTCCTCAAGGAAGGCTGCGGCCAGTGATCCGCCCAAAACCGGATGAAACAAGCAGATGTTTCTTCCGTAATATTCCATTTCATATACTGGATGCACTCCATATTCGCTTGTAAGTTCAGCTATCGCTCTTAACTTGTTTTCTTGCAAAAGCTTAGTAATGACATCCTGAAAAAAGGTGATCACGCAAAGCTCTCCTTTGCCAAGTTCTTGGATCAAATTGGGAGCGTGGATTACGCCTTCAAATGTGTCGTCGTATTCAAGGATAGGTATTTCATGTTTTTTAAGCATCATGCACACCAGTTTCTGTTAATATTTTGAAGCCTTTCAATGCTATCTAATTCTCTATTGGCTGTTTTCGACGCTTTTTGATCTGATTCCAGGTAGTGAAGATGATCAGGATCGAGGCATACTCGATTAACATGATTTCTGTATATGAGCTCACATCAAAATGTAATACCTCATTAATGACATACTCGATCGTGATGTAAGAAGACGTCTCAGTTACATCAACTAGTTCTTCAAATACATTCAACCAGAATTCGCTTTCCTCGATTTGAATCTGGTCTGAAGAAGTATCTTTCGGATATACATAATAATTAGGTTCTTCTGAGTTGTTTGAGACAAATTCATAATCGCCTGCAAGATAATAATCAAAATAAAAATCATTCCAGGCATTGTAATCCGCTATTTTAAGTAAGGCAGTTGATGAAGGATCGGTTGAAACCTGAATGGTTTCATGATGAGGATAGTATTCGGGGAAAACCGTATAGATCGGTTTGGGAAGCAGAAATGAAATCGCTATTACAAACAGTAAAACGGTTTTTAAAACACTGAAACGAGGAGAAAGATTGTTTCTTATCATTAAAAAGCTCTTAGCCAGATAATAGGCAACAAAATAGATCAAAACCATGATACCAATTATGTAGTAACCGTTATACAAATATTCAACTCTGAAAAATTCGATAGCAGACACAAGGTTAAAATGATTGCCGCCCGCGATGCCTCTCATGTACGCCGAAAAATTTGGGAAACCTTGAAAAATAAAAATTGGTAACTCAAGCAATAAGGCTAAATAAATTAATGTCGCAAATATATGGGTTTTTTTAAATAATTTTCTTTGAAATTCAGAAACATCAACCAGATTTTGATTATGCTTTATCAGAGCCTTTGATTTCCAAGTGCCTAAAAAAAGTGTAATAATCGCCGACAAGATAAGGGACAATGAAATTAGACCGTATAGGATAAAGTTTTGAGTAGAATAACCTAAAATCAAAATTATAAAAATGCTTATAAGAGAAAAAACTACAGTTAAGAGGTAGAATACATTATACGCTTTAATTTTAGAGTCGAGAAGAAAACTATTTTGATTAATCTCATGTGAGAAATTATCTTTCTCAGAGGATTCTTCTTGTGACAAATATCCTTCCGTTACTTCATAGATTTCTGCCAGTTTCGCAAGTTCGACATTTGATGGTGTCAACTCGCCACTTTCCCACTTTTCGACGGTTTCTGGATCGACATTCATTCTTTTTGCCAGGTCGGCCTTAAACAATAATTTATGCTTTCTCAGTTCTTTAAGTTTATCACAAATAGCTCTATTCATTTTCGTCACCCTAACGAATAATATATCATATTGAAAATCATTTGTAAATCTACAATATGATATATATTTTATTTGCAGATTTTATTGTAATGAATCATGACATTCAATATAAAATGATATAATTACTTTGTGAATACAAGGAGAAGAGCGAATGGATATACTTTGCATTTCCGCTTCTAACACCAAAGCGATGGGTGAAAACAGCGCCTCGACTATAGTATGCAAAATGATTAAAACAACTTTGGAAAAAGACTATAATAACATTAACCTAGTTAAGATCATCCAACTGTCGTAAGCCGATCTGAAACCATGTTTATTGTGTGGCTCATGCGCAAAGAGCGGATCGTGTCTCTTCGATAGTGCTTTCAATTCCATCTTCAGATCGATTATAGAAGCAGATGGGATCTTCATTGTCGCTCCGCATTATTCGACTATTCCTGTGAAACTCACGATGATCTTTGAAAAAATCAATGAGATTCTATACTCAGGATGGGTCAATGACCCGAATTTCATTTCGCCTGTCATAGGAAAACCTATCGGAATCATTGGACATGGTGGGATGACTGAAAATGACAAGGTATTGAAATACTACCATGATTTCCTGATAACTCCAGTAGCTAGTACGCTTGCTTCCCTCACTTTCAAAGTGATCAGTGCGAGTGATGAATTTAATAGAGGAATACCATTTGGTCTGCTTAGTGACGATTGTCTGGAAAAGGCTGAAAAATCGATTTTTCCAAACATCATCCATGATTGGAAACACATCCAGAAAAGGATTGATCCCTTGATCAAAAACGTTATGGAAGCAGTCTCTTGTCAAACATGATTTTCCAAGCCAAGGTTAGTTTTTCAAGACTATACGAAGCGTTCGCAGAAGATGATGAAGGCAGAACTTCCACAATAGATTCTAACTCTGGATGATAGCGGTGGAAAAGAGCATATGCTTTCCTGCCGTTTAGAAATATCTTTTCGATCTGCGAAGAAGCAATCATGGCTTGTATATCCGCAGTCTCTACATTGGCAATCGATGCATCTTCCGAACCGAATATGTCACATCTTTCAATAACATCATACAAAGCGATTCCGTATTTGTTTAGAAGAAAAGTTTTTTCTGGGATATCGGCACTGACGAAATCTTCTGAAAGCAGAGCGCCAAGGATTTTCCAGAATCGGTTTTGCGGATGCATATAGAAAAAACCTTCCTTCCTGGACTTGACGGAAGGAAAACTTCCCAGAATCAGGATCTTGCTTTTGGAATCGATTACAGGACCAAAGCCGTGGAACTGATGAGTTTGGTTCATACATTTACCTCTTGACAAAATTATATCACATTGTTTAAATTAGTTTGCTTTGTTCCTGAATAAGTGCTTCAATACAATATACGGAGTCATAGCTCAGCGGGAG
>CAYWOK010000027.1:0-19730 GCA_964459895.1 uncultured Candidatus Izemoplasmatales bacterium
GACTGATGGGACTCGAACCCACGAATGTCGGAGCCACAATCCGATGCGTTAACCCCTTCGCCACAATCGCCATCTTGTTTTTCGCAATTTATAGTGTACTAAATAGACCTATAAATGTCAAGCATTATTTCTTTAATCAGGCATATGATGAAAAAAAGCGACGCATTTCCAAATTGCGCCGCTTTTTTATCGTTATTCAGCCAAAACAGCAATTCCAAATCCCTGATCTCCTAGGTGAACAAAGAACACGGGACTTACGTAATCTGTCAAATGAATCTTCATTTTTGGATATTTTGTTTCGATTTCTTTTTTCATCTTTTCTGCCCATTCTGGACGGTTTAGTTGGATGATATCTAAGTATACTTTTTCATACTTCTGCGCGTAATTGTCAATCACACCCATAAAATAGTCATAACAGGCGATATTGGTTCTTTCTTTTTTGGTCAATTGTAGTTTGCCGTCGATCATCTCCACGATTGGTTTGATTCTCAATACTGTGCCAAGCAAAGCTTGTACTCTGCTCAGTCTTCCGCCTCTGAAAAGATGCATTAAATCGGATAACGTGAACATGACAGAAGCGTCTTTGTATAATATGTGGTATCTATCCACCAGCTTATCGAACAGCTGATTCTTTTCAATCATTTTTGCCAAGATCGGGATGCCATTGGCAACTCCGAATGATGCAATTTTTGGGGAATGAATACTGATTTCCAAAGGAAATTCAATCATTGTCTTCGCAATCATAGCGGATTGAAAAGTGCCACTTATCTTTTCTGAAAGAGTAATTACTAATATATGTGTATATCCTTCTTTATAATATTCTTCATAAATACGTAAAAATTCTCCGGGCGACGGTTGACTGGTCGTCATTTTCTTTGCGTTGTGCAAATAATGCGTCATGTCTTCTGTTGATAGTTCTAATTCCGAAAAAATTACTCCATCGATATTGACAACCAGTGGAGCGATTTTGACAAAAGGGTACTTAATTATATCGCCCCTGGTAAGGGTAGTACTATCAAGCAACAATCCAATTTTTTCCATATTCTTCTCCTTATAGAATTTCGAAAGCACTAGGTTTTTATTCAACTACTCAATCACACATAATACTTTATCAAAATCTGAATTGTGTGTCAAGAAGAACACAAAAACATCATTAAAAAAGCGACCTTCAGGTCGCTTAGTATTAATTAGTCTTTTTATGATCCTCAATTATTTTTGGAACCAAGTTTCCAGGAACTTCCTCGTATTTGACAAATTCGCGAGTAAATGTTCCTGACCCTTGGGTCATGGCTTTTAAATCGATTGTGTATTTAGTAATTTCCGCCTCAGGTACTTCAGCAACGATTTTTTGATATCCATCTTCTGCTGGTTCCATTCCCATAACGCGGCCTCTTCTTTTATTGACATCCCCAAGGACATCGCCCATATACTCATCTTTTACCGTTACGACAATCTTATGAATTGGTTCAAGAATGGTTGGTTTTGCCTGTTTGCAAGCTTCTTTGAAAGCTATGGAAGCAGCCATTTTGAATGCTAATTCATTGGAATCGACTGGATGGTATTTTCCATCTGTCAGAATTCCTTTTACGCCGATTACTGGAAATCCCGCAAGTATTCCGTGTTCCAAAGTCTCCTGCAAGCCCTTATCGACAGCGGGGTAATAGTTTCTTGGAACGGCTCCGCCGAATACTTCTTCGTCGAATTCGTAATCTTTGTCGGCTAACGGCTCGAATCTCATTACAACAACGCCGTAATATCCTGATCCGCCTGATTGCTTGACATACCTGCCTTCTGCAGTCGCAACGGCTTTGATAGTTTCGCGATAAACGATTTGTTGATCTTGGGTTTCCAAATCGACTTTAAACATGTTTCTCATCTTGTCAATGATGTATCCTAGATGGATTATGCCTTGTCCGCCAATCAAAAGTTGACTTGTTTCCTTGTTTCTTCTGATTTCAAAAGTATTGTCTTCTAACTGAAGTTTTTGCAAGGCGTTTGACAATTTATCTTCGTCCGCTTTGTTTTTCGGATGAACAGCTACATACATCGTTGGCGATGGCGTTTTTGTGGTTGGATATACAATCGGAGCTTTCTTGTCAGAGATGGTCGAATCGGTAGTGACCCCTTCGGTCTTGGCAATCGCACAGATATCGCCTGCATGGACGATATCTGTCGGAATGGAGGTTTTTCCACTCAGATAGAATAATTGTCCCACTTTTTTAGTTTCACTCATTGAGGAAACAAATACTTCCTGATCTTTTTTGATTGTTCCTGATTTAACTTGCATCAAGTTGATTGTTCCAACAAATGGATCAATCAAAGTTTTGAAAATGTAGGCAGAAAATGGTTGGTTGTCATCAAATTTTCTTTCGATTGAATCTTCGCTTCCCGGTTTTATCCCTTTTGATGCTGGCATTTCCGAAATTGATGGAAAATACTCTTTGATCATGTAAAGTAGAGTCAGAGGTCCGACATCCTTAGTTGCGGATCCGACCATAACAGGAACGGCTTCTCCTGAAAGAACAGATAGGTGCAATCCCTTCTTGATTTCTTCCATGGTTAGTTCTTCGCCGTTAAAATATTTTTCCAATAATTCTTCATCAGCTCCTGCGACTGTTTCCACAAGTTCCTGGCGCAGACTTTGAATCTTCTCCATTTTGTCAGGATAGATATCCCCGTCTACACAAGTGCTTCCATCATAGATTCTTGCTTTTAGTTCAACTATGTCCGCAAAACCGCTGAACTCTTCCTTTTTACCAATCGGCAAGCAAAAAGGCACTGCTTGTTTTCCTAGTCTGTTTTGAATCGAGGCCAGAACCTCGTCAAATTTAACATTGTCTTTGTCCATCTTGTTGATAAAGATGATAGCGGGTAGATTTCTATTTCTGATTTCTCTCCACATTTTTTCAGCGCCTATTTCCACGCCTTTTGTCGCATCTAAAACCAATATGGCTCCAGATGCAGCTCTTAGCGCATAGGAAATATCGCCAATCATTTCGTCGGCGCCCGGGGCGTCAAGGAAATTTATTTTGCAGTTTTTGAATTCCACAGGCACAATACTAGTAGATAAGGAGTTTTGTTTTGCCTGTTCTTCGGGTGTAAAGTCAGAAATGGTAGATTTCTTTTCCACTTCGCCTTTTTTTTCGATGCGTCCTGATACAAAGGCCAAGGATTCGGTCAAGGACGTTTTTCCGCTTCCTAAGTGGCCCAATATGATGACGTTTTTTAAATTTTGAGCTAAATATTCGTTCATTCTGTTGATCTCCTCTCGTACAAATCATTTACAGTCTATATTATTATATCATATATGAGAAAAAAATAAAGAAGATAAAATCCCATTTTGAATCCAGATATAAATTAAGGCGTCGTGTATGAAAAAACAGAAAAAGGAAGCCAAATCGCTTGGCTTCCTTTAATGTTCAGTGATTACCTGTAGAGTTCCGGAAGGTTTTCCAACTGATCGTTCAAAAGGGTCTCGATTTTGTCGAACATCTCCCGTTTTTTCATTGGAAAACAATCATCGCAATAATGGCTTTTTGTGCAATTGGCACAAAACACGCTAGTCATATCTTTATATTCATTGATAATGGCAAGCGTCGCCTTGATTGTTTCCACTTCGTCTGGCCTTCTAAAAAAATAATATGCTTCCAATACTTCTTCGATAACTTTATCTTGTAAATCATCCGCGCCGCGCAATTCTTTTATTCGGTGACTGGTTTTCATAAAATCCCTCCGTAAAAATGTCTGAACGATGTTCCGTTATTATCATTATACTAAAAAAATAGAGAAATGGAAGAGAGAAAAAAACAAAAGGCCTAAAGAAGTGTTTCATAATCAACAATGTCTCGAATCAAATACAGTGATGCTTTTATATTTTTCCAAGGTTTCCTAGGCAATAAAAAACTCGAGTTCAAAATTGAAATCGAGCATTAAAATCCAAGTGGCAGGGGTGACAGGATTTGAACCCGTACAAACAGTTTTGGAGACTGCCGTGCTACCGTTGACACCACACCCCTAAGAGTCTATCTAATATTATTCATCATCTTACCGGATTAGTCAAGATTTTTTTCAGATTGCAGTTTGAAGAAAGGACTGTCTTGCAGTCCTTTATTGATACTTTTTATTTTTGATAATTTTCAATCGGGAGAATTCTTCCCGTTCTTTTTCTTCTAGCGATTCCGAAATGAATTTAATGTTGCTTTCAAACTCGGGAATAACGATGTTTTTCAATGCGTTTGCCCGTTTTTGAGTTTTTCTGATTGCATAAGCAAGTCTGTATGCAGCATTATCGATTTCTGCGAGTTTGATTGTCAGATCGCGAACCTTCAGGAAGTTTTTATAGGCATAGTCGAATTTAGTGTTTGTGCTGGCAATTCCATAGCTTAGCTTGACCGGCATAGCTTTGTAGCTCAGTTTTGGGATATCAACTCCCATTACGCTTCGATAGGTGATGTCCAATCCATCGTCGATTGGAATGGCGCGTGCAATGTCATTTACGACACCTAGCGTGATATTGGCTTCCTGCAAAGCTTGATAGGCTTTTTGAAATATATTGGTTATTTCATCGCGAAGCGACTTCACGCTTTCGATTAACATCATCATTTCCCTGATCAGGATGTTTCTTTTCCTGTCCATCAATTCGTAACCAAGATGCGCAAGCGTATTCGACTTCTTGAATGCGAGCAGGTTTCCTTTGGTAGGAAATACTTGCTTGATAGCCATGATTAGACCTCATCCGTCTGATCAAGTTCTTTGATGATCGACTTGTTTTTGATTTTAAATTGTTTTTTTGCTGCCTGTTGATTGTAGTATTGGTCCAAATATCCTTCATCTGTACGATCCAGTTCCTCTTTTGGCAATAATGAAAGAAGCGCCCATCCCAGATCCAAAGTGGTCTCGATACTTCGATTCTCCTCGATGCTTTGTGATAGAAAATTGGCTTCGAAAAATCTGCCGAACTCGATATATTTCTTGTCGATATCGCTTAGTTCGTCTTCACCGATGACCGCAGCCAAACTTTTTGCATCTTGAACTTTGGCGTACGATGCGAACAATTGGTTCATCAAAGATTGGTGGTCTTCTCTGGTATAACCAGCTCCGATTCCGTCTTTCATGAGTCTCGACAAAGATGGTAAAACCCCGATTGGAGGATAGATTCCCAAATGATGCATCTCCCGATCAAGAACAATCTGACCTTCAGTGATATAACCTGTCAAATCGGGGATCGGATGGGTGATGTCATCGTTAGGCATCGTTAAAATCGGTATTTGCGTGATCGAGCCTTTGGAAGTCTTGATGATTCCAGCGCGTTCGTAGATTGAAGCCAAATCAGAATAAAGATACCCCGGATATCCTTTTCTGCCCGGAATCTCTTCCTTGCTGCTGGAAAACTCGCGCAAGGCTTCACAATATGAAGTGATATCGGTAAGAATAACCAGCACGTGCATATCATGTTTATATGCCAAATATTCTGCAGCGGTGAGAGCGCACCTTGGTGTCAGGATTCTTTCGATGATTGGATCGTTCGACAAATTAAGGAACATGACTACTTTCTCGATTACTCCCGCCTCCTCAAAAGAACGGCGAAAATAAGCGGCAACGTCATTTTTTATACCTAAAGCTGCAAAGACAACACAGAACTTCTTGTTTTCCTTGTCAGCAATTTTCGCTTGTTTGACGATTTGCACGGCAAGTTCATTATGAGGCAGTCCGGATCCAGAAAAAATCGGAAGTTTTTGACCCCTGATCAAAGTTGTTAAAGCGTCAATGGAACTGATTCCGGTGTGGATATAGTTACGTGGATAGACTCTGGATACTGGATTTAATGGCAAACCGTTGATATCGCGGTACTCATCAACAAAAACGGGTCCCATCCCATCGATAGGCCTTCCTGAGCCGTTGAAAGTTCTGCCGAGAATTTCCTTGGAAAGTGACATTTTCATCGGATGTCCCAAAAATTTGGATTTAGTATTGTCAAGTGACATGCCATGTGTGCCTTCAAACACCTGGATTGCGACTCTTTTACCAGAAATCAATACTATTCTTCCATAGCGTGTTTGTCCGTCTTTAAGGCGGATTTCGACCATTTCTTCAAAGCCGACGTCTTCGACGTTGTCCAAAAAAACCATCGGGCCGTTGATTTCATCAAGGCCAATATATTGAAGGTTCATTCAATCCCTCCTAACGGATATGATATATTGTTTCATCAATCAAGGCGAAATAGTCATCGAACATTTCCAGTTTGTTGTTGGGAACATCGTATTTCATCTTGATTACTTTCTCGAAAATATTGGTTTTTTGAATCAAACTGAAAGCTTTGCCTTCCTTCAGTGCTGTTACACTTTTTTGATATAAATACAAAATCACATCCATCATTCTGAGTTGCTTTTGCAAAGGGACATAGACATCTTCTTTATGAAAAGCATTTTGTTGAAGGAATCCTACGCGGATGACTCGACTGATTTCCAAAACGATGCGTTGGTCGTCAGGAAGTACGTCGCTTCCGATCAACTTGACTATTTCCATCAGTTTGTTTTCTTCGGTGAGGAGTTTCATCAACTTCTTTCTATTTTGTAAAAATCGGATATCGACTTGTTTGTTGTACCACTTTTCCAAATCACCCACATATTCGGAATAACTTAAATTCCAGTTGATTGCTTCATAATGTCTTGCATAAGCAAGCTGTTTGTCAAGCGCCCAGAAACAACGTACGAATCGTTTTGTGTTTTGGGTGACCGGTTCGGAAAAATCAGCCCCTTGAGGCGAAACTGCCCCAATAATCGATACTGACCCGATTTGCTTGTTTATGGTTTCCATATAACCTGCTCGTTCATAGAATTGTGAGATTCTGCTCGGCAAATATGCTGGAAATCCTTCTTCCGCAGGCATTTCTTCCAGCCTTCCACTTATTTCTCGCAGCGCTTCGGCCCAACGGGAAGTGGAATCTGCCATTACAGCCACGTGATATCCCATGTCACGATAGTATTCGGCAATCGTCACTCCGGTATAGATGCTTGCTTCTCTGGCTGCAACCGGCATATTGGACGTGTTCGCGATGAAGACCGTACGGTTCGAAAGCGGTTTGTTGGTCTTTGGATCCATCAACTCGGCAAATTCTTCCAAAACTTGTGTCATTTCGTTTCCGCGTTCACCACAACCGATATAGACAATCATGTCGGCATCACACCACTTGGCAAGTTGATGCTGCATCATGGTTTTTCCGGTTCCAAATCCACCAGGAACACCTGCAGTACCGCCTTTCGCGATTGGAAACAGTGTGTCTATAACTCTTTGTCCGGTTATGAGAGGGATTGTTATTTGTAATCTTCTGGATACGGGTCTTGGTGTTTTGATTGGCCAGCGTTGAATCATGGTCAGTTCTTGAATTTCTCCATTATCATCTTTTATTTTTGCAATCACATCTTTGATTCGATATTTTCCTGATGGTTTGATTTCAGTAATGACTCCGGAAACACCTTGAGGAACCATAATTCTATGTTCGATCAAATCAGTTTCTTGAATTTTGGCGAAAATATCGCCAAAATGGATTTCATCTTTAATTTTGCGTGTGATTTCAACATCCCATTCTTTGTCAGAATCAAGTGAATCCATGTGAACTCCAGAAGTGATAAAAGCTCCGAATTGTTCGGAGATTGCTTTAAGGGGCCTGCCGATGCCATCAAAGATATTTTGCAATATTCCCGGACCGAGCGTCATCGAAATCGGATTACCTGTGGCAATCACCGGCTCTCCGACCTTGAGGGACGTTGTCGATTCATATACTTGGATGGTAGTCTTTTCGGAAGTTAGCTTGATGACTTCTCCCATCAATTTTTTATCTCCGACCAAGACCATTTCCATCATCGAGAAATCCGTGGCGTTTTTTACCGTCACCACAGGCCCGTTTATGGAATATATCGAGTTTGTATTCATAGAATCACTTCTTTCCGATAATGAAAACCTTTATTTAACAAACAGATGGGAGTTAGCATAAAACCATTCTTTTTGGTCTTTTAGCCGATTGTCGATAGTTTCATCGACTTCTATGCTGAGTTTGTCGCAATAAGCATTGAAACCACCGATGATTATTTCAGTATCCGTTTCGATTGTGTATTTATGTTTATAACTGTCTTTCAGGGCTTCAATCAAGATTGTATCGCCGGTTTTGATGCGAAAGACGATGCCACACCCAGAAAAACGATCTGAAATTGCCTTGATTTTTTGCTTCATGAGTGTTTCATATTTTTTTGAAGAAGTAAATTTGATCAATTTTTTTTCTGCGACTGAAAACACATTTTCAAGCAGTTCTTGTCGCCGCTTCATCAGCTTTCGGGAACTTTCTTGGGTGATTCTGTTGATTTCGAAACTGTGGTCTGTATCGAGTTCCTTCATTTCCAATTTCAAGGCCGTATCAATGGAGTCTTGAAGTTCCGATTGCACTTTGATTATTTCTGTTTTCTTCAAATCGGCAATCTCTTTTTTCAGATCGTCCATCTGCTTGGTCGCATTTTTTTTGATTTCCGATTCAAAATACTTATATAATTGCTCGCTGCTGTAATAATCCATTCGATTCACCTCACATCTTAATTCCAATTGCTTCGCTAACATATTTATCGATTGCTTCTCCGATATTAGATCCGCCATGGCGATCAGGAATTTCCACAATCAACGGTTTCAATTGCTTGAGTTTAAGATCCGAAATAATTCCTGGACACAACTCGACCAATTTTGTCGTAATCAAAATAATGCAATTTTCATCTTTTTGCATTGCTTTTTCGAGTTCAAGAAGCACTTCTTGACGCTCATGAACAACAACACCCTCAATGCCGACCAAACGCATGCCGACCAAAGTATCGACGTTGTCACTAATCAAGAAAAATTTCATGACAATCCTTCTTTCAAAATCATAATTTGCCAATAATCAAAATTGAAATCAGCAGTCCATAGATGGCAACGCCTTCGCCGAGTGCTACAAATATCAGTGACTTACCAAAGTTCTTCTCGTTTTCGGAAAAGGCTCCGATAGCTGCTGGTGCTGCTGCTGCCACTGCAATACCTGCACCAAGTGCAGACATTCCCGTAGCGAGCGCGGCGCTGATGAATCCAAGCCCTTGTGCTAGCGAACCGGAGAAAGTATTAGTGATGGTCGTGTCGATTGTATCAGCAAACACTTTGATATCACCGATTTGGAACGCCAAAGTGAGAGCAATCAAAGCAAAAAAACTGAAAACATGCATCAGTACTCTTTTTTTGGCTGATTTGGCACTTACTTTTCCCCGAAACACATTGATGAGTGGTATAGATATGAAAACAACAAACAATAACGGCAATAGAATTTCCAGTGTATTTAACATATTGATTCCTCCTAAATATATCTTTAATTTTTAATTAAACGTTTTGAATACAATCCCGTTTCCCTCATAGTATCGGGAAAACATTTCATAAAATTCCAGACGTAAGACTTGAATTCCGACGATCAATCCTTCAATCAACATGACAAACAAATTGCCGAGAACAAAAATCAATCCGGTAGAGAATGCATTCCCTCCCATTGACATCAAACTGTACACCACGAGCATCATCCCGGCATGTGATAAGACGAATCCGCCGACACGAAGGAATGACATTGTGTTTGTAATATATGAGAGAATGACTTCGAAAAGTTCAAAGAATCCTTCGGTAAAGAAACCTCCAAAGCCTGAAGGAAACATCTTTTCCCCTTTGAATTTTCGTTCGAACGGTTCTTTAAGAAACACCATCAACAAAGGCAAGACAGCAAAGATGATAATCGTCCAGACATTGAAGATATTGAATTTATACATCAGCAGTGCTAAAGCTCCGCCACCGACAAACAAATAAAAGATCATCCCGGCGATGCCATTGGCGGAAAAGAACATTTCAGCATATTCCTTTTTCTTCAATTTGATAAAGATGTTAATTGATATGGAAGTGAGTATCAGCATCGCTCCGATCAAAACTGCCATAATCAACAACGTCATCGTAAAATTGGCATCCATCACATTAAATGGCTTTGAAGGAAGTCCAAGCCAATTGATATAGATCGGATCTAGAAGTGTTTCATTGCCAAAGACCGAGCCATAGAGAAATCCAAACAGAGTGGAGAAAATACCAATGCGGATTCCGATTTCTCCAAGCCTCATTTTCTTCCATTTGAAAAATATGAATCCAAGTAATATCAACAGCAGTCCTTGCCCAACATCACCGAACATGATTCCGAATAATAGCGAATAAGTGATCGCCACAAAAGGAGTCGGGTCGATATCGCCGTAACTTGGAACTCCATACATTTCCACGAACATGGAAAATGGTCGGCTGAACCAATTGTTTTTCAATTTGGTCGGGGGCTTCAATCTTCTATCAGAACTTGCCGGGCGAACAGAAATTTCCACCTTATCCATATTGGCATATTGTTCGTTGATTGTTTTCACGTTCTTTTCTTCGACGAATCCTGTGATAGAAAATTTTTCACCTAGACCAACCACGTATTTTTTTGCTTCATGAATTTGTGCCAAAAATAGCAATTCGCTTTTAATGGATATCAATTCCTGATTGGTTTCAGTCAATAAACTATTGATGTTTTGTTGAAGATTTCCCATTTCGCTGTTAGTAACTTCGATTTCTTTTGCCAGTTGATCACCGGCTTTTTCCGGAGTTCCGTGTACGAAATCAGGAATATGGATTCTTTCAAAAAACAGAGATGAAAAGATATTGTCAACTTCCCGTTCATACTCGTGGGAAGTGAAATAGATGCACCAACTATAATTTTTGTCAATGCTGAAAGAGTTGAATATAAACGGTCGGGAGCGATAAAAATTCAACTTCTCAATGCTTTCTGTCGGTAGTCTGCCAACTCTGGAGTAGACATATTTACACGAAAAAACATCGTCAAGCGAAATATCAAGGCTTTCAATATTTCTAACCTGCACCAAAGCATCTTCATATTTTTTTAATAATTCTTGGATGTCTTTTTTTTGCAGGACCAACGACTTAAGTTGAGCGTGTGTTGTAGAAATGTAGTTTTTCATTTTTTCTAATGAATGGTCTGCAGTTTTGACATCAATTGTCGATATTTCGATATCAAATTCTCTTTCTATTTCATGCAATTCTGTCAATACGATGCTTGTGGGATTTTCCTCGGAAAAAGCTTTCAAACCATGAACGCGATCTACGAATTGTCCGGACGAGATTGGATGAAAGCAATGCAAATCAACAAATCTTTCCAAAACTGGATTCAGGTTCGCTATATCTGCGGTAATATTAATCAATTTGGTTTTTGCAATCGCCATGGTTCAATCCCTCCTTTCAAGTAATAAATTTAGAAAAATATTGTTCTTGGCATTTGAATGCTCGTGTTGGCAAAATTAAAATGCTGCTTGATCTTTCAACTTAGAAGGGTGCTTCAATCTTCTGTCATAATCTGAAGGCAGAACAGAAACTTCGACTTGTTTTATTTCCTTATATATATCCTGGACAGAAGAAACATCCTTTTCTTTTACAAAACCAGTGATAGAGAATTTATGTCTCATGACGACGACATATCGCTTCGCTTCGTTGATACGATCCAACAATAGCAATTCACTTTTTATCACATGCAATTCCCCAATAACTTCTTGGAGAAATGCTTCTCTGTTTTCTCGTATGGATTTCAATTTGATCTTTGTCGCATCGATCTCTCTTGTCAGACTCTCATTTGCGTCTTTTGGTGTGCCATGAATAAAATCAGGTATAAAGATTCTCTCAAAAAACAACGATGAAAAAATATTGTCGATTTCTCTTTCATATTCTTGAGATGTGAAATAAATGCACCAGCTATAGTTCTTGTCGGTTGAAAATGATTTGAAAATAAATGGCTTGGATTGATAAAAACCTAGTTTTTCAACGCTTTCTGTCGGAAGTCGTCCAACACGCGCATAGACATATTCGCACGCGAAGATATTGTCAAGTGACACTTCAAGGCTTTCTAAATTTACCATTTGAATCAATGAATTCTCATATTTCTGAAGCAATTGAGCGGTTTCGTCTTTTTGTTTTGCATATGATTTTAGTGTGTTTTGAATAAGGGATACCCTGTTTTGAATATGGTCGATGTGATTTGTGGTGGCTATCGCGGGGATACTGGGAATAGTTATGCCATTTTCTTTTTCAATGTCTTTGATTTTGTTTAATAATTCTGGGCAGGGATTGCCTTCGGATAAGCCCGTAAGGCCATGGACCAAATCGACAAATTCATCCGCTTTGACAGGATGAAAACATTGTAATCCCACAAAAGCTTCTAGTGTGGCATCCAAATTATGCAAATTTGACGTGATGATGATCAATTTTGTTTTTGAATTTGCCATTTGTACTTCCCCTCACAAATCAAAATATAAGCATTTTCCTGATCTCGTTCTCGTCGAGATCGTATCTGATACCTTCGATGATATGGAAAATGTTTTCTCGTTCAATTTCTGCCAGTATCATCAGAGCTGAATATACATTCGGAGCTTCGTTGGAATAATACATATACCTTTTTGCAAGATTATACTTCATTTTTTCCGCAAAATATTCGATATAAACATAGTCCTGATCGTCCATAAATTTAGCATAATCAGATCTTTCAAGGTAGTGCAGTACCAAATCGGCGTCTGGCAAAGAAATAATCTCGTTGATTTTGTTCTCACTCATTCGCGAATGCTTCATAATCAAAAGTTCTTTGATATCAACCGGATCGGCGTTATAGAATTTCTTTAACCGGTAAATCTTCACGATATTGCTCAGTTCAATTTTCGTCATGAAGATTATCTCGATTTCTTTTTTCAACTTCCCGCTGTAATTATCATTGATCCGCTCAAAAACGCAATCATAAAAGCATGCATCAAGCGCGTGTTCGATGTTTGAGTACTTGATTAGGTTGTTGTCTGTTTCGTTAAATGGTTTCAAGACTTCATAAAATCTTGTTCCCTTTACCGCCTCTAGTATCATTTCGTATGTTCTTACTTGAGATAATTGAGCGATATCGAAACTTGCATGGCGGATAAAATATGTAGGAAATTCAGCGATGGCAATTTCAACGTTACCGGAGATGACTTGCCTGATAGTAGCGAGAATCAGTTCAATTTCTCTTTGAATCAAATTCAACTTGTAAAATGATTTGTCTTTAAGCTCAACAAATTTGACCAGTTTCAAAGTGTGATTGAAATTGGTCTTTTTGATCAATTCTTCCAATTGTCCGCGATGAATCGAAGATTCTTGAACATCGGCAAGCGTTTCTTGATAGTTTTTTTGGTTTTTTAGGTATCCGGCGACTTCGGCAAGTGAACGTTTCTTGCTTAACTCGATTAGATCGTCCGGTTTAAGAAAGTTGCCATAGATCGATTTTGCTTTGGAAACGATGGCGTTTGCTGCCCACGACCCCATTAAAATCCACTTCCTTCAGTTGACTATTCTTCTTCCAAACAGTAATTATAGATCTTCTCAACCCATTTGTCTGAATTTTCTTGGAAACTTTTTTCCAAGGCTTTTAAGGTGGAATCAAACTCCGCCATGGCTGATTTTTTTCTAGTATCCAAATCCGTAACGATTTGGTTTTTGATTTCGATTATCTTTTTATCCGCTTCTGCTTGATAAATCTTTTGCAGTCGTTTCTTTTCTTCTCTGACAATATCATTGATTTTTTCTTTTTCCTCTCGCAGATGGTTCACCTGCGTGCGGTATATTTTATCAAGCTCAATAATATCTTTTATTAATTTTTCCATTTTCCATCACCCTTTACAAAAAGATTAATCATGATGATATTCACAACATTATATTATAGCACTAATAAAATATTAGTCAAAAATCTGAGTCTTTTATTTTTAAATTGATTATAAGTTGATTTGGCATTCTGTATAAGAAAAGAAAAAGCTCATATGAGCTTTTTGTTTATTCATTCACTATCTCGACAAGATGATAGCCTTCTTCTTTCAAAGCTTCCTCAATTACCTTTGCAGAAACATAGCCTTCAAAGAGTGCATAGCCGCCTTCACACGAAACAACAACTTTGGAAATGCCATATATACCCTCTAAAATGTGTTTTACATCTCTGGCACAGCCCTCGCAACAAATGCTTTCAATCAATGCTTTTTTCATATCTTCACTTCCTATACTTTTCCTTGATTTCATTATAATACTTTCTGGATATGGTGTCAATTTTGTTGTTGTCAATGACAATAAATTTTTGCGAACATCCATTACTAATTAAGTGTTAATAACTTATTATTAAGTCCGTAAACTAGGGATTTTCCATAAATTGAGCGAGACGATAAGCGATTAGATCTGTTCGTTTGTTTCGTTGCGTTTCGTCGGGAGAGATGTCACTTTATTCTTCCCGGTTCTTTTGGAGACATATAATGCTTCATCAGCAAGCTTGACATAATCATATACTTCTCCTGTATCACCAGATTGATAGTTGTATACTCCTAAACTAATTTGAATCTTAATCAATATGCTTTCATATACAAAATTATTGTTCATTACCAAAACACGAATTGATTCTGAGATTGAATTTGCAGTTTGAGCATCACATGAAGGCAACATTATCAAAAACTCTTCTCCTCCATAGCGACAAAACAAACTGTTCTCAGGAAGCGATGAACCGATCAAAGCAACAATGTCGGCTAGTACATAATCGCCAAAGGCATGTCCATAGGTATCGTTGACGTTTTTGAAATCATCAAGATCAATCATGATCATGGAAAAAGGGAAACTATTTGACTCCTCATCCTCTAGGAAATGTGTAGCTCTTTCGTGAAACGCCCTGCGATTCAGTATCTTTGTAAGCTCATCGTGAGAAGCTTGATAATCCAATTTTTCAATTTTTTCCATGTATCCCGTAATCTCATTGAACTTAAGAAGATATCCATTGATGTGCTTTGTTTTGCTTTCAAGAGGAATTGGTTCCAAAACGTAATGTTTGGCGCCTTTTTTAAAACTGAAAGTCGCTTGGTCTTTGATAGCCAGTCTTAATTCTTTGTTAATAAATAATTCTTCCATCTTCATATGATAGCGGATAGCTATTTTATTTCCTGAAAATGTAGTTGCTGCTCCATTCCAGGAAACGACTTCGTATTTGTCATCAAGAATAATAATCGGGTTGGTAGTAATTTCAAATGCCGAAAGATAGGCTGAAGGTTTCAAATCAAACATTTCATACTTGAACATCGTGTAAAGAATGATGAACCCAATCGCTACAATCATATACAGTGCCGTATCAATTCCCGCGGTAACGGGAGAAAATAACGGGATCGCTGATGCGACTGTAGCGAAAATAGCACAGCACGCCAAAATAAATGCTTGCTTTTTTTGTATTCCCTTAGATTTTAAGTATGTTTTCACATAGATATAAACCACATATGCAGTAAGTAAAGTGCCCTGAATAGTGTGAAGGTAGTATATAGGTCCTTTAGCCAATGTCACAGTTAATATCTGCGAACCAAACAGTGTAATTGTTTCCAAATACTGTGATTCGTAATACAAATCAAATCCGGTATAATAAGAAATTTGAACCGATATTAGAACTATGACCGGAATAATAAGCAATAAAATATAATTGCGTAGTTTAGCGGAGTAATTGGCATCATTAAATTTTTTTGAGACATAAACCCAAGTTACAGCAATAAATGGAATCGCAATATATTCGAAATGAATTGCTGCCATTTTTGCAGATAAGTTCTTCCCTGAAAGTTCCAATGCATATCCAAACGAATAGACAAATTCCATAACAAAAAGTAGTCCGACTTGCCAAACGCCACGGATTTTTTTAAACTTTATAAAAATATAAACTGCGATAATCAAAGCGATTATAGCAATCGCGATGGTCACGCCAACAAGCAACATATCGAATTGCATCGAAATCACATCCTATGAATATTATACCATAAAATAGAGCCATGGCTGAGTCTAAACATATAAAATCAAACTATATTACTGCAATTCAGTTTCTCTTGTTTTAGGTGTTAGTACAAGGAAAAGCAATAATCCGAGCACAAGGATGAACATCAATATCAGATACGGCCAGGCAAACCCTATCGATTCGACCATTTTACCAAATAGAAAGTTCCCAATAGCGGTAAAAATAGAAAAGAATAAAGTCATCAGCAAAATCGCAGTTGTTACGTTTTCTATCTTGACGATTTTGATTACAAAGCGGATATGGGCAAAGATCAAAATCCCCCAGGAAACTCCCCTGATAAGTGTTATGGGAATTAGAGCGGAAAGTGGCAGATTCAAGCCATAGAACAGGAACCGAATTATGAACAACAAATTGGCAATTATTAATAGAGTTTTCTCACTAGTAAGCTGCCCTCTGGTGATGAGAAATCTTAAAGTCAATACCTCAACAAATACAAAAGCTGAATATAACAAGCCATAACTTGTCAAAGACATTCCTTTGTCGTTAACAATATAGATGCTAAAGAATGAATCTCCAATCCTCACCGCACCGATTACAATAGTATAAAATAACAGATATTTATAAAAATCGATATTTTTTAACAAGCCTTTAACATCGCGCTCGCGTTTGTCTGAAACGACCGTTTCTTCTTTGACGGGTTTCAACCACAATATGACTATGGTTGTCAAGGCAAAAAAGATTCCTGATACAATGAACATAGTTGCGTACCCAAGGTACATAATCACAAACCCGGCAATGGCAGATGCGATTACATATGCAATGGAAGCATAGATTCGAATTGAAGAGTATTCAATTTTGTTATTGTTGGAAAATGTTGCAGTAAATCCATCTTGAATCTGAATGAACGGCGAGCAGAAAAATGCAATTAGGCACACAATCAGCATATACATTTCAAATCCGGATACTTGGGTCAGAACTATTATCAACAAACCTTCCACAAGCGTCATGATTTTTAGAATTAACCGGCTTGCTTTGATATCTTTGACAAGAAAATTCCAAAATGGATTAACAAGAATCATTGTAATCGGAGATATCGCCAAAATAATTCCCAAATTAGACTCTGAAACTCCTTTGGAAATAAAATATATCGACATGAAGGGATAAAAAAAGGCATCCCCAAAATAGCGAATGAAATAGAATATCTTAAATTTGAATGTCTCAGAAATCATAACTTTGATTTCCCTTCATAAGACTAGATGATATTATACATTCTCTCCAATAATTTTGCAATGTAGTCTGAAGGATATGTCTAACTTTTTTTCAAAATATCGAAATGTCATTTTTCTTGTCATTCTCGGGAAAAGCCAAATGAAAGCGAAGAGAAAATAATATATATTTACATATCTAATTTGTTATTTTGCAGAAAACAAACAAGCAAAATGGCGCTAACAAAAAGTAAATGAAAATCAAAAATTTTTTTTAATAAACAATAATGATATGAAGTCGCTTGATAGCGCAATTATACGTTGATTAAGGATTTTTTCGATAATATTTTATTTTTTAAATGCCCTTGACAAACCCTATTATCACCTTTATTATCATAATTACATAACTCAAGAGCTTACCTATTGGAGGAAGATTTATGATTAAACAAATTGTCAAACGTGATCAAACTGTCGTACCATTCCGCAAAGAAAAAATAGTGCTTGCCATTTTTAAGGCTGCTAGTTCCGTTGGCGGTTCAGATTTTGCCAAATCCGAACAGCTGACCGCCGAAGTAATTAAGATGGCCGAGGACAAATACCCCAATGGTATTGCTGATGTGGAAGGTATTCAAGATATAGTTGAAAAAGTTCTTATCGAAAATGGCCATGCTAAAACAGCCAAGGCTTTTATTCTGTACAGAGAAAAACGAAGAGCATCTCGAGAGGCAAATGCCCTTATTGGGGCCACCATCGACATGTTCACAGAATATTTGAACGATCGTGACTGGCAAATCAACGAGAATGCTAACACACAAAAATCAATCAACGGACTGAATAATTACGTCCGCGAAGAATTCACCAAAAATTATTGGCTTCACGAAGTCTACCCGGAGAGCATTCGCCATTCGCACCAACAAGGCGACATCCATATTCATGATCTTGGATTTTTCGGACCCTATTGCGCAGGTTGGGATCTGCGCCAGCTCATAACCAATGGTTTTGGAGGCGTTTCAAACAAGGTTGAATCAAGCCCTCCAAAACATCTTCGCTCGTTGTTGGGTCAAATCGTGAATTCCACCTTTACTACTCAAGGTGAAACCGCAGGCGCTCAGGCCTGGTCTTCTTTTGACACTTATTTAGCTCCGTTTGTACGCTATGATCACCTTGATTATAAACAAGTAAAACAAGCCTTACAGGAATTCATCTTCAATTTGAATGTTCCAACCAGGGTTGGATTTCAATGTCCTTTCTCAAATTTAACATTTGATATCATCCCTCCAAAGACCATGAGAGATCAAAATGTTGTTCACTCCGGAAAACTGACGCCTGAAACCTATGGTGATTTCCAAGCCGAAATGGATATGATCAATCTTGCATTCTGTGATGTTATGATGGAGGGCGATGCCAAAGGCAGAGTTTTCACTTTCCCGATTCCAACCATCAATGTCACCAAGGATTTTGCCTGGAACAGTCCTGTTGTTGAAAAATATATGGAGATTACTGCAAAGTATGGAATTCCGTATTTTTCAAATTATATCAATTCCGACTTGTCTCCCGAAGATGCGCTTTCAATGTGCTGCCGCCTTCGTCTCGACACTTCAGAACTGCGTAAACGTGGTGGAGGCCTGTTTGGTTCAAACCCGCTTACCGGGTCAATTGGCGTTGTGACCATCAACCTGCCAAGACTTGCATATCAGTCCAAATCCGAATCCGAGTTTTTCACAAGGCTTTGGGAAACAATCAACATCGCTAAAAAGAGTTTGGAAATCAAGCGTAAAATCATTGAGGAACAAACTGAAAAAGGATTGTATCCATATAGCGCAAATTATTTGAAGGATATCAAACTGAAAAGCGGTTCTTACTGGTTCAATCATTTCAACACCATTGGTTTAATCGGCATGAATGAAGCGATTCAAAATCTTTTCGGAGTCGAAGCGAATCTAACCTCAAAAATGGGACAGGCTTTTGCGATCAAAACCTTAAATTATATGCGCGATGTAATCAAGGATATCCAAGAAGAAACCGGTCACTATTATAATTTGGAAGCCACTCCTGCCGAAGGAACAAGTTATCGTCTTGCAAAACATGACAAAGAACGTTTTCCTGATATCATAACCGCCGGAAAGGAAACTCCATATTACACAAACTCAACTCAACTTCCTGTCGGATTCACCGACGATATTTTTGAAACTTTGGAGCTTCAAGACGAACTTCAATCTCTATATACCGGAGGAACAGTCTTGCATCTGTACTTGGGCGAGAGAATTAAAGATACCGAAACAACTAAATCTTTGATAAAAAAAGTTTTCGAAAAATACAAATTACCGTATATCTCACTGACACCAACGTTTTCGATTTGCAATGAGCACGGATATATCTCAGGCGAACATTTCGATTGCCCGACCTGTGGAAAACCTGCCGAAGTCTATACAAGAGTTGTCGGATACCTTCGCCCCGTTCAAAATTTCAACAAGGGAAAAAGAGCGGAGTACGCTGACAGAGTCAAATACGTTATCAAAAGCAATTCCGATTCAGTTGAAGGACATAAGGTATGATTTTCGCAGGAATAGTCAAGACTTCACTTATTGACTATCCGGGAAAAATCGCTACTGTACTTTTCACTCCCGGATGCAATT
>CAYWOK010000028.1:0-19517 GCA_964459895.1 uncultured Candidatus Izemoplasmatales bacterium
TCTTCTTTGTTTATATTGGTGAAACGCAAGGAGGGAAACCTATGAAAAAAATATTGATTAGCATCTTCATGCTGTTTGCTCTTTTTGCTTTGGCAAGCTGTAATGAATCTTATACGCCTCTGGACTATAAAGAAATCGGAGATGTCGGCAATTTCCAAAACTATTCGCAATTGAAAGAATACCTTGATACTTTCTATGATGATACCAGCGCTTATCGCAATGAATACTATATGGATGCTGCGGTTGGCGCAATGACGACGACAGTTGCCGCAACTACCCAAGGAACTGGCGAAGAAAAGTCCTTTTCTGAAACAAACAATCAGGTCGAAGGCGTGTATGAGTCGGACAGAATCCTAACCGACGGATACTATATTTATGTGCTGTCAAATAATCAATTCGTAATTGTAAATGCTGAAGACTTATCGATTTCCGATACATTTTCATATAGTAATGATGATACATATTACGGATATACATACGGAATGTACAAGTATGAAAATTTTATCGTTTTACTCACAAATGAATATCATTATGATCAAAGCCTTGATAAGACCGGCACAGGAGTATATGACTTCTATTATGTAAGATATACTTTCGGAACCAGAGTCACGGTTTTAGACATCACAGATAAGACCGATATTGCTATTTCAAAAGAATTGTATTTTGAAGGCAGTTCCCTAACTGAAAGCAGAATGATTGACGGTTACTGTTATCTTGTCATGAACAACTATGCTGCAAGTTACGGATACACAGATGATACCTATATTCCTGAATATTATGACAGCTCTGTTTCTGATGAGATCATCAAACTCCCTGCGGGAAATATCTATTACATGCCAAATGATTATTCATCCTTTGGATATCTGATGCTTGTATCATTTGCGGTGTCAACTGACGAAGCCGCAGATGTGAATGCATATCTTGGCAGCTCATACCAGATTTTCATGAGTCAAAATAATCTTTACACAATCGTATACAGATATTGGTATGATGAAGTCACATTTTTCTACAATTATCAAACAATGATTATCCGTTATGCAATCGAAGATCATAAATTGGTCTATAAAGCAGTAGGTTCTGTAGATGGATCTCCACTCAATCAGTTCTCGATGGACGAATATGACGGATACTTCAGGATTGCCACTACCGGATATGAGTATACTGAAGTTACGCGTTGGATTGACTATGACCCATCCACTATCGATGATACAGTGTCCTCGGATGAAGTCCCGGTAACTACTGTTCCCGTAACAACTGTTCCTGTGACGACGACTGCTCCTGCTACGACAATTCCCGATACTTCTGATGTGACTGAAGATACTAATACTGGCAGTTGGTCCACTATTGAATATACTTGGAAAATCACGAACAAAGTGACGATCTTTGATGCAACAAGTGACGGAATAATCGAACCGGTTTCAGAAATCGATGATCTGGGCAAGCCAAACGAAAGGATTTATGCAGTCCGTTTCAGTGGCGACTATGGCTATGTTGTCACATTTGTCAACACCGATCCTTTGTACAAACTTGATCTTTCCGATCCGGAAAACCCAGAAATTATCGGCGAAATGTTTGAAGAGGGAGTGTCTGATTACCTTCATGAAATTGGAGACAACCTTTTGCTAGGTGTCGGCCGTCAGGCAGCGATGTCAGAATGGGGTTTCACGTATTTTACCGGAGTAAAAGTATCATTATACGACATTTCCGGAAATGATCCGATTAGCCTCGAAACGTATTTTGTCGAAGGTGATTACAGTTATTCACCAGTCACCTACGATCATAAGGCTTTTGTCAGTTATGAACCTGATGGAGAAGACTTCATGTATGTTGCAATCCCAGTATATGAATATAATGAATCATTTTACCGTTCGCTCCAAAGTGTCTATGTTTTCAAGGTATTCTATTCTGGAGACTTACAATATCTGACAAAACTAACACATATGGAAGACCCACAATCTGAATATTACTATTACTACTATGATTCTATTGAACGGACAGTTATGATTGAGAATATGATCTATACGGTTTCTTATTCGAAAATTCAACAATATGACATGTCCTCTGATTTTGCCTTTGTTGCTAAAACTGAGTTCGAACAAGAATAGTTACATTGAAATACATTATTTAGAGCTGACTTCGGTCAGCTCTTTTTATAGTTACAAATTAGGATATTTGACGATTATTCATGCTTTGACGGAAATTAATTATCAAAAATGTAAAAAAGCCTTATACACATATAGATTTTTTCTGTGTTTAATGATATATTCAAAATGTAAATACTTCGTATAATAGAATAAATAAGGAGGACTTTTTATGAAAGGTAAGATTTTAGCCTTACTATTTTTTGTCTTTTTTGGGCTTTTCCTTGTCGGTTGCGATTTTTTTGGTGGCGGAACAACAACAATTATTACTACCGCTGCAACTACAACTGCTGAAACAACCGGAGGCACAACGGCTGAAACAACTGCGGGGACAACGGCTGAAACAACTGCGGGGACAACAGCTGTAACGACTGCTGGGACAACCGCTGTAACGACTGCTGGGACAACTGCTGTAACGACTACAGGGACAACTGCTGTCACGACCGCTACTACCACAGCGGCAACTACTGCAACAACCACAGCGGCAACTACTGCAACAACCACAGCGGCAACTACGGCTACGACTACAGTGGCTACTACCACGGCAACAACTGCCGCTACGACTACGGTTTCAACTACCACTGTGACTACTGTTCCGACAACAACAGTATCAACAGAATCAACTGAAGCTACGACTACTCATCCCGAAGAAGTGACCGTTACCTTCCTAAATCAAGACGGCACGATTCTGCTGGAAACGACCATTACCTATGGGGGAGATGTAACATCTCCTGCTGACCCTTCATTGGCTGATACTTCCCATTACAGATACACGTTCATGTATTGGGATCATGAGTTGACAGGGGTTACGGAAAACATGATCGTCAGACCAGTTTATAATGTAGAATATTTGGATGCGAGCGGAACCTTTGACAGAGCTGATCTGGTTGCTCTAATCCAAATGATGACACAAGATGAATTGACTGAGATGGAAATCGATGAAGAAATCAGCATGTATTTATATGTGCTGGGTATTTACTCCGAAGAGCATCTTTATCAAATTTTATCCTTTGTTACATCGAAGCTTGGCGAATTGCAGACAATTGACAATGCGACAGACTTCAATACATGGGCTACCGAATTAACTGGCAATCCCGACATGGATGACGAGTTTGTCATCAATACTTTGATGCATGTTTTGTCGACGATGATTGCAAATAATTATGAGTATTTTGACATTTCATATATTGATGACGATATCGCATATTTCCAAGATCACATCGATCAAAATCAACTATTGATGGATGGCATCAGAAATAACGTGGTTGACTATTGCACCACTTCCACATCTATGCCTACAGAATGTGTTGCCTACTATGATGCGATTGTCCAAGATCACAATTATTATCAAGAATACGACCGCTTGTACAACAATTATTTTGGACCAATCGATTATGAAGGCTCCGATATTTATGGCGAGCTACAAGATTTGATTGATGATTATTTCTATTACACATACGAAGATGTAGACCTGCTTGAAGCTGCAAACATTCTTAACCAGTACAATCAGCGATTACTGATTTTGAGCACCGAGGAACAAGCAGCATTCACGCCTATTCTGAATGCCTTTTGGACTTGGCTCGAATATGAGGATACGGTTTATTATCCGCTTGAGGGTCTTTTGAATGGTGTTGAAGATACAACAGAAAGCCATTGGCTGGTTACAAACAGAATCTGGTGGTATTTCGGAGATTACCAAAATATGTATTGGGATACCCAAAATTGGTATCACGAAATCAATCAATCCGAGGAAGACAGGGCGAGAATGCTCGAACAACATCGGACCATGTCGATTTTCTATGGTTATCTACAAACTCCGGCAGGTTTGGCAAATATTAGAGAACTAATCGAAGATATCTACTCAACCGCTAAAGAAGTTCTGACAAATGTTGATCCTGACATATTTGACCTAATCATGCAAGTTATGCAAATGAGCAAGAATTTGGGTGAAGATGAAAGTCCTGACTTTTCTTTCTTGATGACACCTGAGAATATAGCACTATATATTCCGAAGTTCGTCGATATTTTGGAATTAATTCAAACGAGGATTAATACTGAAGCCATTTCGATTGACAACTTGGTGGCTATTGGAGAGGATATCCTTACCCTTATAATCCAAAGCCAGGATATGACAGAAATCGAAAAAACGTTCATCTTGAATTTGGCATTGCCGAAAGTTGAAGAATATGTCGGCATGGCCATAGATGAATTCGGCAACTTAATTAACTTCTTAAATTCAATCGACGTTGTCAAAGTTGAAGCAATAATGGATTTTGTCAATATGTTTGCTAAAAACCAACAAGATAGTTCGGTTCTAGAACCATTAAAATCTGAAGAGAGCAATTATGTCTTGATGATCTGGACGATTGCCAATTTTGCTGATGTATTACTTGGAGACGGTTCGCTTAATCTTTCTATGATAGTTGACGATGTCGTTGATCTTTATTATGATGTAACAACTCAATTTCAGCCTAATGAAGAATTGAAGGCTTCTGTCAAAATCGCGGCAAATGCAAATATTGCGAGACTTCTTGAACTGTCAGCTATAATCGGATCTTATAATGTAGTAGCTATCGGCGTCGACGGAGTAATCGCTATTGAAGAATTCATGGCCAGAGGCCAAGCACTCGCAGGAATGTTTACCGCTGGATTCGAATCAATTCTTGATGATATCGTGTTTGGTTACACACATCAGGCTTTTCTTGACTTTGTGTATAATATGTCCGATGGTTATCTAACCGAGGAAGAAGCAGAACAAAAGATTCTTGATCTGATGGGTATCCTTGATGAAACCGATGAAGAGACTGCATATTATGTGCTTCAAACATTGATGCTTCAACTAATGAGTGTACAGGCAATTTCATCATTTTCTGATATTCAAGCCTGGGTCAATGGGTTTGACGATTATGGCTATACCCGTGAAGAAATGGCTCAAAGCCTCATCAATTTCGTAATATATAAATTCTCTAAACAACTTGAACTTAACGGATATTTCGACACTGAAGAAGATTATTACAACGATTGGATAACTTATTATGAGGACATGATCGTCGAAAATGAGGGCAATATCGAGGATATCGAAGACACTATCAATTGGATGATAAGTGGTTTGGATCAGGCACTCATTGACAATTACATGACATTCTGGTATGTGAGAGTCGATGAAATAACCAAACTGATAGATATCGAATTCATGGAGTATGACATCATGTATTCAAGCGACTTCTTTGATTATTGGACCTATTCTGAATTGAGTGGTTGCTTAGAAGAAATCTATCAGGGAACAAAACTACAGGCTGATTTCGACTTGCTGTGGAATCAATTGAGACCTGAAGAACAAGAACTTTATCAGAATGTAATTGACGCACTCGTTGATTACTATAGCTGGAGAGTTTCAGTTTATGATCCGCTTATGGACTCATTCGTTCTTTCATTGTATCAATCAACAGGTGTCAACGAATATTTCTGGCAAGCTATTCATGAATACGAAAATTACTATCATGACAACAAGAATCTTGAAAACTGGATTGATGATAACAACGAATCCTTGGACTATCTTGCAGTTGACAGAGCCAGGGCAGAATTGATCCTTGCTTACTTGGATGATCCAGATAACCTGCAACTTACAAAAGCTGTCATGCTTGTGGCAATGGATGAGATTTCCAATTTGATCAACACGGCAGATCCAGAAACATTCGACATCTTCCTGGAATTAATTATGAGCAGAATGGTCTTTGGGCCTACTGTCATGGCTGAAGAACCAAGGGTCGATGGGCCAAAGATCGATATGTCTCCTGAAGCTGTGCTCGGCTATATCCAGGATGTATCCGCGGTTATTCAAACGTTGTTCTCGACATTGGATGCCACAGATGAAGCAAATCTCAAAGCTTTTGCCAGCGATATGCTGGAAATCCAGTTCCTGGCCGAAGGCAAAACCCAAGAGGAAGTAGACCTGCAATTGGCATTTATCAATCCGATAATTGACAAATATTTTTATAGGCTTCAAGAAGTGCTAACAATATTGTCTGTGACATTGGATGGAATCAGTTTGGAAGAAGTAAATACGGTTATGGATCTATCCGAGAATCTCTTTGTCGACAACCCATCAGTCACTCAAATCATTATCGGAATGTCGACTTTGATTGACATCTTGTGTTATAGAGATACCGTTGAAGTCCTTTACACACTTGATTACGAAACACTCTTTAATTTCGCAGTCGAGCTTTACTTTGATATTACACATATGTTCGAATACGAAGAAACAGACATGACGGACCTTCAGGCAATTGTAATCAGTCATGTTGAAGATTTACTTGCCTATGCCCATGAGATAGCATCCTTCGACCCAACCGGTCTTGCGGATGAAGATTTGGCGACAATATTCGAATTGTTCAAATATGGCGAATGGATTAGTCAAAACATTCAAAATCCAGAAGGCCTTGTTTATCCTCTCCCAATCTCGTTGCTTTATGAACATCAGGATTTTGTTGACCTGATTATCTCCATGTTTGGGGAAGAGATTACTGAAGAACAAATCGCTATTGAAATTCAGAACTTTATCGACCTTTTCGAAGTTGCTGACGAGGAACAAGCATATTACAGAGTTATGGTGCTAGGCTCATTCATGCAGAATTTAAACAAAATATCTTCCTTCGATGATTTTCTCGATTTCTATCGCTCCTTCCGAGGCATCGGTTTTAGCAGCGAAGATTTGGCAATATACCTAATCAATTTCGCAATCGCCAGATTAGAAATGGCGATAGCTGAAAATTCCGATGAAGAGCAAATTGCCATTTGGGAACAAGACATCCTTGATTATGAAGATGGGCTTGCTTATTATCAAGACGAAATCGCTGCAATTGATGCCGATGTGGCAGCTGAAATTGCATTATTGGCAATTTTACATCCTTCCGCAGCTTCTGTTGCCGAGCAAATGTATAGTCAGGGTATCTACCGTGATGTGGTATTTTCAATCTGGAATAGTATGTATTATCAAGGATTGTGGAACGAAGAAGTATATTTTAATTCAGATTTATACGATGAACTTGAGTTATATTGGGCTGGCAACATGGATACATCCCCAGACAATGACGCCTTTAATGCTTTGTTTGGTTCCTTGAGAGAAGAGGAAAAAAATCTCTATATGCCAATTTTGATTGCCGCATCTAATTATTGGGACGCACAAAGACAATACATGGGAATATGGAGTGATTTGGATGATTTTGTGGTTGTAAATTCAGAGATGAATGATTTCGGTAATTACATTGACTCGCAGCGCGGATACAGAGTTGATTCACTTCATTGGACGGAAATGTATTCAATGTGGATTGAAGAAGCACAAAACAATATTAATCGCGCTGAAAATAACCTTGCAATGCTGTCGATGTTTGAAGATTTCTTCAGTGATCCCGACAATGTTATCTTGGCGAAAGACACACTTGCCTTGGTGATAGACCGGCTTGACGCAGTACTCGAAAATTTGACTGAAGAAGAAATCATGATTCTAAATGAAGTTTTCTCAGGAAATTACTTTGATTTTAATGAATACACTACACCAGAAGAAATACTTGAAAAAATGCAAAATCTGATGATTTTGTTTGGACCAATCTTCATTGACGCCTCAGGCACTGTGAACCCGGGATCGATACTTAACTCTTTCCTTAGCGAAGTAATAGTAAGTTATACAACAGTGTTCCCATTGCCGGATGAAGTTTTATCGATTGAAGATTTCCGTCTTGATGTTACCGAGACCGTAGTGAATTTTATCGACCAGATGTATTTGATTAACGAATTCGATCTGATGATGTTGACAGAGTCTGATTATGAGGAAATCACAACTTTGATTACTTACATTCAGGACTTCAACGGACTGTTTTCACAACAGAATACTGGTCTCATTGAATAAGTTTTATTGATTTATGAGGAGCCAAATTGCAAAATTTTGGCTCCTCTTTTTTTTATGTGATATAATTGATTTGGTGATAAATATGGTGATTTCTTCTCCAGGCAACAACTTCTTCAAAGACTTGATGAAACTCAAACAAAAAAAATACCGACTCCAAACCAACCAGTTTCTCGTCGAAGGCTTGCATCTTGTCAAAGAAGCCATTGCTTGCGGCTTGTGTCTGGAAGTGATCTCCAAAGATAAGGTCACATTCTGGAACAAAGATACGGTTGTACTGAGCGAGTCATTGCTTAGGCTTCTGTCTGATGTCGAAGAACCTCAGGACATTTTTGCGCTTTGTCAGATGCGAACCGATTTTAGTTTAGGCAATAGGATTTTATTGCTTGATGGTATTCAGGATCCGGGAAATCTCGGCACACTTCTCAGGAGTGCTAAAGCCTTTGGTTTTGAGACGGTTATTTTTGAAAACACAGTTGATTTGTATAATTCCAAAGTCATCCGTTCCACACAAGGAGCTATTTTTCTGATGACTTGTCGTCAGGCGGTGTTATCAAGTTTCATGAAAGAACACCGTGAATATCATTATATAGGCACTGATGTCAAATTAGGAACGCCACTTAACGAAGCGAAAATTTCATCCGAAAAAATCGGACTATTGCTCGGAAACGAGGCTCAAGGCGTCAGAAAAGAACTAATGGATCTCACCCAAAGTTCAGTTACGATTGAAATGGGTGGGATGGAATCGATCAATGTCGGAGTTGCGGGCGGAATCATCATGTATCGATTCCGAGGTAAAAAATAATGGAATATATTTATGAACCTGAAAGAATCTTTGCCGAAGACGAAGACCAACATCTATTGGCCGAAATCTTGCTTCCTCAAAGGGACGAATACCGAATTGACATTAAGCACGTGTTTGTCGATGAATCGTTACGCGGGCAAGGAATAGCTTCACATTTGATGAAGCTTGCCTATAACTTCATCAAAAGCCAAAACAAGCAGATCGTCGCGAAGTGCCCCTATGCCATAACCTGGTTCAAGAAATATCCCGATTTTCAAGATATCGTCATCAATGTCAAAACAAAAAAAATGGAATAAAAAAACTTGTTTCTTTCAGGCCTGTATGATATAATTACTTTAGCATAAGTTCCATTTGGGAGGGTCGGACCCTCCCTTTTAAATACGAACGGAGGGGAATGGAATTGAAACTTGACGAGTTAAAAAAAGAACTGCAAAAAGCTGTCAGAAAACTGGGCTATGAATTATATGGCGTCAATTATGTGAAAGAGAAAAAAAACAATTTGTTACAAGTCATAATCGACAACGATTCTGGTATCACTATTGACGATTGCGTCAATGTCTCACATCATCTAAGCACTTTTCTGGATGAACTCGATCCTATCCCTAATGAGTACAGTCTGGAAGTGTCTTCTCCGGGAGCAGAAAGAGAATTAAAAGACGCTTCTGAGATCAAAAAAGCAGTCGGAAGATACGTCCATATCGAAACTTATGAACAAAAAATGGATGGAGAACTCTTACATTTCGACGGTGACACAGTTATGATTAACGACAAATTCAACAAGCAGATATCATTTGACTATATAGATGTCATCATGATTCGTCTGGCAATTAAATTTTAGGAGACTATAGACATGATTAGTAAAGAATTTTTCAAGGCATTGGAGCAAGTCGCAGAAGACAGAGACATTCCCAAGGAAAAAATCCTGGATATTTTTGGCAAGGGACTGTTAAACGCCTATAAAAAAGACTACAATGGCCAACAAAATGCCAAAGTAGTTTTCAACGAGGAAAAAGCCGAGATTCTGATTGTTGCCACATATCTTGTAGTTGAAACCATCGATCCGGAAGCGGAAAAAGGCATACAGATCACTGCTGATGACGCACAGGAATTGAAAAAGAATGCCAGGGTGGGAGATATCATTGAAGTGAAGATCACACCGAAAGATTTCGGCAGGATCGCCGCTTCAAGTGCTAAACAAATCTTGACACAGGGGCTGAAACAACTCGAAAGAGAGCGAAACTATGAAATCTTCACCGATAAGACCGGTGAGATGGTCATCGCGGAGATCGTCGCCATGAACGACGACTTTGTCACGCTTTTCCTAGGATATGACACTGAGACATCAATTCCCGCAAGAGACCTTGTTGGTACCGACCTAGTTATGGGAAGCCAAATTAGAGTTTATATCACCAAAGTCGAACAAACCACAAAAGGACCTAAAGTCTACGTATCAAGAACTGACAGAAATCTTGTCAAAAGACTTATGGAACAAGCTATTCCCGAACTTCAGGAAGGCATCGTGGAAATCATGGGCCTTGCAAGAGACCCGGGAGACAGATGCAAAGTCTGCGTTGCCTCAAACAATCCGAAAGTTGATCCAGTTGGCGCTTGTCTCGGAAGAAACGGTGTCAGGATCCGCGAAGTCATCGATTCGCTTAGTGGCGAAAAGATCGACATCTATAAGTATAGTGAAGATCCCAGAGAACTGGTTTCAAATGCGATCCAACCTGCCAAGTCGATTGCAGTAATCATCGACGTGAAAGAAAAAAGCGCGACAGTGATCGTACCTGACGATCAATTGTCGCTTGCCATCGGCAAAAGGGGACAAAATGCTAGGCTGGCTGTCCAATCAAGTGGATGGAAGATTGACATCAAATCCGAAACGGATGCCTTGATTCAAGGAATCCACTATTGATCAAGGAGGAACGACCATGATCAAACAAAAGAAAATCCCGCTTCGCAAATGTGTTGTCACCGGTGAAAAATTTGAAAAAAAGCAACTGCTTCGTGTCGTCAAGACACCTAACGGAGAAGTGATTTTCGATCCAACCGGAAAAGCCAACGGCAGAGGCGCCTATGTCTCGAAAAACAAAGCCGTAATCGAAAAAGCGAAGAAGACCAATATCTTGGCAAAACATCTTGAGACAAAGATCCCGGATGAAATCTATGAAGAACTATTAAGACAGGTCGGCAATGAATAAAGGCAGACTATTGAAAACCCTTGGGTTGGCATTCAGGGCCGACAAGGTTGTTTCCGGAGAAGAGTTCAGTCTCGATCTTATCAAAAAAGGCAGAGCTTCACTCGTTTTTCTTGCTAACGATTCCGGAGTCAACACGACTAAAAGGATCCAAGATAAAACCAAGTTTCACAATGTAATCCTGAATCAGGACTTGTCAACCGATGAATTAAGCCTGGCAATCGGCAAGACCAACCGAAAAGTGATTTGCGTAACAAGCAAAGATTTTGCCAAATTATTGCTTGAGGCAATCAATGAATAAACAGAAAGAGGTGGTAATGTGGTAACAAAAAAACCAAATACCAAGAAGAAATCAAACTTCAAATCCAACAAACCGTCGGGAAAACCGGTCAATAAACCCCAAAACCGTACTCCCAGCCGTAAACCCAATCCAGTGATTGAAAAACAGGTGGAAGTAATCGACAAGACTGTCTATTACAAAAATACGATGACTGTGCTTGAACTTGCAGAGCAGTTACACCGTCCCGTTCCAGAAGTCATCAAAAAATTGATGTTTATGCGTATAATGGCTTCCCAGACACAATCTGTCGATCGAGACACTGCCGAAATCCTCGCTTTAGATTACGGTTTTGAATTCAAAGACGAAGTCATGACGGATATGACGAGATATGATGAACTCTCCATCGAGGATGACCCTAAAGATTTGGTTGAAAGACCACCGATAGTCACCATCATGGGTCATGTTGACCATGGCAAGACGACTTTGCTTGACACAATCAGACATACCCGCGTCGTACAATCCGAAGCCGGAGGCATCACTCAGCACATCGGAGCCTATCAGGTCATAAGAAATGATAAAGCCATCACCTTCATCGATACTCCAGGACATGCTGCATTCACCGAAATGCGCGCCAGAGGCGCCAGAGTGACCGATATCGTCGTTTTGGTCGTTGCAGCTGATGATGGCGTCATGCCACAGACAAAAGAGGCTATCGACCATTCCAAAGCATCAAAATGCTCGATAATCGTAGCCATCAATAAAATGGACAAACCCGGAGCCAACCCCGAACGTATCAAACAGGAACTGGCTGATCTTGACTTGTTACCGGATGACTGGGGCGGAGATACACCGTTTTGTTATATATCGGCTTTGAAAAACACCGGTGTTGACGAATTGCTGGATACCATTCAGTTGGTTTCCGAAATGCTTGAACTAAAAGCCAATCCCAAAAGAAATGCCATTGGAACATGTATTGAAGCCAAACTCGACAAAGGCAGAGGACCGGTCGCAACTATTCTGGTATCCAACGGAACCATTAAAATCGGCGATACTTTCGTCGTTGGAAACACATACGGCAAAATTCGTGGCATGAATGACGATCTTGGAAAAAGTGTTCATAAGGCAAAACCTGGATCTGCTGTTGAAATCAACGGATTGAACGACGTTCCACAAGCTGGCGATCCCTTTATGGTATTGGATGACGAAAAAATGACCAAAGATATTGCACAAAAACGTTCCGACCGTCTATTCAAAGACACTAATTCTGCTAAAAAAACGATTACTCTCGAGGAATTCTTCCTGAAAGCCGAAGGCACAGTCAAAGAATTACGCTTAATAATCAAGGCAGACGCCCAAGGATCAATCGAAGCTTTCAAAGGTTCAATCGAAAAAATAGCCATCGAAGGAACTTCAATCGACATCGTTAGAACCGGCGTTGGCGCAATTACTGACACCGATGTGTCACTGGCTGAAGCGAGCAACGCAATCATAATCGGATTTGATGTCCAGGCACCAGCCAATGTCAGAGACAGCGCCTTTGAAAAAGGCGTGGAAATCAGAGATTATCGTGTAATCTACGAAGCGATGGATGATATTGAAGCAGCCATGAAAGGCATGTTGGAACCCGTGTTCGAAAAACAGATCATCGGCGAAGCTGCAGTCAGGGAAACTTTCTCGATTTCCAAAGTCGGCACGATTGCCGGCTGCATGGTAACTGCAGGCTCAATCAAACGCGATTCGACAGTAAAACTGATCCGAAACGGAAAAATCATTTTCGAGGGAAAAATCTCTTCGCTGAAGCGCTTCAAGGAAGATGTCAAGGAAGTGAAACAAGGATTTGATTGCGGAATCATGATTGAAAACTATAATGATGTGAAAGTTGACGATGTTATTGAAGCATCAGTAATGAAAGAGGTGGTATAAAATGCCTAAAACCGATCGTTTGGAAACATTGGTTCAAAGAGTGGTTGCCGACATCATTACCAGGGAAATCAAGGATGACCTGGGCTTTCTGACCGTAACCGGTGTCAAGATTACGAACGAACTATCCTACATGTATGTATATTACACGATTTTCGGACCGGAAGACAGATTACAAAAATCCCAGGAGGCACTAGACAGGGCGAAAGGCTTCATCAAGAACCAAATTGCCTTGCGTGTCAAAATGAGAAAAGTCCCCGAACTTGTCTTTAAATATGACAAATCGGAGTTTACAGGACGCCGCGTAGACGAAATAATCAAAAAAATCAAATGAGGACAAACTTTGGCTTTTTGCCAAAGTTTTTCTTTTTGGCTTCATGATTGAATGCTGGTGCTGGTTTTGGTATAATGATACGGGGTGTTAGTTGATGAATTCCACGATTAAAGATAAATTACAGACATTGCCGGAAGCTCCCGGAAGTTATCAGATGCTGAACGCTTCAGGTGAAATCATCTACGTCGGCAAAGCAAAAAACCTCAAAAACAGAGTCAAGACATATTTCACAGGCAGCCATGACCAAAAAACGACCAGTCTTGTCCAGAACATAACTGATTTTTCCTATATCGTGACCGCTTCGGAACTCGAGGCGTTTTTGCTGGAACTTTCGCTCATCAAGGAACACGCACCCAGATACAATATCATGCTTACTGATGACAAAACCTATCCTTATATCGAAATCACAAATGAGAAATATCCAAAGCTTGTCATTACCAGAAAAGTAAGCAAAAAAACCAAGCACATTTTCGGTCCTTTTCCCGATGCATATTCTGCCAGAGAAACATTGCATCTTCTCGACAAACTGTTTCCGTTCAGAAAATGTCAAAAACTTCCAAAGCAGGTTTGCTTATACTACCATATCGGACAATGCCTGGGACCGTGCGAGTATCAAGTTGATGACAGTCTGTATACCGAAATGATCAGAAAGATCAAAAGGTTCATGTCGGGTCTTAGCCAGGAATTAGTTGATGAATTGAAACAAAAAATGCAGGACCACTCCGAAAAGATGGAATACGAAAAAGCCAAGGAATATAAAGAATTGCTGGATGCAATCGAGAAGACCACTGAAAAACAAAAAATCATATTTTCTGATCTGGGAGACAGAGATATCATAAATTTCTATACCTACGATAACTATATGGCTCTGTCGATTCTTTTCATGCGCCAAGGAAAAATTATTTTCTCCCAGACACCGATTTTGACAATCTATAACGAACCTGAAGAAGCTTTTTTAAGTTATCTTGCCCAGTTCTACGAAATTCATCCCGTACCAGATGAAGTGTTGTTGCCAAAGGGAATCGATTTGTCTCTGATTGAGCCGATTCTCAAAGACAAGGGCTTTATTCCCAAACGCGGGAAGAAAATACAGCTTTTGGACATGGCCTTGGAAAATGCCAAAATCCATTTGCAAAACAACCTTGGAACATATTTGAAGAAACACGAAAAAACCATCGGAGCCCTAGAAAAACTAGGTAAATTACTGCAGATTGAACCTCCGAAAAGAATCGAAGCTTTCGATAACTCCAACACGATGGGGACAAATCCAGTTTCATCGATGGTCGTGTTCACAAATGGGCTACCAGACAAAAAAGAGTATCGCAAGTATGCAGTGAAGACAATCGAAGGCCCAGACGACTACAACACAATGAAAGAAATCATTTACCGCAGATATCAAAGGATGCTTTATGAAGACGGAAAAAGACCCGGTCTGATCATCGTGGACGGAGGCATAACTCAAGTCCACGCCTGCAAGGAAATACTTTATTCTTTGCAACTTTCGATCCCGGTTATCGGATTGAAAAAGGATGACAAACACAAGACTGATCGTCTGATAGATATTATGGAACAGGATATTCTGCTTGATAGGCATGATCCCTTGTATTTACTGCTGAACAAGATCCAGGAAGAAGCGCACCGTTTCGCGATTACCTTCCATAGACAAAAACAGTCCAAGGAAATATATGCTTCGATTTTGGATGCGATTCCCAAAATTGGAAAACAAACAAAAACCAAGCTTTTGCTCAAATTCAAAACCTTGGAAAACATTAGAAATGCTCTTGATGAGGATTTATTCAAATTGAGTCTTTCCAAAGAACAGATCACAAACCTTAGAATCGCTCTTGAGGGAATCAAATAGTGAGATTTTCTGTCACTAACAAATGATCTGTGGTAAAATTAAACAGGCATCACAGAATGATGAATGACGAGGTACACTATGACAGAATTTGTATATGGGCTTTTGCACGGAGTCGATGAGAAAAAACGCGTGCTGGCAATCAAGACAAAACATCGGGTTCGTTTTTTCTATATGGCCAAAGGTATGTTTTCTGGGTTCATGAATTATTTTGGCCCGGGAATATACGTCTACATGACAGTTTTAAAAGCGTGTCGACCATATAAAGGCTATTCCGTTCAAAATGTGGTCAACGTGGAAAAGGTCATGGCGCCAAACCGGCAGAGACCGAAGATGTTCTACGATGTTTCCATCATCAAAGCCGGAGTAAAATCGATTGTCAATTCCAACAAGCCAAAACTGTTTGTCGATTTTGAAATGTCAATGCCTCCTTATCGAAACTACCAGAATTTCATATCGGAAATCATTCAGGTGGGCATGATTCTAACCGATGTTTCCGGAAAAATTTTGGAAGAACACTCCTTTTTTATCAAACCGACACTTTTCCCGCAAATCAGTGATCGAACAGAGAAGTTCCTGCATATCAGCCAGGATGATATTATGAATGGGAAAGACTATCGCTATTTCCATGAAATGTTTTTCAAAATACAAAACACTTTTCGTCCGATGATTTTCATTTGGGGAAAGAACGATAAACTGGAACTGAAAAAGATGAATGGAATCCATCAACTTGAAGAGTTTACCGTCAAGTCTCAATTCATCGATCTTCTGCAACTTCACAAAATATATTTTGGTCTCAAAAACGATCTCGGTCTCTTCAGTGCCTACAATATGTATTCCTCAGTTGATTTGACAAACCAACTCCATGATGCCTTTCAAGATGCATCTGTGACCAAAAACGTCTTTTTTTGGTTCCAAGATGTGATCAACGGTAAATTGATGATTGAAACAAAAAATGACAATACTGACACATCGGAGGACCATAATGAAGCCCAAGCATAACGGAACCGTTCCAGTCATATCAAAAATAGCTTATGGTTCTGGAGACATGTCGTTTACATTCGGAACAGCAATCACAGGATTTTATCTCTTGATATTCTTGACCAATGTTGTCGGGCTAAAAGGTTATATGGCATCAGGCATCATCTTCTTGGGATTTATCTGGGATGCAATCACCGATCCCATCGTCGGCTATTATTCAGACCGAATCAAATCAAAATTCGGTAGGAGAAGAAAACTGATGCTTTGGGCAACTTTGCCTTTGGGAATATCCTTTTTCGCCATTTTTGCGGTCTCGACACTGATTTCCAAATTATCTCCGGAAATGCTTGGCTTAACTCAGAACAGTCTGACGCTTGTTTTGTTCATCAAATCTTTTCTGGTTCTTGTCATCTATCTGATTTTTTACTTTTGTTATACATTGGCATATATCCCATATATTTCCTTGATCAATGACATGACCAAGAAATATCAAGAGAGAACCAAATTAACAGGCTACAGAATGGTCGCAACCATTCTCGCGACAATTGTCGCGGTTGCGATTCCCGATTTGATCATGGGCGATGTCACTTTGACGCATTCGGGAGAAAAATTTATTCTTATTTCTGCTATTTTCGGGGTTTTGATTGTCTTGATACTACTTTTTTCCATTTTTGGAACCTATGAATTGGTTTCGGAAGAGACAGCTCCAAAGGAAAAATTCCATTTTTATCGCGACTTTCTCTCCTGCTTCAAAGCAAAAGAGTTCAGAAGGGCGGCACTAGCCTTCATGTTCAGCCTGTCGGCGATCTTTGTCTTGCAAGATACAATTCAGTACTATGTGAATTACTGGCTTCAATCTCCCGAACTGTTCCTGCCTTTAGCGGGATCAGTGCTGGTGCTAGGATTTCTCAGTGTTCCCTTATGGGTTGTGATCTCGAACAAAATCGGCAAAAAAAAGACGCTATATCTTGGCAGTTTATGCTGGATAGTGGCGTTTGCGATATTCATGGCACTTCCGCAACTGCCATATCAGGAAATCGCTTTGAATTTTCAAAACCAAATCTATATCGTCCCGCTTTCCATGCTGGATGCGATAATAAGTTTCCCTTGGTGGGGGTGGATCGCCGTTTTCATTCTCGGAATGGGGATGGGCAATATTCATCTGACCGCTTATGGAATGTACCCTGATGCAATCAGTGTGATAACCAAAGATGTCCCGGAAAAGGAAGGAAGCTATTTTGGATCTGTTTCTTTTCTCCAAAAAATTGGTATCGGTCTGGCAACACTGCTGATAGGTCCAATTCTCGATTTGTCGGGATACATTGCCAAGCCTGATTCAAGCTGGTTCGTAGCGCTTGAAGACGCCTCGCTTTCGATCGATGGAACCTGGCTTTACTTGCAAGCTAATCTATCCGCACCTTTTGCCATCAAACTGACTTTTTGCATTTTGCCGATCATTTTGATGATTAGCGCAGCCTTTTCTGTCAGAGGTTACGGAGTCGATGATTTGTTAAGACAAGAAAAAAGATGAACTCAAAGTTCATCTTTTTTATAGGACCATAATTACTGGCATGACCATCGGTTCCCGGCTTGTCTTCTGTAAAATATATTTTCCCAGAGCTTTGGTAAGGTCGTTTTTCATACCACTGATATTTAGTTTCTTGCCTGTAATCAGATATTTGTCGGTAACGTCAAGCGCCAGCGCTTGCAAGTCTTTAATCATCTGCAAGTTGTCTTTCATGAAGATGAATCCTTTGGAAACGATCGAAGGTGTGCAGATGACTTCGCGGCGTTCCTGATTGATTGTCAATACGACCGAGAACAGCCCGTCCTCAGATAATTCGCGTCTATCTTTGATGACTTGACTTCCGACTTCACCGATGGCGGAGCCGTCGACATAGACATCCGATGTCTGGACTTTGCCTGCGATTCTGGCACTTTCTTTCGAGACTGCGAGAACATCACCGTTGTCAAGAATGAAGATATTTTCCTTTTTAACTCCTGTATCGGCTCCAAGTCCGGCGTGGGTCTTAAGCATTCTGTATTCGCCATGAATCGGCATGAAATATTTCGGTCGCATGAGTTTCAACATCAGCTTAAGTTCGTTTTGGCCGCCATGTCCTGACGCATGCACGTCTGCGAACGGTGACTGGGTGATGACCGAAGCCCCGTTTTTATAAAGCAGATTGATGGTTTTGTTCACGCTCTCCAGGTTTCCGGGAATCGGAGAAGAAGATAGAATGACGGTATCTCCGGGAATCAAGGAAATTTGCTTGTGCGTTCCGGAAGCAATCCTTGTCAGTGCGGCCAAGGGTTCACCTTGTGAACCTGTGCATAGGATAGTCAGCTTTTTCTGCTTTAGGCCGACCATATTCTTGCTGAAAAGAAAGGTTCCGTGCGGAGCCTTGATATACCCGAGTTTCATCCCGACATCGATGTTCTTTTCCATGGATCTTCCGAAGACGGCAATTTTGCGATCGGTGATGACGGAAGCTTCAACGATTTGCTGGATGCGGTGGATGTTCGAAGCAAATGTGGCGATGATAACTCGTCCGGAAATGCTTCTGAACAATTCTTTGATATTTTCGGCAACAACTTTTTCGGAGATGGTGAAATCCTCTAGTTCAGAATTGGTTGAATCGGAAAGCAGACATAAAACGCCTTCCTCACCGATTCGTGCCATTTTTTGGTAATTCGCATCGGCTCCCGTTGGTGAAAAATCGAATTTGAAATCACCTGTATGGACGATAACCCCTTCGGGAGTGCTGATTTTTATGCCGAAAGAATCCGGAATTGAGTGATTGGTCCGGAAGAAACTGACAGATATGTTTTTGAACCTGATGATATCTGATTCATGGTATTCTTGCAGATTAAGAGAAAGATTGGAATGCTCTTCCATTTTGGTCTGAATGAGTCCGGCCGAAAGTCCGGAAGCATAAATGACCGGTATCCTTACCATTTTCAAAAGAAACGGAATTCCTCCGATATGGTCTTCGTGTCCATGGCTTATAAAAAGAGCTTTGATCTTATTTTGGTTCTCGACTAAATAAGTATAATCGGGAATCACGTAATCGATGCCCATCAGGAATTCATCCGGG
>CAYWOK010000029.1:0-18420 GCA_964459895.1 uncultured Candidatus Izemoplasmatales bacterium
GGTGCATTTCCCGTCAATTATGGTGGGGACACAGGATTCCCATCTGGTATAAAGACGATAAAATCCATTGCGGAACTTGTCCCGGAGAAGGTTGGATACAGGACGAAGATGTCCTTGACACATGGTTTTCATCTGCCTTATGGCCGTTTTCGACCCTTGGGTGGCCGGAGGAAACCGAAGCATTCAAAAGATATTATCCGACCAGCGTCATGGTCACTGGCTATGACATAATCTTTTTCTGGGTAGCAAGAATGATTTTCCAAGGAATCGAATTCACGGGAAAAACTCCTTTCAAGGATTGTCTTATCCATGGCCTTATCCGGGATGAAGAAGGACGCAAGATGTCTAAGTCTCTTGGCAATGGCGTGGACCCGATCGATATCATCGTAAAATATGGTGCCGATGCCTTGAGATACTTTATCTCCACAAATTCAGCTCCGGGAATGGACATGCGCTATGAAACAGAGAAAGTCGAGTCCAGCTGGAACTATATCAACAAAATTTGGAACATCAGCCGCTATGTTCTGATGAATATCGAAAACATGAGTTGTGAAGACTTGACACTTCTCCCGAAAAAGATGAGTTTCGCAGATAAATGGATCATTCACCGCCTGAACCAGACGATTGTGCAATCAGACGCTTTATATGAGCGCTATGATTTTGGCGAAGCTTCAAAAATTATCTACAATTTCACCTGGAACGATTTTGCTTCCTGGTATGTGGAGATGAGCAAACTGGATATTACAGAAGCCTCAACCAAATCTGTGCTTTTCTATGTGCTTCAATCCATAATCAAGTTAAACCATCCGATCATGCCCTTTGTCACGGAAGAAATCTATCAATTGCTTCCGCATCTCGAGCCTTCAATCGTTATTTCCAGTTGGCCTGTAGACAATAATCTGCGTTTTCCGGAAACAGAGAATCGAGACTGGTTCTTTGAACTGATCAAAAAAATCAGACAAATCAGAAATGAATACAATGTTCCATACCAAAAACAAATCGATCTTCTAATTGTTTGCGATAAACCGACAAGGACATTCATCGAAGAAAACAAAATCTATCTCGACAAATTCGTCAACCCCGGGAAACTGTCTATTTATGAAAAATTGGATCAAGTCGATAAGGCGATATCAATCATCTTTAACGAGATTCAGGCGTATTTGCCACTAGGTAGCCTGATAAACTTTGAAGAGGAAATCACTAGATTGGAAAAGGAACAAAGCGATTTGGAAAAAGAAATCAAAAGAAGCCAAGCTATGCTTGGCAATGAGAACTTTCTGAAAAAAGCCCCAGCTGATAAAATCGACGAGGAACAACAAAAATACAATCTGTATCAAAAACGTCTCCAAGAGACGAAGTTACGGCTTGAGGAGTTAAAACGATAATAATGTTCATTACTTTCGAGGAAGCAAAAAACTGGATTGAAAACTCGCACCGCTTCGGTGAAAAGCTCGACTTGAGCCGAATGGAGATTGCCTGCTCTATCTTGGACCATCCCGAGAATAGTTTTCTGTCCGTCCATGTTGCCGGAACCAATGGCAAAGGATCCACCGCCAACTACATCAAGAATATTCTCTATGATGCAGGCATCAAAGTCGGAATCTATACTTCGCCCTATGTTGTCAAATTCAACGAGCGGATCGGTATCGATCAGTATTTCATATCCGATGAAGAAATCATCAGTTATGCGAACATCCTCCATGATCTTTGGGAAAAAGTCTATGAGGAATACAATGATGCAATCACTTTCTTTGAAATATTAACTTTAATGGCATTTCTATATTTCCGGGACCAAGGTGTTAACTATGCCGTAATCGAAGTCGGGCTCGGCGGTCTTTTGGATGCGACGAACGTGATTATTCCCGAAGTCTGTTGCATCACGAACATATCATATGACCACATGAAACAACTTGGCAACACTTTAGAAAGCATCGCGCTCAACAAACTGGGAATCGTCAAAGAAGGCATCCCCCTTGTTACTGCAATCGAAAACAAGGAGTTGTTTCCGCTCTTATACGAAGTTACTTCAAATAAACATTCAAGACTCAAAATTGTTGATTTCAATCTTGTTTCGGATGTTTTGATTGATGAGATCACCTCCTTCAAATACCGGACGGAGCCCTATGAATTGCAATTGCCAGGTATGCATCAGGTTAAAAACGCTTGTCTTGCCATCGAAGTCATCCGGGTGCTGAGGCTAGCAAACAATCTGCCTATTAAAGAAGAAAATATCCATAACGGTTTGAAAATCACAACTTGGCCAGGCCGGTTCGAGATTATTAATCATCAGATCGTGTTGGACGGAGCCCACAATATCGGAGGCATTGAATCGCTGAAACAGACGCTTGCGGCTATGTATCGTGGCAAATACATCAAGTGTTTATTCTGTATGATGAAAGACAAGGAACACGAAAAAATCATTTCTGAACTAGACAACGTTGTCGATGAATTTCACTTCACTGAGATCGAGTATCCACGCAGAGCCAACGCTATCGATCTATATAATGAAAGCCATCATCCAAATAAACATGTTCACAGCGATTTCAAAGCCATATTCAAGGCGCTTGTCAGACTTCTGAAAGAAGATGAGATTTTGCTTGTCACCGGCTCTTTGTATTTCATCTCAGAAATTAGAAAACTGATTATCCAAGACTAAAGATGGGGAAACCCATCTTTTTTCAAGTTTTTCGTGGTGGTCCTCGTAATATTTACTAGGGTGATAATGATGTATATGCTAAAAGACATGCCTGAATATGAAAGGCCGAGGGAAAGGCTGCTGGCTCACGGAGCGGGATCGCTTTCAACATATGAGCTGATTGCAATCATCTTTTCGACCGGTAGCAGGGAAATGTCAGTTCTTGAGGTTGCCAAGGCCGTGGTGAATGACACGACCGAATTGTCTGATTTGAAGGACAAGACGATCAGTGAGCTATGCTCTATCAGAGGCGTTGGCAAAGTCAAAGCAATCAGTTTGCTTGCGTCCATTGAGCTCGGAAAACGGGTCCACAGCGTTAATATGGAGAAAACCAGGGTTCAGTCACCAAATGACGTATACTTGCTGTTAAAGGAAGATTTGGCGTCTTTGAAACAGGAAGTGCTATTTGTTTTGTTTCTTGATTTAAAAACAAATCTCATCGCCAAAAAACAAATATTTGTCGGAAGTCTCAACCAATCCTTGATTCATCCCAGGGAAGTGTTTAAATACGCAGTGAAATACTCTGCCTACCAGATCATACTGGTTCACAATCATCCGTCAGGAGATCCGGAACCATCCAACCAGGATATTGAAGTTACGAAGAAATTCATGGAGGTGGGCGAAATGATGCAAATCGCTTTGATCGATCATGTGGTGATTGGAAAAGATAGGTATGTCTCAATCTTTGATTTTATGAGAAAAGCAAACAAATAGAAAAAAGTCAGCTTTTGCCAGCTGACTTTTTTTATGTGTTGATATGCTTAGTTTTTCCCGCCTTGGGTAGAGGTATGGGTAGTGTAGGTGCCTGTTTCTTGGAAATCTTCGATGGACTTGTCATACATGTCACATCTGTTTTGAATTTGGTTTCTAAAGGCTTCAACAGCATTTAGGTGTTCTTGGATCATGATTTGATGCTGTTCTTGGATCTGAGTGCGAATTGCTTCTCCATCAGCTTGATATTCGATTCTGAGTGCTGATATGGCATCATGCAATTCAACTTTCAAAGCCTCAAGTTCAGCAATCAAATCTGTTGCATCGCCTTCAGCGGCTTCGATTTCGGCTATTTGAGCTTCCAAAGCCTGGATTTGCGGAAGATACTCGTCAAGCAGCAATTGTCTTGCTTCAAAGAATTCTGTTTTCAATTCTGCGCAAACCATTTTGATTTCTTGGTTATTGTCTTTTATAACAGCAATCAGTTCTTGTTGGGTCATCAACAAAGCATCTTCGAAAATTAGCGTTGCGTCAGCTTCGATGGCGCGATAGACCAGTCTTAAGAATCCTGGTGTAACACCTAATTCATCTGCTTCAGCCAATAGTTCGGTATTGTCCTTGTCGATTGCTCTGCCAAACATGCCTCTGTTTTGGAAAGCTTCATTGAATTTTTCTTGAAGTCTTGTTTGAACTTTCTCTGATGTGCAACTGATTTCAACAGTGGTGTCATCTGAATCAGGATCGATAAAGCCAAGGTCGATTGCCTCATCAATGATTTCGCCTACAGCAGCTTCCATGGTTTTGTTTTCAAGACTCAAGTTCAATAAAAGCATTTCACCGTCTTGGTTCAAAGCAGCGACGCTCTTGACATTGTTATTTGCGTCCAGTACCATGTCGATTCCGGGATTGATTTCAATTGTCGCGTATGAAAGTTCCGTGACTTGGTCACAGCCCGCTAAAAATAGTGTGAAAAATAGTGCAAAAGCCATTCCAGTTGAAACTAATAATTTTTTCATTTTTAAATCCTCCTTTTTGTTTTCTACACAAGATATACGGGGGATTATATCTTTTTATTGGGAAAATCCTATTTTTTTAAAAAATTCAAAATGTCATCATAAACCGTAGCTTTGTCGAGTTCATTCAAAATCTCGTGGCGGTCTTCATCGTAGAGTTTCATTTTGACATTGGTAAAGCCAAGTTTCAACATTAAATTATAAAGGTAATTAATTCTTTCGCCATAATTGCTGAGCGGGTCCTTGGCTCCAGATATGATAAATATCGGCAAATCGCGTTTTGTCTTCATGATATTTTTTGTATTGTTCACATATCCCAGCCACCGGAACATGTCCCGATTGGCAGTTACAGTGAAAGGCTGTCCACAAATTGGTGAATTGTGGTAATAATCCTGGATTTCCTTGTCCTTGGTCAACCATTCCTCATCCAAATCATGGATTAGACCATCTTTTTTCATTTTTCGAGGATTGGCATCGATTGCCATATTCTGAATGGTCTTTGAAATATGTTTTGGACCTTTGAAAAAACCGATGATACTTGCGAGCATTTTTCCCATTGAAGATACGATTCCAGGAACATGCGTTGTTCCTGACCAGACAGCTTTAGCATAAAACTCGGGATAATCAATGACAAGTTTTCTAGCAAGGAAAGAGCCCATACTGTGACCTAAAACGTAATATTTTTGCTTCGGATAAGTTTTCTGAATGTAATCTTTTACAAGTAACAATGATTCAAATGCGATTCTGTCACCGTCTTTGTCGGCGAAATGTACAAAATCTGTTGTCGAAGTGCTGAGGCCGTGGCCTAATATGTCGCAGCCAACTACAGCGAAGCCGTTCTTGCTTAAAAATTCAGCGAAGAGACCATATCTGGCGAAATGCTCGCTGGCACCATGGATGATTTGAACAACGCCCTTAGGTTTGGTTTCAGGTTCGTAGACATAAAGATGGATGGTATTACCCTTTGAATCGGATTGTGTTAATTTTTGCATGATTACACTCCCTAACTTCTTATTTTTATAGAATTATTATACCATTTCCCGTTTAATTTTCAAACATGATTTGGTATAATGATAGCCAAAGAGGTGCATTAATGGAGAAATATATTTTGGCAATCGACCAAGGGACAACTTCTTCTAGAGTGTTAATTTTCAATAAGGCTGGAAAAATCATCTGCCAGAGTCAATATGAGTTCACTCAGTATTTTCCCGAACCGGGATTTGTCCTACATGATCCGAAAGAAATTTGGGAATCGGTTTCAGTCTGTATCGGCGAATGTATGGTCAAAGCCAAACTGTCTGCACAACAAATCGCTGGAATCGGCATCACAAATCAACGCGAGACGACAGTTGTTTGGAACAAACATTCAGGCGAGCCAGTATATAATGCCATTGTCTGGCAAAGCAAACAAACTAATTCCATTTGTGAATCATTACGAAAACAAGGCCATCAACAAATCGTTAAGAACAAAACCGGCTTGTTGATAGATCCCTATTTTTCCGCTACCAAAATCAAATGGATTCTCGATAACGTCAAGGGGGCCAAAGAATCAGCTCAAAAAGGCGATTTGTTATTTGGAACGATAGATACCTGGATCGTTTGGAACCTGACCAATGGTAAACAACACGTAACTGATTATTCTAATGCTTCCAGAACGCTATTATACAACATCTTTGATTTGTGCTGGGACGATGAATTATTAAAAATATTCGGAGTCCCGAAGTCGATGCTTCCGGAAGTGAAACCATCTTCGGGAGTAATCGGCAAAACCTCCAAGAACGTTTTTTTTGGACACGAAGTACCGATTGCAGCCATCGCTGGCGATCAACAAGCTGCACTTTTCGGACAGACCTGCTTCAAGGATGGAGATATCAAGAACACCTATGGGACTGGATGCTTTTTATTGATGAACACCGGTAAAAACCCCATTCTCTCGAACAACGGACTTTTGACGACAATTGCTTGGGGGATGAACGGAGAAATCACCTATGCGCTTGAAGGCTCGATCTTTGTTGCCGGATCAGCGGTCCAATGGTTAAGAGACGGGATACAAGTGATCAAGAAATCAAGCGAATCCGAAACTTATGCAAAGAGTTGTGAAAGCAATCAGGGCGTCTATTTTGTGCCAGCGTTTGTCGGGCTTGGAACTCCCTACTGGGACAAAGATGTCAAAGGAGCGATTTTTGGAATTACTCGAGGCACATCACGGGCTCAGATCATCAGAGCGACTCTCGAAGCAATCGCTTACCAGACCAAAGATGTTATCCGAATCATGGAAACCGAATCCAAAATCTGTCTCAACCGTTTGCGCGTTGATGGCGGCGCTTCGGCGAATGACTTTCTCATGCAATTCCAAAGCGACATTTTGGGAGCTTATATCGACAAACCTGCAACAAGTGAAACCACTGCGTTGGGAGTTGCTTACATGGCTGGAATCGCAGTTGAATTCTGGAAACTAGAGGAAATCAAACAAATGTGGGGTATTGACAAAATGTTCAAACCACAGATCTCCGAAAAAGCAAGAAATGAATTGTATGCAGGGTGGCAAAAAGCAGTCAAAGCCTGCATGATGTTTAAATAATTAAATCGTGCTTTTTCGGCATGCATGATATATAATTATACTGGAGACGAAGAGGTGAAAGGCGTGCAAGAAAAAATGGACAAATTCAACAATCTCAAGAAAAAAAGTGAGAGATTGGTCGCGATCGGTGGGGGAACCATCCTCATCGGGGGAATCGTATATTTGTTGCTCCTAAGTTGGCTTGGAGAAAATTCTGCATTTTTCGCTTTCTTGATTATTGTGACTGGCGTTATCGTTGCAATTATCGGCGGTGTCGAATTCTCAAAACTCAAGAAAAAATTCAAATTTGAAGTCCTCAGCACTTTTTTTTCCGAGGCTATTCCAGGAATTACTTATCTGCCAAATCAAGGATTGTCTCAGCCTGACGTATACGCAACTGAGTTTCTAAAACGTGCCGACAGATTCTATTCTGAGGATATGTTGCAGGGAAAACTTGACGAAGTTGATTTTCTCTCGAGTGATGTTAAGTTAGAAGAACGCCATGTCCAGCACACAAAGAACGGCACCAGGGTTTATTATGTTCCGTATTTTATCGGCCGGGTCTTCAAATTTACTTTCAACAAGCCTTTTGATGGCTATCTTCAAGTTCTTGAAGGTGGCTCTCCGCTTTCAAACCGCAAGTTCAAAAAAGTGGAACTTGAGTCAGTCGATTTTAACAAAAAATTCAAAACTTATTCCACAAACGAATTATCCGCTTTTTATGTTTTGACTCCTGACATAATGGAGGCCATCTTCGAACTGGAAAAACGCAACCCTGGACGAATAGGCTTGTCGTTTTCTGAAGAAAACCTGTATATTGCCATCAACAATGGCAAAGATACCTTCGAGATTAAAATGTTCAAGAAGATCGATGATCTGATGATGGACGGTTTCAAACGGGATTTGCTTGTTATCAAGGATTTTATCCACACGCTCAAACTGAATACAAAGATCTTCAAAAAAATGTAGAATTATGCCATATGCAGGCGAAATCGCCATTATTTTTATGGTTTGCATAGAAATCATTGCGTCAGGCATCATATTCAATTGTGAGAAATAAAATTATATTATATAGAAATAATAGGAGGATACAAATGATAACATTATTGTCAAACTTAGGCATCACGCTTCTGATTATCTCAGGGGTAATCATCCTCATTGTTTTGTGGTATATCGCCGTAATGAACCAGCTTCGTCAGCTTGAGCTGAAAGTGAACGAAGCCGAATCAGGAATCGATGTCGCCTTGACAAAACGGTTCGACATGCTGACAAAGATGCTCGAAACCACCAAAGGCTATGCAAAACATGAAGCTGAAACCTTGGAAAAAGTTGTCAAATGGCGTTCGGGAATCCCCCAGAATGCAACGCTGAAGGAAAAAGAAGAGTTCCTAGGCCAAATGAACCAAGTAGCTTCAGGAATCAATGTTGTCGTCGAACAATACCCAGACCTCAAAGCCAACACCGTGTTTTTAGGGCTGCAGTCTGCTGTTGCGAACACAGAAGAACACTTGCAAGCCGCCAGAAGGCTTTACAATGCAAACGTGACTAGAATCAACCATGTCATCGTTACTTTCCCGCAAAGCATCGTCGCAAACGCTATCCACATGGAGAAAAAACTGTATTTCGAAGCGGAAGAGAAAAAACGTCAAGATGTAGATTTTAAATTCTAAATTATACATAATATTTGCACAATTTAGAAATAATGAAGGCAACGGACTATATATTCCGTTGCTTTTTCTTTCGTTGCGAAAAATATATATAAAAGTGTAATACTTAGTGCACATTTCTCTAATTTTGAGATTATGCATTTGTTGTCGAATAAGCTATCATTGTAATAAAACAACACAAGGAGGCACTATGTTAAATCAAGTTGTATTGGTCGGAAGACTGACCAAAGATCCTGAATTAAGGAAACTCGATGACAACCGAAGCGTTACTACGATTTCTTTGGCGGTACAGCGTCCGTTCAAAAGTGGTGAAACAAATGACTATGAAACTGATTTCTTTAGTTGCACGTTATGGAGTGGTATTGCCGAGGCTACAGTAGATTACTGTAAAAAGGGATCAGTCGTGGGAATCAAGGCCCGCCTGCAACAGCGAGATCATATGCAAGACGGGAAAAAAATCTTTTCGTACCCAGAGATAATTGTCGAAAAAATCTCGTTTATCAGTTCGCAAAAAGACTAAGATGCAATTTGCATCTTTTTCTTTTTTTCAATTGTAAATAATGGTATAATCTCATGTATAGGTGATGACTGATGAGAGAATATCAAGAATTTCTGCGCACAATTCTGGCTAAGGGACATGAAAAAACGGATCGCACCGGTGTTGGAACGATCTCTATTTTCGGTTACCAGATGCGCTTTGATCTGCAAGAAGGATTTCCTCTACTAACAACTAAAAAAATCCACCTGAAATCAGTCATCCATGAATTGTTATGGTTTATCAAAGGCGATACGAATATCAAGTATCTAGTCGAGAACAAAGTGCGAATTTGGAATGATTGGCCATACGAAAAATTTAAGCGATCCGAATCATACAATAATGAAACAATCGAGGAATTCGCGGAAAAAGTGGCAACTATACCAGGATTTGCTGAAAAGTATGGCGATCTCGGACCGGTATATGGAAGGCAATGGCGGGACTTCGAAGGCAAGGAAAGAAATATCGATCAACTGAAAATCGTCATTGAGACAATCAAAAGCAACCCGGACAGCAGACGGCTCATCGTCAATTCCTGGAACGCTCCACTGATTGACAAGATGGCATTGCCACCCTGCCACGTGATGTTTCAGTTTTATGTCAGCGACGGGAAATTATCATGTCAATTATATCAACGAAGTGCAGACGCCTTTTTGGGTGTCCCTTTCAATATTGCATCTTACGCTTTGCTGACAATGATGGTGGCATCGGTTTGTAATCTCGAACCAGGAGAATTTATTCATACTTTTGGCGATTGTCATATCTATCGGAATCATATGGACCAGGTCAATATTTTGTTGTCAAGAATACCACGAAAACTTCCTAAAATCCATCTGAATAAGGCGATTAAACAAATCGATGGATTCAAATATGACGATTTCGAAATTACTGGATACGATCCACATCCTGCTATTAAAGGAAAGGTTGCAGTCTAATGATCAGTTTAATATTTGCGATTGACCCCAATTACTTAATTGGCAACGATAATGATTTGCCCTGGAATTATCCTGAGGATTTGCGATATTTTAAAAAAACAACAGAAAACAAAATGGTACTAATGGGGCTCGAGACATTTCGTTCGATTTTGAATAGAATCGGCAAACCTTTGCCTAATCGTCAGTCGATTATTGCTTCTTTGGAACCTTATTCCTATCCTGGAGTGACAGTGACCAATGATCTTCTGAATTTTCTTCAAGCGCATCGAGATGAGGAAATTTTTGTTATCGGTGGCAAAACCATCTATGAGCTCACCTTGCCTTTTGCGGATAGGCTATATATTACTCATATTAGAAAAGTTCATGAAGGCAATGTCTTTTTGAACAAACTCGATTTGTCCAAGTTCAAACTGGTTAAAAAGGACGAAAGAGAAGATTTGACTTTTGCAATCTATGAAAGGATTCGAAGAAAATGATCATTGTCATCATCAACCTCTTCCTTACACTAGCTGGAACAGCGCTGTTTCTCATTTTTGGCACATATCCTCAAAACATTGTTGGAACATTGATGGTTTTAGGGGTGGCTGTTGGCCTGTTTTTTGCCTCGATGATCGTTTTGTTACTCTTACTAATTGTAGTGATTTATACAACCGTGAATACTAATAAAAAAAGCCTCTTGAAACATAATTTCTATAATCAGTTCGGTTTTTACATTTTCAATTTCATCTTGCGAGTGAAAGTGATTGTTACGGGCAGAGAAAACCTGCCTCAGAGCAATCGATTTGTCACTATTTCTAATCACATCGAATATACCGATCCTATATATATGAAACAGATATTTAAAAAATTTCCGATGGCTTTTGTTTCAAAGGAAGAACTGTTCCGTTTTTCGCTACTTAGGTACTTAATGTTGGGGACTGGATGCATTTCCCTCCACAGAGGCATGGCCAGACAAGGCCTTCAAGCGATACTAGATACTGTCAATGCGATTAAAAACGGCCAACCCATGGCAGTTTTCGCTGAGGGAACGAGAAGTTATTCTAACGAGATGATTCCCTTCAAAGCCGGTTCTTTCAAACTTGCAACCAAGGCTGAAGCCGATATTGTTCCGGTATGTCTCTATGATATGCATGGAATCTTCAGACGTTTCAGAATAGGAATTCAAAAGTGTTACATTCATGTGCTACCGGTTATCCCATATAAGCAAATTGCTGATATGGATACAAATGCCATCAGTGTCATGGTGCAAAATTTGGTTGAGAAACAAATGAAAGAATTCAAAGCGAAATATCATAATTGAAATTCTGTTTTTGCAGTGATGAATCAAAGCTACAAACACCAGGAAGGAAAAGACATGTACGGACTGATCTTTTTTACGTTTTTGAAAATTGGTCTTTTCACGTTCGGCGGAGGATATTCCATGATTCCGCTGATTCAGCGTGAGGCAATCGAAAAAAGAAAGTGGATTGATTACGACGAATTTCTGGATATCATCGCGATTGCTGAATCAACTCCCGGTCCGATAGCTATCAACAGCGCAACCTATATCGGTTATAAATTGAAAGGCTTTCTAGGCGCTTTAATGGCCACTTTGGGTGTTGTATTGCCATCATTTGTCATCATCACTCTAGTTTCGATTTTCTTCATGCAATTCAAAGACAATCTCTGGATCGCCTATGCTTTTCAGGGTATCAGAATTGGTGTTGCTATCCTCATTTTGAATGCCGGTATCAAACTATTCAAAAAAATGAAAAAAAACTGGTTTTCCTATGTTATGATTCTCGCAGGGCTATCTCTGGTTCTGTTCCAGGTTTTACCAGTTCTGCTAGCGATTCTGCTGGGCGGGCTCATCGGTATTATTTATTGTATTTTAATGCACAAAGCCGAAGTGAAAAATCATGGGTAAACTGTTGCTGTTACTAATCACTTTTTTCAAAATCGGTTTGTTCACTTTCGGAGGCGGATACGCAATGATTCCGCTTATCCAGGAAGAAGTTTTGAAACATCAATGGTTGGATTCAATTGACACGTTGGTTGATTTCATTGCCGTAAGCGAATCAACTCCTGGACCGTTTGCAATCAACATGGCCACTTTCATCGGCTTCCATGAAGCAGGTATCCTTGGAGCTATATTTGCCACTTTTGGAGTTGTTCTTCCTTCGTTTATCATTATTTTGATAATAGCCAAATTTTTCACACGTTTCTCAAAAAACAGGTATGTTCAAGGATTTCTACACGGAGTTAAACCCGTTATTGTTGGAATCTTGGTGACTGTCGCCATCGGGTTTATCCTTAGAAGCACCATCCATACTGATATCATGAATTTATCTCAGGCAGTTCAAGATTACAAAGCATGGATAATCTTTGGGGTTTTGTTTCTCTTGTTTCGCATTTTCAACAAAATGAACCCTATTTATTTAATTTTGATCTCTGCAGTATTTGGGCTAGTGTTTTATGGGTTATTTTGACAATTAACACGATTAATATTGGAGCACTAGATTTTTACAGAATTTTTTCGCGTGATTGGCATATTGAAAAAAGAGGGGTATGAATTATGGCATTTGAACTAGAAATTGTTCGGTGGTTACAAAGTTTCAGCAATCAGTTTTGGGATTATTTCTTTCAGTTATGGACCATGTTTGGGGAAGAATTGGTTATTATTGCGATTCTCGGGTTCATGTATTGGTGCTATGACAAGAAAGTCGGAGAGGCACTAGGAATTACGGTATTTGTGTCCTTGGTTTTAAACAGCATTATCAAAGTTATTGTTCACAGATTGCGACCTTTCCAAGTTGATAATCAAATTATGAATATTAGACCAAAGACTGCAACTGGATATTCTTTCCCGAGTGGTCACACTCAGGGAGCAGCAACTGTCTTCGGAAGTTTAGCTATCTGGGTTAGAAAACGCTGGCTGACGATAATCGTTACCATCATTATAGTCATGGTAGCATTGAGCAGAATGTATCTTGGGGCTCATTTTCTATCGGATGTGATCGTGGGTGGCTTATTGGGAATTGGACTATCACTTGGCTTTTATTATTATCTATCAAAAACCGAGAACAAGCAAAGGCTATACTATATCGTTTTGGCATTATTCGGACTTGTATTTGTCGGCAGTTACATCTTCTATCTGTTGAGCGCTAAAACTACCATTGATTCTAGTGATGCGACTGTCTTATATAACAACCTTGAAGGTATCGCAAAAATGTTGGGTGCAATTTTTGGATTTGTCTTGGGTGTAGGTTTCGAGAAAAGAAGTGTGAACTTCGACAACCACAAAATACTCTGGAAGAATCTGATTCGTTTTGCAGGTGGCGTAGTTGTAGTCATGGCAATCAGATTGTCTCTAAAGGCAATCTTTGCTCTAATTGTAGACCCTGAAGCAACGGGAGCGTTACTGGATGGGGAAATGATCAAATCGTCTCTAGCAGTGCTGTTCGATTTTATCCGCTATTTCGTAATGGTATTTGCAGGAATAGGATTATTTCCAATGCTGTTTAAAAAATTCAAGATATGACAAAAGGAGGAGATTAAATTGAATATTAAGAACCAGACAATGTACGACAAGAATTTGATTATTAACTACAACAAATATTATTTGAACAACTTTCTCAAGAAAAACTTCATCATTGTGGCGATTATCACTCTTGGTTTTACGATATACATGTTCACCCAGGCAGAGTGGAAGTACGGGTTGTTCCTGATTGGAATTTTAGCATTTTACTTTGTTCTTACGTATCTTATGCAGTCTATGACTACAAAACGGATATTGAAGAAAAGCCCACTTGTAGAACATCCGGTGTTGCAGACATATATTTTTACTGAAACCGAGATTCAGATTGAAAACGTTAAAAGCAGAGTTGTCCCATACACTGAAATTTTAAAAATATTAAACACAAAGGATTTTCTTATATTATCAGACATCAACAAAAAGACGTATATTGTATATAAAAAGGGTTTTGAATCCGAAGCAGATCTTGAAGCGCTTCAAGTATTTTTAAAGACAAAATACGGGAAATCATATCATTAAAAAGCAAACTGGCAGTTTAAATACAGCCAGTTTTCTATTTATTCTTGACAAATAATATCATAAGCGCTATAATTATACCAGATGGTTTAGACCACGTGGTATAGTAAGGAGGCCGTGATGAAAAAGAATAATCTGGATTTGACAAATTTTCTTATAAGCAATCCTAGTCTTCATGAGGCGGCACTCACTGAATTCTCTACAAAAACATTCGCTGAAGCTTCACTCAATGAGATCATAAAGCAAAGCAATTTTAACAAAGGAAGTTTCTATTACCGTTTCAACGAAAAAAAGGAATTGTACTTTGCTTTGATTGATGATCTGTTTTTATTTCAATTGCGGATTGCTGGTGAAATTAGCTCTTTGTACAAGGGGTATTTTTCAATTGATCATGTTATCGATTTAATATTTCACAACCTATATCTGACATATCTTGAAAACAAACAATATCTAGGTTTAATGCATAATATATATCTAGAATTCGATGATTTAAAGTCTGAAATCAAGGAAAATTGTGTGCAGCCTTTATATTCTCAGTTTACTGCTATCTTGGTTGAAACTTTGACTCAGGTTTGGGGAAAAAAAACTCCATCTTCATTGACTTTGCTGATGAAAGAACTTGAATTTCATTACTATCTGGTAACGGATATTTTGGGTTTTCATTTTGGCAATGATATGTTCACCGATTACGTGAATGTCGTTAAATCTCTTATCACTTCACAAATAGGCTCTCTGTCAATAGGCAATCATATTGGCTATAAGAATATCAATTACGAATCTGTCGACTTTTCACAGCCACAGAGCGGAATATCGTTGACTATTGCTAAAGGCGAAATTTTGGCCGTAGTAGGCTCTTCCAGTTCAATGAAATCGACGATTGGCAAGATATTGATGAATCTCGATCAAAAAAACACAGAACCGAACAACCAAAATTCTGGAGATATAACTTCTAAAGTATTATTAAACTCCGAGACATTCTCGAATGCAAAGAGCAAGTATTTAAAACTGAAATCAGTTGTCAAACGCTTGATCAAATCGACAAACAAACAAAACAACGAAGACGATTACTTTCATTTGATCAATCTCTACAACTTGAATGCATCAGTCGAAAAAAGAATTAATCAACTTTCCCGAGTCGAACTTATATTTGCTGGCCTGATGCAGACCATCTATGATCTGCCAGACACAATTGTCGTCGATCAAGTGTTTGAACATCTATCCGAGCGCCAAACCCAACGTTTTTTCGATATATTATTGAAGTATAGGCCAAATAACTGTACAATAATATTGACCGACTTTACCATAAAAAACGCCTTGAGATACGCTGACAGAGTTGCTTTTCTAATTTCAGGAAAAATAGTAACTATAAAAACGGTATCTGAACTCAAGGAAAAATACAACTGTCCACACATCGTTGTCAGATATGAAGATAACGTTCACAACGTAAAACAAGAGTCATATCCATTGGATTCAATTTCTGAGACTGGTTTTTATGAGTTAATCAATCAAAACCAGATTTTGGAGATCTATATGAAAAAGATTTTGGATGATGAGATATTTGCTGAAGAAACGGGGGTACTATTGAATGAAAATGATATTAAAACTTATTGAGAATGACATCAAGCGTTTTTTTCATTACCGCGTTTTCCACATCGTGATTGGCTTTTCTTTTCTATTTGGTGCAATCATGGCCTTTTTTCCTTCGATTAACGCCTCAAATATTATTTATGTAACGGCATTTATCATGCCAGTGGTGATTTTTTCGTTTTCTCTGAAAGCAGATTTTCTTGAAGGAAAGATTATTCCTTGCGACAAAGGGGAATGCAGTCCATATACTTTGCTACTCACCAAAACTGCTTCAGCACTAATATTACAGTTGATTCCAATTCTATTTTACATTTTGGTTCTGGAAATTGTGCGCGATATCTCCATTTCTTTCGTCGCTTTGTTCTTTGCCTATGTTCTAAGTGTGATTGTCCATATTCTCATCGGATTGTCGTTATCGATTATCAGTAAGACAAACAAGATTCTTTCGATGAATTATGTCGTTTATATTTTGGTCTTCTGCATGGGCCCGATATTTTTTGCCAATGGCTTGATTCCAACAAAATTCCAGTATTTTCTCATTTTTTCACCGGCATACCTGTCGGGAGTGATTATTGATAACATTTTGGCAGGAATAATGTATTCCCCAATATGGCTAGTGGTTCTTTCGATAGTACTTCAATTTGTTTATGCTGCGATCTTGTGTCGTTTTGTCATTTATCCTTTTTTCAAAATATATCTGGACGGTTTCAAACAAAAGGGAGAAATTTAGTATGAGTAATCGCAAAAAAGAAGGATCAGATCGATATTATCTTGGAATTGATGGCGGAGGGACAAAAACACACTTTGTGATTATAAACCAAAATGCTGATATCGTACAGGAATCTGTTGTGGGTCCCTCTTCAGTTGATACTGTCTCTTTTGAGATATCGTTTCAAACAATAAGTGAAGCTTTTGAAAGTTTGCGATTCACTAAACAAATTTCTGGTATTTATGCTGGAATTGGCGGTATCGCGTCCGAAAACGACCAGGAAAAATATGAGACCGGATTAAGACAAATGCCCTTTTTTTCCCGATGCAAGTACATCGAGGTGCGAAATGACGTGTATGGTGCATTAGCTTCTGGGAACGGCACATTACAAGGCATGGCTTTGATTTTGGGAACCGGGTCAGTCTGTTTTGGCATCAACAATGATAAAACTTGGAGATGTGGAGGATTTCACTATAAAGAAGGCGATGCTGGCAGTGCATTCGATGTCGGATTTCATGCTTTGAAATATTATGCACGCGTTTTGGATGGAAGATATCCTCAATCAAGTTTTTCCGACGCCATCAAGAATCATCTTAATATTACTATGTTCTCTGAATTAGTGAGTTATTTCAATAATCTCAGTAGAACTGACGTTGCTAAAATTGCTCCTTTGGTTACAGGTTTTGGAAGGGTAAACCAACATGCGTACAAAATTCTTTTAGAAGCGGCTGAAGAAGTCAGACTGCTTGTCGAGGGAGTTTATCGAAATCTTGATTTTGGTATTACAACTTTGGTTGTGATTGGTGGAATCGGAACTGCAGATACTTTGTATAAAGAATTGTTCGCAGCTTCGATCAGACGAATATCTTCACAGATAACCATCATCCAACCTTTATATACTCCGGCACGTGCCTGTGCACTTCTTGCCAAAGATTTTGTAGAAAAAATATAAAAGAGGCGAATTTGATGATTACTTTCAATGAAAATAAACATTATTTCCACTTAAGAACCGAAAAAACATCTTATTTAATCAACATCTATCCTTCCGGACATCTCGGACATGTTTATTATGGTTCCAGCATTGGAGACGATGTGGAAATCGATAAAATGCAACCTCATTTCGAGATTGAAGTCGGAAACCAAGTGATCTATGACAAAGCAGACAAAAATTTCAACTTAAATCTTGCGCTAATGGAAATCTCCACCTATGGCAAAGGCGACTTTCGCGACCCTATGCTTCATTTTAGGCTTGAAGATGGTTCCAGACTAGTTGATTTTACTTACAAAAATTATGAGATTATCAAGGGCAAACCTCATTTTTCTGGAATGCCAGAAACAAAAGCAGATATAAACAGCAATGTTTCAACTTTGAAAATAACCTTGCATGACGCTTTGGTAGCAATCGAAGTAGATTTATATTACAGCGTATTCCATGATTTAGACATAATCACGAGAAGATGCGTGATCCGAAATTTAGACAAACAGTCTTTGACTATCGAAAAAGCCATGAGCATGAACATCGATTTTCTGAACGAAAACTATCAACTTTTAAGTCTCGATGGAGCCTGGATTAGAGAGCGTCAGATTACAGAGCATAAACTTGACTTTGGCGTGCTGAAAATCGATTCCAAAACGGGAGTATCTTCGAATGACCATAACCCATTTATCGCGATAAAAGCCCCTCACACTGACGAATTTGTCGGCAAGTGTTATGGATTTTCCTTAATTTACAGCGGTAATTTCGAGGCAACCGCGGAAATTTCTCCACACGGATTGTTGCGAGTTCTTTTTGGTATCAATTCATTTGACTTTTATTGGCCTTTAGCCAAAAACAATTCTTTTGTCACACCCGAGGCTGTCATGACGTTTTCCGATTCTGGGCTCACAAGACTTAGCCAAAACTACCATGAACTCATCAACAAGCATCTTATCAAACCGGACTGGCAAGACAAAGAACGTCCGGTTTTGATTAACAATT
>CAYWOK010000030.1:0-17114 GCA_964459895.1 uncultured Candidatus Izemoplasmatales bacterium
TTTTTTGATGCGGAGAAGTTCGGAGTAACAATAGAAATAAGGCGCAAGGCCCTTAATTTCGTTTTCAACAACTTTTTCGGAAAGATAGTAGTAAATACTTCCATCTCGCCTTTCGTTGTCAAGACCGGCAACCTGACACGTTCCGCCAAGTATTAGTTTGCCGTCTTCTTCTCGTAGATACTTGTTTTCGATTCCTTTCAGCGTTTCAATTCCGATTTTTTGAAATTTGGGATCAAGCATTTTCAGCCTGGCACCCTTCAACATCGAAAAGGCAAGCATTGCCGTTCCGCTCGTTTCAAGATAATTGCCTGCCAAGTCGGGGAATTCCACGAGTTGGTACCACATCGAATATGTTTTGTCACGATACGGAAGCATTCCTTCCAAGAGTTCCGAAAGCAGTGCCGCCACTCTTTTTGCTTTAGTATTGTCCTTAAACAGAAAAATATCGTAGATTTCGACAAGCGCCATCGCAAACCATCCAACTGCGCGACTCCAGACATTGGGGGATCTGCCCGTTTCTCTGTTTGCCCATTGCATAATTTTCTTTTCATCATAAGCGTGAAAATATAGTCTTTTCTTCTCGTCAAAAAGATACTTTCTGACATTTTCAATTTGGTTCATCACGTCATCTGCAATATATTCTTCTTCTGTTTCATAGCCATAGCGAAGATAAAATATTTGGCCCATATAAAGTCCATCAAGCCAGATTTGATTAGGGTAACGGAGTTTATGCCAAAAACTTTTGGAATCGGTCCTTGGATGTGTTTTCAACTGGCCTCGCAATGATTCGATTGCTAACTTGTATCTCTTATCTTTGGTTAAGTCATACATGAAAAACAATACGTTGCCTGCTAAGATATTGTCGATGTTGTATTCTTCGGGATGATAATTGACAATTACGCCTGATTCATCAATATGTGCTTCAAGATATCTTTTCAAAAAATTAAAATAATAGGAGTCATTTGTAAGTTGATAAAACTTCATCGCGGCAATTAATAGGACGCCGTCCTCGTATGTCATCCTTTTAAATTCATGATAAGGATTGAATTCATCAATTGTCTGGCGCAAATATTTCTCGATCATGGTCATTCTCCTTTGTCTAGCATAATAAACAGTGTACGTATATCATATATATTTTATGTTACTTTTTTGATATATACAAGTAAGAAATGATTATTCATAGAAAAAAGGCCCGCTATAACAAGCGGGCCTCAGTAGATTAAAAAATATAACTACCTGTCTAATTCGTAGAAATGTGATACAGTGTCATATATCCAAAGAGAACTTCCCGTAATCGATGAATAATTTGTAGTCCACCAGTCTCCATCGAGTCCAGTCAAGTCAGCTAGCACGTTGCCTGCATCAAGCACAACTGCAGTCGTATAATTCGTCGCTACATTTGTAAAACATCCATATACATTTGTAAGAGTTGGCGCTACTCCAGTATCGTTTCTAGCAACAATAGCATTCGTCAAATTGACATTCACAAATACATCTGTAGCTGAAAGAGATCCCGTCTTCAGATATCCGACCAATGATGCTGCCCAATAACCTTTGGATTCAGAAGCTTCAATGACCACTCTAAGCATAGTGATAACTGAAGCAACATTATTAGAATATCCCACGATTCCCGCACCACAGGAGTTGTTTCCTGTAACAGCAAATTCTGCCAAACTGTCATAAATATAGAGATCAGTAATATTCACGATATTGTCTGAACGTCCGACGATAAATCCGGCATATTGTGATGAGCTATATGCCTTTGAAGAAGTAATCGATACATTGGAAACATTCAGCTGAGCTACAACTTGACCAACAAGAATTCCTACACCTTCAGCCTTTGTTCCATTGACTTCAGAATTGATTATAGTGATGTTGGAGATTGAAACAGGACCGCCCGTGACTTGGCCTATCAATAAACCACCACGTGCATCAACATTTACAATCATGCTGTTGATCGTCAAATCACTTATTGTTGCATTGCCTGCCTTATAGAATATTCCTCCATAATTTGTTTCAGTTCCACTTCCAATTGTCAAATTAGATACTGTTTTTCCGTTTCCATTTAGAATTCCAGAGAAAGTAGTCGATGACAACACCCAAGTATACCCAGTAAAGTCAAGATCATTTGCTAGATAATACGTATTTGTTGAACCACTTATTGCCATAGCATAGAATTCTTCAACTGTTGTGATTGCAGTTCCTTCTGGAACCGGAACAATCCATTTAGCATACAAGGTAATTGCTTCTGAAACAGTATCAGTAGAGAATAACCATTCAGTGTCGAGTGTGATTTCCTTGAACCAGCCGGCAAATTCATAATCAGTTTTCGTCATAGTCGCTGGTTCAACAACTAATGCACCATCTTCTATTTCTTGAGGATCAGGTGCAGGAAGTCCACCGTTAGGTTCGAACGTTACCGTAAACGTTGTTCCGGATAAGGTTCTGAATTCAGCTGTAAGCGTAATGTCTGCAGTAATTAAAGTGGCAAAGTCGTAAGGATCGACTGCAAGAGGCAATAACCAGCCAACAAACTCTTTACCAACAGGAATAGTCGGATCTGCTGGTTGAACAACTGCATGTCCTTCTTCGACCTGAACAATAACGTCATCTTCACCACTAACGACGAATGTTACATTGAAGTAAACTTTATCAACGAAATGAGCTGTCAAGGTTACATCAGCAGTGATAAGTGTTGCAAAATCAAACGCCGTTTCACTTAGGCCTTCAAACCATCCGGTGAAGTTCTTTCCTTCCTTGACTGGGTCAATCGGTTCTGTAACAGCAGTGTTTTCCACTACTTGGACAACAACATCGGTTTCACCTTCAACTACGAAAGTTACCGAGTGATAAACGATTGGAACAAACGATGCGACAAGATCTGTGTCTGCATCGATGACTGTTTCAAAATCAAATGCTTCGGTTGCCAGCGCTTCTTTCCAACCCATGAAGATATTATCTACGAGAACTGGATCAATTGGTTCCAAAATCTTCTGATCCATCATTACATACTGAACATGCAAAACTTCAGCATCTTGAGTGAACGTTACTTTGTATTCCGAAACGAGCACATCAAGAGTTGGTAATGCCCCCGTGACATCCCACAATTCCGAGTATCCGGTGAAATGGGTTGCAGGAACCAAACCTTCTTTATCTTTAAGCTCTATTGGAACATTTTGTTTGGATAGAGACATCGCGGAATTGATCGCTACTCCATAAACATTTGTAACACTGTCTACAATGCTTCTGCCTGCGATCGAACCTGCGTCGACATGTGCACTATTGATGTTGGCGATAAGAATAATATCCGTCAAGGTTCCGTGAGTATAGTCGTTTCTTCCGACAATACCGCCGACATAACGCGTTCCTTTAAGATCAACGCGGATAACTGCGCGACTGATGGTAAAGTCCGGTTCAACTATAGCGCTTGATGATTTTTTGACTTCTCCAAAGACACCACCGACACGTTCGCCGGCTGAAGTGATAACGGCCTGGATGTCGATATCAGATACTGTAACTATCGCAGCATCGATTTGACCGATGATTCCACCTGCGACATTCGCCGAATTGGAGATTGTTGTGTTTCTGATCACTATTTGACTGATCGTGACATCGTATTTAGCATTTCCGATTATACCGCCCGATCCATTGGCATGGGCAGCGGAAACACTGGAATTATAGATTTTGATATTTGAGATTGTCGAACCGGCGGCATTCAGATAGCCTACAAGGATACCCGCGCGGTTGTCGGTTGATGTGATATTCACATTATCCAATACCATATCATAAAGATTGCCCTCATTCAACTTGCCGAAAAGACCCGTATACATTCCGCTTGAAGTAATATCAAGATTGGAAATCGTATGTTCTTTTCCGTAGAGCGTTCCCTTGAATTCTTTGTCTACCGGAGTCCATGTATAGCCTGTGAAATCCAGATCATTGGCTAGATAGTATATCATGCCTGTTGTATCTGTCGTTCCGGCAGCGAGATTGTAGAAGTCTTCAAGAGTGCGGATTGCAGTTCCCTCTTCCCACATTGCGTAAAGAGTTATATCTGCAGTGACAGTGTCAGATGCAAAGTCCCAAGCTTGTGCAAACAAGGCGTCCTGATACCATCCCTCAAATGTATATCCCTCACGAGTCGGATCTTCAGGTTTCGCGATTACACTTCCGCTGATGACATCTTCGATAGCAGCTACTGCACTACCAAGATTGACTTCGAAAAAGACATCATATTGCGCCGGAGCAGCGGTTGTAGTTGTCGTTGTAGCGACAGTTGTGGCCGTTGTCGTAGCAGTTGTTGTAGCCGTTGTTGCTTGAGTAGTTGTTGCAGTTGTTGTAGCAGTCGTAACTGCAGCACTCGTAGTTGTTGCGGTAGTTGCAGCCGTAGTAGTAGCCGTGGTAGCGGCTGATGTTGTAACGGCAGCTGTGGTTGTCACCGTAGTGGTAGCGGCGGTTGTTGCAACTGTTGTCGTAGTGGTTGTCGTTCCGCCAAACAGAGAACAACCGGCAATGGCAACTGTCATGGCTAACGCCAAAGCAAACATTGCGATTCTTTTGAATTTTAGATTCATAATTTCCCTCCTATTTATATTTATATTTTTTTTACTTTTTATTCATATTCAGTTGAAAACCAGTTAAAACTCTCTCCTGTGGTCCCGACAATCATCGTTTCAAGATAGGATTCCAGCACATTTACCGCAATCAAGTGTTGATTTGAATATGGCAGTCCGGAAATAGTCGTCCAGGAGAATGGCAGAATCGGTTCCAGATTTGCTCTGATAAATGCAGTATCTTCGTCTTCTGATGACCCATAGAACACATAGTCTCCCAAAACATACAAACTGTCTTCGACCAGGTATTTACCAGTCATGAGCGGATGATCTTCTCCGACTTGATTCGATTTGATAACCTGGGTGACTCCGTAAATTATCGAGTTTTGCATGTAAATTGCACCGTTTTCGGTTGTAACGAGTGCCTGATTGGTCAATTGACGGTTGTATTCCGTTTTGGCAAACAATACCGGGTAGGTTTCTCTTACATAATTTCTTATTTCATAGATGTCTGTGGCATCATAGATGCAATTGAAGATATGGACATCTCCACCTCGAAGTCTGGGGAATCTGTCTTGAAGATTCTTGACATATGAATTATAGATTGAAAGCGTGAAGACGTTGCCGACTCTTAGTTCGCTTCCCCCCAGAAGAAAGCCTTTTTTCTGGAAAGAGTTGAGACTCTGGATCTCTTCTTTGGTCATGCCAGCCAGCCGCATCTGGTTATAATAGTTAAATGAAGCTTTATTTGCTTCAAGATAGTCAAACTGGGCTCGAACGAAATCAGTGGTTTCAAAGATCAGTGACATATAGGAAAAAGTCGCATTGACTACTGATTCTTCCACTGAGCTTCCGGCCTTGAAATCAATCAGACCGTCATATGATTTTTCCAGTTCGATGTGATCGAACCAGATTCCGTTTACAGTGTCAATTGTGAAATAATCCCAATCGTTGGAATCATAGTCCCCCTTGGTAGCCTCGTCCCACTCCCAAAGTTCAGAAAACTTCAAATTCCGGATGATGATATTGTGGCTGCGTTTGATACTGAATCCGGCATGTCTGATTGTATTTCCAGAGGCTGAAAAAATCATCAGGCCTTCATTATATTTGCTGGTGCTTCCATCGCGGTCCTGGATAACGATTTTGCCAACACCGGTTGCCAACAAGACCGGATGGATTTTGGGGGCATTGTGGGATTCGAAGTTTCTCAAGGTTCCGTATAAGTTTGTAACTTCGAGATATCCCATATCCAAATCCGCAGTGATTTCAATGATTTTAGCAGCATATGTACCGTTAGTAGTATTGTTCTCGGCATTAATCGCATCCATGAATTCCTTGGGAGTGGAGACAACGTAATAGCCATTATCCCCCTCGCGGCAAGTTGGAATTGATACATTTCCGAGTGCGAAACCGGTCAGACTGTAATCCATGCTGAGAAATTCGATGATATCGCTTGTGGGTTTGATTGTGATCACAAATTCCTTGGTCCTGGTGATTCCTGCTTTTTCAAAGGTGGCGGTCATCACCACCTGGATTTCGGAACTGAAAGGTCTTGTAACTAGTCCGTCATTGGTAATGTAATCAGTATTTGATGAGGACCAGACAATCGGAATCAGATACATTGATTTGAACAGGAACAGATTGCCTCTGGTATCCTCGGCAAACGGAATTTCCAGATTGTATGCCAATTGATCCAACAATGCTTCGATATCGATTGCTTCCTCGGGATCATAAATAGATTTTCCATCGGCAGTTTCACTCGATGATTCAATTAAGATATTTCGTAGATATGATTCAGGGACAGCACTCGGTGAATCGTTATGTCCGACAATCCGGATCTTGATGTCAGTAATTTCTTCACCCGTCATAAAGGCGAGTCCGCCTAGAGGTGTGGCTTCAAAAACAGCCTCGTCATAAATAATAAAATACTTATATCTGTCATATTCGGTGTCAAAGACAACCACAGTCCGGTAATACTTATCGGGAGTTATGCTAAAAATCGAGAGATCGATTGCTGTTTCTGTACCATCAGGATTCCTGTACGTGAGCCGGTTAGCACGGTTAGCTCCTACCGTGAACACACGGGAGGTACCGCTCAACAGTTCAATCGTGAATGAAGCTCCTCCCAGTGCCTGTTTAAAATCGAATACCAGAACGTATCTGCCTTCGCCAACCGAAACAAGTGACCTTGTATAGGAGGCCTCAATCGCAATTTCAGTAAGTTTAAGCGTCTTGCCAGTTGCTTCGTCGATGATGACAGCATTCCCTGGACTTACTTCAGTCCATGTTGTTTCGGACAAATCCGTTTCTGAAGGATAGTCGAAATCTTCCTCGAAACAAATGACGCCAGATTCAACATATCTAGCATATAAAGTTATGTCATTGCTAAGATATTCCAAGTTGAAAATCGTTGTCAACTCAACATCCATATACCAGCCGTAAAAACGCATATCGGTTAAGGAAGGTTTGGGAAGTGGTCCAACATGCTGATTTTCATAAAAAGACAATTCGTCTTCCAAGGAACCTCCAAGCGAATCAAATGTTATCGTATAAAGAGTTGCATCAGTCCAAACGGATACAAGAGTCAAATCAGTTTCGACAGGCAGATTAAAATCGTATTGAACGCCCTCAACAAACCAACCGACAAAGATTTTTCCGCTTTGAACCGGATCGTCAGGTTCAATTGCTTGAGCGTTCGCACTAACTAGTTGGACAACACCGTCGATACTGACAGAATAAGTCTCTACTTCTTCCCATTTTGCATATAAGGTCAATTCTGATAAAACAGGAGTTTGGAAATCATACGGGATCAGCAATTCAATATCACTATAAAATCCTGCAAAAGCGTAACCCATTACTGAATCTATTTCAGGCACTGCGAGATTCTGACCATCGATAATTTCGATAACTACATCAGGCAGATCATGACCCAAAACAAAGGTGACTTCATGTCTTGTAGGAGGATTGAAATACATTCCGGAAAGATGATACATGCCATTGTCATAATACCAATTGCCATTTTCGGAAATATCTGTCAGGTGCGTGTTCCACCAAGCGAGATCGCAATCTGCCTTTGAAGCGACGATAAATTCCGCAGAAACCATCTGTTTTGCTGGTGTGCCAAAAAATACAGTTTCCACCATGAAAACGTCATTGACAGTGGTCACATACTGATCGCCCGAGATATGACCAAGGTTTGTATTTCCAGCCGTCAAAGTTCCTGTGAAGAATACCTGGTCGAGTGAACTAGATAAGACTTGGTTTCTACCAATGATACCCGCTACATATTGAGTAGCAGAGATTTGTCCGGACAAAACCACTCTTATCGTATTGATTGAGCCACCGTTTTTGATTTCGCCAATCAGGCCACCTGCTCTTTCGGAGGCAATGACGATTATATTCAAATCACAATCTGATATTGTGACTGTCGTTCCATCAACTTGACCGATCAAACCACCGGCATTTTTCAGATTGTTTGAAATGGATGTGTTAACGATAATGATATTACTGATACTGACGGTTTTCTTTGCTTGGCCAAGCAAAGCTCCGGCACCTTCATCGCGACTGGCATGAACTGAGGAATCAAAAATTTGAATGTTTTCCAAAACGTTTCCGTCAGCATCAAGTTGACCCGCAATCAAGCCCGCTCTTTGTCCTGCTGACACACTGGAAATATTGACATTTGAAAGAATTAAATCATGCACATATGCACCGCCAAGCCGGGAAAAAATCCCACTGATCCCCGTGCCGTTGATAGTCAAATTTGAAATCACTTTGCCGTTTCCGTTCAGTTCTCCCCTGAATGTGCTGTCAAGATAATTCCAAGTATATCCTTCAAAATCGAGATCCTGAGACAAATAAAAAGTATCATAACTTCCTGAAGTAGCCATAGTATTAAATTCAGACAAAGTAGAAATAGGCGTTCCTTCTGGCACTGCTTCTTCCCACTTGCCATATAATGTCATATTTTCTGTGACCAAGTCAATGGAAAAGTTCCACAAATTCTCATAACTACTGTCTTTATACCAGCCCAAAAATACATAGTCATCTGATTCTGGCACTTCGGGAACTTCCAGCAATGAACCACTCGAAACTACCAATTGAGGAGGAATATAACTACTCAGTTCAGTAACAAAAACAACCGTCAAAAGTTCTGCGGTGGTGGTATTTGTCGTAGTTGAAGTCGTTGTTTGAAAAGTGGTCACTCCAGTAGTTACCTGTTGGGCAGTTGTCAGGATAGCGGTCGTTGAAGCTGAGATTGTTGTTGTCGAAGATGAGACTGTCGAAGTCGTTATGCTAATTGAACTGACAGTTGATGATGTGGTTGTGTTTGAAGATGTGGTCAAAGATGTAGTAGTTAATTTTGAACATGCTGATATTCCAACTAAAAACGTACAAATCATAATCGCAAACGCAATTTTCTTCATTTTCATAATGATTAATCTCCCTGTAGACTTGTCGTCAACGCCATCAATGTAACCGTTTTCGCGCTTTCATAATACATGAAAAATTATCACAAGTCAACGGGATAAAGCGGAATTCCAAAAAAAATGTAGACATCGTCTATTATTACAGACTCTTCCCGTACATTTTCAAACAAGGTAGCGATTAGATCTCATTTTTTGCATTTTGTTGTATTCTTTGAATGGTAATTAAATTTTATTTATTACAGAATTAAAATCATGGGCTCATTATTAATCTTGTTTTTTTCCTTCAAATTCAACAATATTATGGTACAATAAAAATAAAGAACACTAGATTCGAGGTGGTAAGATGGCAAATATCAAAGATGTCGCCAAAATTGCGGGAGTCGGTATCGCGACGGTCTCAAGAGTGATCAATCATTCGGGATATGTAAAAAATGATACTCGGAAACGCATTGAGAAAATTGTCAAGGAGTTAAATTATCAACCAAATGAGATAGCACGAAGCATGACTAGGCAGAAAAACAGTATTGTTGCTTTCATTTTGCCTAACAGCACCCACCTTTTTTTTGGAGAACTTCTCTATTATGTAGAGCAAGAATTATTTCTTCAGGGCTATAAAGTTATGCTTTGCAACTCAAGCGAAAAGATTAGCAAGGAAATCGTCTATTTGGACCTATTGAAGAATAATTGTGTTGATGCAGTGATTCTTCTGACAAACAATGACATCGAAAAGTATCTTGACCTTCGCTTCCCAATTGTTTCTTTCGACCGCAGATTTGAAGGTGTTCCTTTTGTTGCGAGTGACAATTTCACGGGTGGTATTTTGGCAGCAAAAAGACTACTTGAAAAAGGCTGCAAAAAACTTATGTTCATCGGTGATGATGCCCAAGGTGACAATACTCCTGTAATCACTGAAGTGACAAAACGGCGAAAAGGTTTTTTGAGTTATTTGCAATCGAAAAACATCAATGATTTTGTCAATATTGAATATCCACTTGGAGATTATTTTATCAGTCCTGAAGAAATCAAACCCATGCTAGAACCTTATCCGGATGTGGACGGTATTTTTGCTGTGTCCGATCCTGTTGCTTTATCAGTCATAAGAGCATTGGAAATGGTGGGAAAAAGAGTTCCTGAAGATGTCAAAGTAATCGGCTTTGATGGAGGAAGAAGTTATCTGAATCTTGGTATAAAAATTACCTCAATTAACCAATCTTCAGATCAAATAGCTAAGGCAATCAGCGACATAATCGTCGCTCATTATCGAAAGGAAAAAATCGATAACAAGATTATTCCAGTCTTTTTAAACGAGGGAGAAACAGCTTAATAAATATTTCCCCAATGAATTGACAACGCTTTCAAAACATGATATAATCCATTTATCGATAGGGAGTATTTTTTTTCAGGGTACATGGAAACCTTTCCATGTTTCCCAGAATTGCGAGGTAATGCAATGCCCTTTGACAAACATTTCCGCATCCTTAACGAAAACAAAACAATTACGATTGTTGGCGAAATTTTAATTGATGAAATATCTGATGAAGAAACGCAGGAAACATATCAGCTGTTTGGCGGAAGTTCTGCCAATATAGCAGTAAACTGCACCCAAATTGGCATCCATTCCGCTTTTTTCGGAACGGTTGGCAACGACAAATTCGGTTCATTTCTGATCAATACACTTTTGCACGAACACGTTGATAACAACATTACAGTTCTTCCGTTTCCGACTTCAATTGTTTACTTGAACAAAAATCAACTTTCTCCTTTACCATACTTTTCCAGGTCCGTTGATTATCGCATCGAATTCTCCGATGTTTTAAGAATAAAAATTCTTTCCTCTAAAATCCTTCATTTTTCATTTTGGCCATTGTCAAAAGAACCTGGAAGAGATACAATCCTCAAAGCAATAGATTTTGCAATACAAAACAAGGTTTCGATTGGTTTTGATCCAAATTACCATCCTTTGCTTGATGACGAAAATCAAAGTGGCCTTGAAATAATAAAAAAAGTAATGAAAAAAGTTGACATTATTAAGCCTAGTCTCGATGACTCAAAACGAATCTTCGGTAAAGAATGTTCACCTGAGGAATATTTGGATTTATATGAGCAACTCGGGGCGAAACTGATAATTATCACACTCGGAGAACGTGGATTGATTGCTCGTTATGAACATGAAACTATTACGCTACCTTCATATGCCACCAAAATTGTCGATTCCACAGGTGCCGGAGATGCTTTTTGGAGCGGCCTTTACGCAGGAATATCCAACAATGAAACAATATTTGATTCCATCCGACTCGGACTTGTGGTAAGTTCTTTAAATCTTCAAGTCATCGGTGCCAACTGCAATTTACCCCGATATGAAGAACTGAAGAAATTATTGAACGCGAGGTAATTTAATGTACATCGTATTTTTAAACCCTCAGGGAAATTTCGATGCGTCTGATTCCTACTGGACAATGCATCCTGATTTTGGTGGTCAGCTGGTCTATGTCAAAGAATTAGCAATTTCAATGGCAAAATTAGGTCATAAAATCGATATCCTCACAAGACAAATTATCGACAACTCTTTTCCTGAGTTCCAGAACAAATACGATACGTATCAGAATATTGACAATGTCAGAATCGTTAGAATTCCCTGTGACGGTTACAATTTTATTAGAAAAGAAGAGTTATGGCCTCATCTCTTTGAATGGACAAACAATATTATTCAATTTTTTATAGATCAAGACAAATATCCTGATTTTATAACCGGACACTATGGTGACGGTGGAATCTCTGCTTTGATGCTTAGTTCGAAGCTACATATTCCTTTTTCCTTCACAGGCCATAGTTTGGGAGCTCAGAAAATCGATAAACTGTTGCAAAACAACAACGATTTGCACAGCCTTGACTGTGCTTACCATTTCCGAGAACGAATCCTCGCGGAAAAAAATATCATCAAAAATGCCAATATTTTGTTTGTTTCGACAATTCAGGAACAACTTGAACAATATTCTCATCCTTTATATGTTAAAGAGAGTACAAGCAACCAATCGGCATTCACCCTTGCGCCTCCTGGTGCAAACACAAACATATTCACAACGGATCCAAAACCAAGTGATGACAATTATTATCGAAAATTTATTTCGATCCTAAAACGTGATCTTGAACAGTCAAGAATCGATTTTCCCATGATTGTACTTGCCAGCAGACTGGATGAGAAAAAAAACCATCTTGGTGTGGTAGAGGCCTTCGCCTCCGATATTTTACTCCAGAAAAAATGCAATCTAGCAATTTCACTTCGGGGAATGGAGAATGCTTTCGAATCAATTGATCAAGCTTCTGATGAGGAAAAAATAATTCTGAAACAAATTTTGGATTTGATCAAACTTTGTCATTTGAGCGGAAAAGTAATACTGATTAGCATCGACTCTCAAACTGAATTAGCTGCTTTTTACCGTTTTGCTGCACAGAAACAATCTTTATTCACACTGGCTTCATTTTACGAACCTTTCGGATTGGCTCCAATCGAAGCCATGAGTTCGGGATTGGTTGCGGTTGTCACCGCCAATGGAGGCCCGAAATCCGTATTGATTGAAGGCGATATCCATTACGGGGAACTTATCGATCCATTCGATATCAAGTCAATCTTGACAGGGTTGCATAATGCCTTTGACAAGTTCTCCATATACCAGACACTTGGACGAGAACGAGTAGAAAAAAATTTCACCTGGATGGCGACCGCAAATAAATACCTTGACGCTATCAAAGAGGCGATTATGAGCAAAAAAAAGCGCAGTTTGTCAATACCCGGGTATTTTATTGAACCCGATCATAATCCCATTGATTTCAATATTCTTGGATAAATAAACGATAGATAAGGAGAGTGCATGTGAAAAAATGAAAGTCTTCTGCCAAAAAGTTGGAAAATGGCTTTTGAAACTACTTCTTCACCTGGGAATGATCATTATTTCAATCCCCATGGTTTTTGTGGTTCATCCGGTATATTCACTGGTTAGATGGGTTTCCTCGACATTTTTCAAAAAAACTCTGCCTCCAATTTCTCTTGCCAACAAAAATTCACTCTTCGCACCTATGTTCAACAAAATGACGGGTTCGACCACGAAAGCTCAAACAAACCGGACTTTTATCTACTTTCTCATTCCAGCACTGGGCGCCTTCACCATTTTCGTGATTGTACCGTTTTTCATGGGAGTATATTTCTCGATGACAAACTGGGACGGAATCAACAATGCTAGTCTGACTTTTGTCGGATTTACTAATTACAAAAATGTATTTGCCGATTCGAGATTCATCTACTCTTTCATGAGAACTTCTTTGTATTCGATTCTCAATATTGTCATTATAAACGTTGTTGCATTTTTTCTAGCACTTCTTGTCACACAGAAACTGAAGCTCAAGAATATCTACCGAGCAGGTTTCTTCATGCCAAATCTGATTGGCGGCTTGATTCTCGGATATATTTGGAAGTTCATTTTCAACAACGCGGTCCCGGCAATATTTTCACCTGGATCGGCTGTTACAAGAACTTTAATCACGAATCCTGATACTGCCATGGCGGCACTGATGGTCGTGGTAACCTGGCAATACGCCGGATATATCATGATGATCTACATAGCCGCATTGCAAAATGTGCCTCTGGATTTGATTGAGGCTAGCAAGATCGATGGGGCAAACGGGGTTCAGCGTTTAAGACACATTACAATGCCCCTGGTCGCTCAAGCTTTTACGGTCTCTTTATTTCTGACTTTGGTCACTTCGTTCAAACAATTCGACACAGTACTCGCTCTGACAAACGGAGGTCCGAGTACATTGATGCCGGAATGGCTCTCAAATTGGTTTAATCTACCGTTTGCGCCCAATGTCAAGTCATTGAATTTTATCGCTTACAATATTTGGGATACCGCCTATAACATGAACAAACTGGGTCAGGGTCAAGCCAAGGCAATCGTCTTTTTCCTTATCCTACTTGTCTTTTCCATCGCGCAAGTGAATTATTCCAAGAAACGCGAGGTGGAATTATAATGAAAAGGGAACATGTAAAACTTCTCGTTCTTGAGATTTTCGCCATTGTTTTGTTGTTGGTTTTCTTCACGCCAATGGTAATTGTTCTGATCAACGCAGCGAAAACCAAAATCGAAATCGATAATTCCGCAATTGCGTTACCCATCAACTTTTTGCAGTTTTTCACCAATGTCCAGAGAGTCGTTACCGAACCGAATGTTAAGTATTTTTCTTCCTTCACCAATTCACTCGTTATCACTACCGGGAGCCTGATAGTAATCGGTATCGCCAGCTCCATGGCAGCTTGGGTCCTTGTGAGAACTAAGACAAAATACTCATATTTGATTTTTCTGTTCTTCCTTTCCGGATTAGTAATCCCCTTCCAGGTCGTTATGTTACCGCTAGTACGGTTGCTTGATATTTTAGACAGAATAACTGGCATCCAGTTTGCTGACACATATCACGGCGTAATCCTGACATATCTTGGCTTCGGTGCTCCGCTCAGCATCTTCTTGTTCCACGGTTTCATCAAGTCGATCCCGATTGACATTGAAGAAGCTGCGACTATCGACGGCTGTTCCAAACCACAATTGTTTTTCCGCATTATCTTGCCTATCCTGAAACCGATATTTGTTACATTGCTGGTATTAAACGGCATGTGGATCTGGAATGATTACTTATTACCTTCGCTTGTTATCGGTATCGGAGGAGACAAACAGACACTACCCTTAGCAGTCGCCAACTTGGTCGGATCATTCGTCAAGGCTTGGGACTTGCAGCTTACCGCCGTAGTTCTCGCCGCAATACCTGTAATCATCCTCTTCTTGTTTGCTCAAAAGCACATTATCAAAGGAATGACCTCAGGGGCAATAAAATAATCTATTCTACTTGGAATCGAGGTGTTCTATGAAACAGATAACGAGACATAACCGGTTCAAAACTGAAGAATTGCTGGTGGACGAATCAATCTTTGCCATCCAGAACGGTCTGATCGGTTTGCGAGGAAACTTCTGTGAAGGCTATCAGGAAGAATCACACAATCAAACTCTTATCAACGGATTTTACAATACATATGACTATCATTACGAGGAAAATTCTCCCACGTTTCCCCAAACAGGGGAAAGAATTGTGACTGTTGTCGATGGCCAGATAATTCATTTTATGATTGACAACACTCCGATTGACATGAAGAATTGTTTTCTTGTCAACTTAGAACGAACATATGATTTGAATTGCGGGAAGACTATTCGCAAAGCGACGTATGTTGACCAAAACAAGCACAGATTCTTACTTACTGAAGAAAAAATGGCTTCGATGGTAGAACACGAATTGGCAATCATCAAATTGACTCTTGAGTCATTTGACTATGCCGGTGAGATCAAAGTCGAATCCATGCTATCCATGCCTCTTTTCGAGTCAAAACGCGCCTCTGACCCAAGAATAAACAAGTCGGGACGTCATGATCTTGTATTTGTCGACAAAAGTCTGGAAAACAACATTGCTTTCATGCATGTCAGAACAAGCAAGAGCGGACTCCACCTAAGTGTTTCAGCATATCACGACGAACCTATGGAAATTCAAGAAACTACCAACGGTTACCTAGCTACGAAAAGTTATCAAGTGAATAAAGGGGAGACAATCTCTTTGACCAAATTCCTCGTTTACACACCCTCTGTCCTTTATGACGACTTTCAAGACAAGAACCGTAATCTGATGTACAAAGTTATTAATAATGGTTATACGTTCTACGAAAAACTGCAAAATCAATATTACAGCTCTTTTTGGAACAGAAACGAAATCGAAATCATCGAGGATCCCCAGTCGACTATTGCGCTTGAATACAGCATTTTTCAGCTTGATGCAAGTTGCTTTGAAGACCACAGATTCGGAATTCCAGCAAAAGGCTTGTCCGGAGAAGGATATGAAGGCCATTATTTCTGGGATACGGAAATCTATGTTATCCCTTATTTCTCCCTTATCAATCCGGATAAGGCAAAACAACTGTTGTTACACCGCTATTTCGATTTCCCTTTCGCCAAAGAAGAGTCTATGCGTCTTGGAGTTAATAAAGGAGTTAAAATCCCCTGGAGGACTATTTCCGGAAAAGAGATTTCGCCATACTTCCTTGCCGGTAGCGCCCAATTTCATATCAATAGCGACATCGCATATTCTGTTATACAATACTACTTGATTACCAAGGATGAGGAATTTATGCTTGAATATGGCTTTGAAATGTTGCTTGAGACAGCAAGATTCCTTTATGCCAGCGGCAATTACTATGAAGGCTCATTCCATCTCAATGGTGTTACAGGTCCGGACGAGTATACAACTCAAGTCAATGATAACTATTACACGAATTCCATGGCAAAATTCCATTTTCAATGGTTATACAAATACTATCGGGAAAACGAATTAAAACTTCAAAATAAAATGGAGCTTTTGAACATTTCCTCTACGGAAATGGAAAACTTTTCCACCGCTGCTGAGATGATGACGTTGTTATTTGATTCAAAATTAAAGATTGTCGTTCAAGACCAGTCTTTCATGCAGAAACAGCCTTTGGACTTGAAACTAATGCCCAAAGACAATTTCCCGCTTCTGCTTCACTACCATCCCCAGTACATCTACAAACACCAAGTATTAAAACAGGCAGATGTTCTCCTTTCGATGTTCTTGCTTGACTATCAAAATCTTGAAGTTATGAAAAATAGTTTTGATTTCTATTTTGACAAGACAACCCACGATTCCAGCCTATCTAAATGCATTCATAGCATTGTCATGGCAAAAATCGGTAAAGTCGATGATGCCTATAAATACTTTGAGGAAGTCTTGGCGATAGATCTGGCAAACACACACAAAAACACTGAACACGGCCTTCACATCGCCAATCACGGTGGTGCATACCTCGATTTCATATTTGGCTTTCTTGGGTTGCGTGTAGCAGACGATATGTTGCATATCTCGCCAGTACTCCCCAAAAAAATAAAGGGATATAAAACAAAAGTGTATTTTCGAAATATTGAAATCGAAATTGAAGTCAAAGAAAAACTCAGCATCAAAGTATCCCGTCCGATCACAATTGGTATTTACAATGAGACTGTCCAAATTGACAAATCTTATTGTGATT
>CAYWOK010000031.1:0-15907 GCA_964459895.1 uncultured Candidatus Izemoplasmatales bacterium
TGATGCAAGAAGCATACTAAGAATGGAGACCAATTATGCAAAAACCATGTAAATACGGAACTCACCGTGTCTTATCGCCAGTAGGCGTGTTACCACAAGCGGCGTATCAACTTGATAATAAAATGGTTCCTTACGAAAATGAAATCTTAATTGAAGTAACGACTTTAAACATAGATTCAGCTTCGTTTACCCAAATTAAAGAAGCATCGAACAAAAATATCGAAGTTATGAAAGAAATGATTTTGGCAATTGTCGAAGAGCGCGGAAAAATGCAAAACCCCGTCACGGGTAGTGGCGGAATGCTTTTGGGAAGAGTTAAACAAATAGGTTCGATGATCAAAAGTGATCTCCAAGTGGGAGATGAAATCGCTTCACTGGTTTCGCTATCACTAACTCCGCTCAAAATTCACAAAATTCTTAATATTCATATGGCAAGAGATCAGGTTGATATTGTCGGCGAAGCGATTTTGTTTGAATCGGGGACCTACGCGAAAATTCCATCTGATCTTCCCAGCCTTCTTGTATTATCGGCGTTAGATGTGGCAGGTGCCCCCGCCCAGGTAAACAAACTTGTAAAAACAGGCAATAGTGTCCTGATTTTGGGAGCAGCAGGTAAAAGCGGCCTGCTCACGGCATATCAGGCAAGAAAAAACGCTGGGCCAACAGGAAATATTATCGGTATCGTCAGTAATATGTCAAAATTTGAAGATATGCAAAAACTGAATGTATATAATCATATAATTTTAGGCGACGCTAGAAACCCGATGGAGGTTTATGAAAAAGTCTTAAAAGCCAATAACGGAGAATTAGTTGATGTAACCATCAATGTAGTCAATGTTGCCAATACAGAAATGACATCTATTTTACCCACCAAAGATGGAGGCATAGTTTATTTCTTCTCGATGGCTACGTCATTCACCAAAGCGGCGTTGGGCGCTGAGGGTATCGCCAGCGAAGCTTTGATGATTATCGGAAACGGATACACTAAAGGGCACGCAGAATTTACGCTCAATTTGTTCAGAGAATCTAAAGAACTGTACGAAATATTCATGAAGCGATACGGAAAAGAGGAATAGAATGATCTATACAAATGATTCCTATCTGGAAAGAAAATCCAAATACTTTCCGACTGTAACCGATGCTGAATGGCAAGATTGGCGCTGGCAGGTAAAAAACCGTATCACATCAGTTACCGATTTGAGAAAATACCTTGAAATAACCGAAACAGAAGCCAAGGACATTGACAACGTCCTAACCAAATTTAGAATGGCAATTACGCCATATTATCTGACTTTGATTGATCCAAATAATCCTGACTGTCCAATAAGAAAACAAGCGATTCCCGGAATTTTAGAAATGAATGTCGGTAAATTTGATTTGCTGGATCCTCTGGACGAAGATGTCGACTCTCCGGTTCCCGGATTGACGCACCGATATCCGGACCGGGTTCTTTTCCTGATAACCGATATGTGCAGCGTGTACTGCAGACATTGCACTAGAAGAAGATTTGCCGGGCAAAAAGACATGCAATCCCCAAAAGAAAGAATCGACAAAGGAATCGAATACATCGCGACTCATCCGAAAATCCGTGATGTCTTGCTTTCGGGAGGCGATGCCTTGCTGATTGGCGACCACGTCTTGGAAAATATCATTTCAAGACTTCGTGCAATCGAACATGTGGAAATAATCAGAATCGGGACAAGAACTCCAGTTGTCATGCCGCAAAGAATCACTGATGAATTGGTCAATATGCTGAAAAAATACCATCCGATATGGGTGAACACTCATTTTAACCATTATGACGAAATTACCAAGGAAAGCAAAGCCGCCATCGATAAAATGGCTGATGCAGGCATACCGCTTGGAAATCAAAGCGTGCTGTTAAGAGGCGTTAATGATTGTGTACACATCATGAGGAAACTGGTTACTAAATTAGCACAAATCAGAGTGCGTCCATATTACATCTATCAATGTGATCTTTCGATGGGAATCGAACATTTTCGCACTCCGGTTTCCAAAGGCATAGAAATTATTGAAGGCTTAAGAGGTCATATCAGCGGTTATTGCGTACCAACTTTCGTTGTGGATGCACCCGGAGGCGGAGGAAAAATACCCGTGATGCCAAATTATGTCATCTCTCAAGCCCCGAACAAAGTCGTGCTCCGAAATTATGAAGGCGTTATTTGTGCATATTCGGAACCGACCGATTACGAATCCAAATGCAATTGCCCTGACTGTAAAAACACTAAATCAGAAGGCATCAGCGCTCTGCTCTCCGGAGAGAAAATCGCCATCGAGCCTAGTCAGTTAAAAAGAAGACTCCGTTCATCACAAAATTAACAATCAAGGTCGACAAGTTCGACGTTACAAGCATTATCGGAAATGTAAAGAATGCAGGCAAAACAACGGTTTTAAACGCCTTGATCGATTGTTTCGCAGCTAAAAGAATCGGCATCACTTCCATAGGTATGGACGGGGAGCCTTTTGACAGTGTAACAAAGTTGCCAAAGCCAAGAATCAAAGTATATCCTGGATTTTTAGTGGCGACGACTATCGATTGTCTGAACGCAAGTGATTCTCAATTTGAAATACTTTATGAATCAGGCATATCGACACCGCTTGGAAAAGTGGTTTTAGCAAGGATAATCAAAACCGGACAATGTCTTATTGCTGGGCCGTCTTCGATTCGTGAAATGGAAAAGATAATTGTTAAACTGAAAGAACACGGAGCGGAGAAAATCTTTGTCGATGGTGCTTTTTCAAGACAAAGCACCGCCAAGTTGTCAGATGCGACAATCTTATGTGTCGGAGCTGATCGCTCGCCAATCATGGATGTAGTTGTCAAAGATGCACTGTCAATCATCGAAAGATTATCACTTCCAGGCGTCGGAAAGCATTTGATGTTTTTGGATGATTATTCACAAATAGCGACAATTGACAAATCAGGAAAAGTAACACGCCAATTGGAAACATCGGTAATCACCGATCTTGACAAGGTGATGGCATTGCTTTCTTGCGATACCGAATACCTGTTTCTTCCGAATGCGGTTACTTTGCAGTTCGCAAAAAAGTTGATGAAATGCAAAATCGCCTCAAATACGAAAATAATTATGAAAACTCCGCTTAATTTCATATCAGACGACCAAATTGGAAAACATATTCCGCTATTGAAAAACAGGTTGTTTGTCTTGCGTCCAGTGAATTTAATCGCAGTTTGTTTCAACCCCTATTCACCAAGGGGATACAGTTTCGATAATCGGAAATTTTATGAAAAATTACGAGAGAATATTGACTTTCCTTTGATCAATGTCCTTGAAAAAGAGAGTGATGACAATGAATAAGCTCAATTTGGACCAAGACACGATTGCCAAATGCAGGACCACGGCATCCACAATCGCAGATGAAATTCATGAATTCATCCATAAAAACACCACAGTATCCGTGGAACGGACAGTATGCAGGCTATTAGGTATTGATGGCGTTGATGAATTTGACATTCCTATGCCAAATGTTTTGGTTGACGACGTCATGGAAAACGGAGAGTTGTCATATGGAATTTCCACATATCTTGCAAGTGCACTGAAAGCAACCAAACTTGATTTGGGTTCTTATATAACGGAATACAAGTTAAAAAAAGTTAAATTATGTGGTTATAAACTTCTTGACGAACAAGAAACAATGAAAGTTCTAAAACCATACTATGAAAAATCATTGGATGTCGTCAAAGCAAACAAACAATACCGGAATCAGACAATTGCCAAATACCCTCAGAAAAAAACACAACTTTATGTAATCGTCGCAACCGGAAACATCTATGAAGACGTCACTCAGGCCAAGGCCGCAGCCAAGGCTGGAGCGGACATCATCGCCGTGATCCGTTCCACCGGCCAATCGCTTCTGGATTATGTTCCATATGGAATCACTACCGAAGGATTTGGCGGAACATATGCCACCCAGGCTAATTTCAAAATCATGCGCAGTGCCCTTGACCAGGTCGGAAACGAAGAAAAGAGATATATTAGACTTGTGAATTACGCTTCTGGACTCTGTATGCCGGAAATCGCCGCCATGGCTGCGTTGGAAAGACTTGACATATTGTTGAATGACAGTATGTACGGCATTATTTTTCGCGATATTAATATGCAAAGAACTTTTATCGACCAGTATTTTTCCCGATTGATTAACGCTTATGCCGGAATCATAATTAATACCGGGGAGGACAATTACCTTACGACAAGCGATGCCGTGGAAGAAGCCCACACCGTTCTCGCTTCACAGTTCATCAACGAAGCTTTTGCGAAGAAAGCCTATTTGCCAGAAGAATTGATGGGGTTGGGTCACGCTTTCGAAATCGATCCGAACGTTGAAAACAGTTTTCTGATGGAAATCGCTCAAGCAGAAATGGCAAGGGAAATATTTCCTGACGCACCTTTGAAATACATGCCTCCCACCAAACACATCACGGGAAATATATTCCGAGCCTACATGCAAAACACAATGTTCAACATGGCAACAACCATGACTGACCAATCAATCCATCTGCTCGGAATGATGACAGAAGCAATCCACACGCCATTCCTTTCGGATCGTTTTCTTGCGATTGATAATGCCAAAACCGTTCAAACTGCATTGAAATCCATGCGTGACGAGATTGAATACAAGCCGGGAGGCTACATCCAACAGCGTGCCTGGCGCGTATTGAAAAACGCTGAAGACTTATTACAAAAAATAGAAAAAATCAATTTGTTTGGAGCGCTTGAAGCCGGGATGTTTGCCGGAATCAGAAGACCATTTGCTGGAGGCAAAGGTCTAGATGGGGTTATACGCAAAAACAAATTCTATGTCAATGTTTTGGCAAAACGAATGGAGGATGAACTCAATGAACATTAGACCATACGGAGATACTCTTTCCGACGGAAAGGTTCAACTCAGTTTAACATTGCCATGTCTTACCAACGAATTAGGCATTGAAACAGCCAAAACGTTTGCCAGGAAAATGGGGATGACAGATCCCAACGTCGTTCATTGCGAAGAAATAGGTGAAGGATTCAGCTTATTTGTGATATATGGGGCTGTCCCTTTTGAAGTTGATCCCGATACAATTCACGTAGAGGAGATCAAAACGCCGATTATGTCCAGAGAAGAAATTGAAAACCTAATTGAAAACGAATTGCATAGAGACATCGTTTTTGTTGGTGCGTCGACAGGAACTGACGCACACACGGTGGGGATAGATGCCATCATGAATATGAAAGGATTTGCCGGACATTACGGATTGGAAAGATACAAACATATCATTACATACAATCTGGGAAGTCAAGTTGCCAATGAAGAATTTGTCAAGCAGGCAAAGCTGCTAAGGGCTGACGTTTTGCTTGTCAGCCAAACCGTTACCCAAAAAGACGTTCATTTGAAAAATTTGGTTAACCTAGTTGAACTCTTGGAAGCCGAAAATATGCGCGATAAAGTCATATTGATCGCAGGCGGAGCAAGAATAACACATGAACTAGCCAAGGAATTAGGCTACGATGCCGGGTTTGGCCCCAAGAAATACGCTGAAGATGTCGCATCATTTTCAATTTTGGAACTAATTCATAGAAAAAACACTTCCAAGTGAAGTGAAATCAGAATAAAGGAGTGGCGGATTAAAGTTTCAAACCGCCAATAATTATGAAAATCCAAAAAATCAGTCAAATTTCCACAAAAACAGGAGACAACGGATATTCTTTCACTTATTCCGGCGAAAAAATACCCAAAGGCGATGTCCTTTTTGAAGTCTTAGGCGATATCGACGAATTGAGTTCGTTTTTGGGTCTTGCCTATCATTTCAACAAATCTGACAATCTAATCAGTATTCAAAGAGTTTTGCAAAGAATGGCTTCAATGTTTGCGACGTCTTTTGAACACCCCAATTACAGTAAGCTAAACAAAATAACTGATGAAGACGTATCTTGGCTTGAAGCACAATCAACAAAAATCATTGAATCAAATGCAATTGAGGCCGGATTCGCTCTGCCCGGAAGTTTTTCGTCGCTTGCGGGAGCATATCTAGATGTTTGCCGGGCGGTGACAAGAAGAACAGAAAGAGCGATTTCTAGATATCTTTCCAAAAACAAACGTACAGATCTGGACAAATGTTTCAAATTCATCAATCGCTTAAGCGATTATTTATTCATCCTCGCAAGGAGTGAAAACAGCGAAAGGACAACTTGACCATAGTTTTTTTTCGGCAATTTTGTTCATTTATTCAAAACCTGATGAAACCTTTGAAACTTGATTTTTCTATGTTATAATGTTTGCGTAAAACGCTTTCAAGACAGAAAAGGAGATTGCATTGAAATCAATCGTGATAGGCGTCATTGGCGCCGACGTGCATGCAGTTGGAAACAAGATTATTGAATTTACGTTATCGAATTTAGGATATAATGTCATCAATATTGGCGTTCTATCTTCGCAGGAAGACTTTATCAATGCCGCCATTGAGACCGATGCCGACCTAATTTTGGTGTCTTCGCTATATGGTCATGGTGAAATTGACTGCCGTGGGATGAGAGATAAATGCATCGAAGCCGGTATTGGTGATATTTTATTATATGTCGGAGGAAACATCGTTGTTGGCAAACAGAATTTTACAGAAGTCAGCGAACGTTTTCAAAAAATGGGATTTAACCGAATTTATCCCCCGGGGACACCGATTGAAAAAGCCTTGAATGATATCAAAGAAGATTTAGGAGAATAAGATGAGTTATTACCTGTTGATTGATTTTGGATCAACGTTTACCAAATTGACTGCAGTTGACACCGATTTGGGAGACGTTATCGCTACTTCCTCCAATGTTACCACTGTTGAAACAGACATTAGAGAGGGATACCACGCAGCTCTTGCCAAACTGATTGACAAGCTTGGCAAACAAATTGCATTCAACCAGATTATTGCCTGTTCCTCAGCGGCCGGGGGCCTTAAGATGGCCGCTATTGGTTTGGTTGAGGAGCTTACTGTCGAAGCCGCGAAGCGAGTATGCCTTGGAGCAGGCGCTAAAGTTGATCTCGTTTTGTCTCACCACTTGAACAATAAAGAAATCGAAGAAATCAAAAAACAAAAAATGGATATTATTCTTTTGGCTGGTGGAGCAGACGGCGGTAACAGTGAATGCGTGATTTTTAACGCAAATAAGCTGGGCGAACACGGAATCAAAATCCCCGTTGTCTATGCCGGAAATAAATCTTGTCAGGACGAAATAGAGGAAATATTCCTAAAATATCAAATCGACGGCTACATTTGCGATAACGTGATGCCTAAAATTAATGTGCTCAATGTAAAATGTGCAAGAGATAAAATCCGGGAGATATTCCTGAAGCAGATCATTGACGCCAAAGGCATCAAAAAAATCGAAGCAGAAATAGATCAAGTAGTGCTGCCAACGCCTGAAGCGGTCTTACAGGCATCCGAACTACTTTCCAAAGGCTATCTTCATGAACCCGGCCTGGGAGACATAGTCGTTGTTGATATCGGTGGAGCAACGACAGATATGTATTCCATGTGCAACGTCTCGAACAGAAGCGATGTCATTTTGCATGGACTTGAGGAGCCTTTTGCCAAAAGAACCGTTGAAGGGGATCTAGGCATGCGCTATTCGGCTCCTGGAATTATCAAATCTCTGACCAAAGAGGAAATACTTTTCATCAACGAAGAAAAAGGCGTTGATATCGAGAAGGAAGTTGATTTCCGTTATAAAAACATTTGGTCGCTCCCCGAGAGCCTTCACGATGAATTTATTGACCAATTGCTTGCGGAGATGTGTTCCTACCGCGCGATGCATCGCCATGTGGGAAGAATCGAGGAAATCTTCACTCCGATGGGCAATGTGTTCAACCAAATCGGCAAAGATCTGACAGAAGTTGAATATGTGATAGGAACCGGAGGCGTCGTTATCAACTCCAAGAATCAACATGCCATTCTTAATAAGACCACGAACATTCTTCACAATCGGAAAGAACTGCGACCAGCACATCCGCATTTTCTAATTGATCAAATGTATATTTTGCCCGCAATGGGGCTTTTGAGTCAAAACGAACCTTTGTTGGCTTTGAAAATTATGAAAAAACACATGATGCAATTATAGAAGAAGGACATAAAAAATGGAATTGAAAAACAAAAAGATTTCCGAAGAAGCTTTCTTGGCTGAAAGAGAGCAAGTTTTGCAGGAGTGGCCAACAGGAAGCGACTCAGGGCTTGATTTGACGAAAGCCATCGAATACTTGAAGCAAGTTCCTGAATCTAAGAACTTTGCGCTGAAACTAATCAAGGCAAAACAAGCCAAAATCACAATGATTCAGCCAAGGGCCGGAGTACCTGTTTTAGACGAACACATAAAACTGTTACAATACCTGGAAAAATGCGGCGCGGACTTTTTGCCATCCACAGTTGATAGCTATACAAGACAGAATCGCTATCTTGAAGCGGAAAAAGGAATCAAGGAAAGCGAGCTTCTTGGCAGAGCGCTTCTAAATGGGTTTCCGGTCGTCAATCATGGCGTACCCGGATGCAAGAAAGTTCTAGAATCCGTAAACGTTCCTCTTCAAGCCAGGCATGGCACGCCCGATGCCAGACTTCTGAGTGAAATCATTCATGCTTCGGGCTGGACATCCAATGAAGGCGGAGGTATTTCCTACAACATACCTTATGCAAAATCAGTTCCGCTTGAAGTCAGCATTCGGCACTGGCAATACTGCGACAGGCTTGTCGGATATTACGAAGAGCATGGAATCTCGATAAATCGCGAACCCTTCGGACCATTGACCGGAACATTGGTTCCGCCGTCACTATCTATTTCCGTTGCAATTATCGAAGCTCTGCTTGCTGCAGAACAAGGTGTCAAAAACATAACTGTTGGTTATGGGATGGGCGGAAACATCATCCAGGACGTAGCTTCTGTCCAGTCGCTTCAAACGCTTACCGAACATTATTTGCACAAATATGGATATCATGATGTCTTTGTTTCTACAGTATTCCATCAATGGATGGGAGGATTCCCGGAAGACGAATCGAAAGCAATGGGTTTAATTGCTATGAGTGCGACTGTCGCCGCGTTGTCAAAAGCAACAAAGATGATCACGAAAACATCGCATGAATCGATTGGTATCCCCACTATGGAAGCAAACGGATCCGGAATCAAAGCTTCCAAATACATCGTAAACATGTTGAAGGATCAAGAGCTTGTTGAAAGCGGAAAACTAAATGTAGAAAGAATGCAGATTGAAAAAGAAGTCAACAGTCTGATACATTCTGTCTTTGAAGTAGGTAATGGCGATCTTGCCCAAGGCGTGGTCAAAGCCTTCGAACAAGGGCTTTTGGATATTCCATTCGCACCAAGCAAATACAATTTGGGGAAAGTGCTTCCTGCCAGGGACAACGAGGGCAACATTCGTATTCTTGAATTTGGCAATCTTGGATTTTCGGAAGAGATCAAAGAATTTCACCGCAAGAAAATCTCTGAAAGAGCTGCATTTGAAAACCGTCCGATTTCATTTCAGTTGACAGTCGATGACGTATATTCTGTTAGTATGGGCCAGTTGATCGGCCGACCAAATCAAAAGTAGAGGGAAATATGAAAATACAAAAAATTATCTTGACCGAGTCATACACAGGTTTTTTCTTTGACGATCAAAAAGCAATAAAAAGTGGAGCCATCAACGATGGCTTTCTTTACTTGGGAGACCCGCTTTTAGAAGGCTTCACTAAAGTTCGACAAAAGGGCGAAGCCATATCCATTCAGATTGTTCTTGAAGATGGAACAATCGGTTATGGTGATTGTGCTGCAGTCCAATACTCCGGAACCGGAGGCAGGGATCCATTGTTTCTTGCAAGTGAATATATCCCCTTTCTGAAAGAAAAAATAGTACCATTGTTAATGAATGAAAACATCGGACAATTCAAATCTTTAGCTGAAAAATATGATCATATTACAATTGATGGTAAACGGCTTCATACAGCCATTAGATATGGTATTACTCAAGCGCTTTTGAGCGTTACTTCCACAATGCATCATATCACTATGGCCGAGCTTATCCGAAGAGAATATAATATTAAAACCAAGGAATACAAACCCGTTCCTGTCTTTACACAAAGCGGAGATGACAGATATATCAATGTAGACAAAATGATCCTCAAAGAAGCTGATGTCTTGCCTCATGCATTGATTAACAATGTAAAAACCAAACTAGGATATGATGGAGAACTCCTATTGAAATACGTTGAATGGTTGCGAGACAGAATCATTAGACACAGAATTCACGAAGACTATTATCCTGTCTTGCACATTGATGTCTATGGAACAATCGGCACCGCTTTTGACAACGATTCAACCAAAATCATCGATTATCTTTTGGCTTTGGAACAAACCGCAAAACCGTTTCTGCTCAGAATCGAAGGCCCAGTTGATACCGGTGACAGAGAAGGAACAATGCAGCATTTGAAATTGCTTACAAAAAAACTTGATGCCATCAATTCCACAATCGAGATTGTCGCGGATGAATGGTGCAACACTCTTGAAGATATCAAATACTTCGCCGATAACAAAGCTGGACACATGCTGCAAATCAAAACTCCCGACTTGGGAGGGATTAACAATGTAATCGAAGCCATCCTTTATTGCAATAAGGCAAAGATTGGATCATATTGCGGCGGAACATGTAATGAAACAAACATATCCGCTGAAGTAACGACAAACATTGCCATCGCCTGCGAGGCAAACCAATGTCTGGCAAAACCGGGAATGGGAGTCGATGCCGGATTCATGATAGTGAAAAATGAAATGGCTCGGGTTATAGCCAGAGCGAACAAATGACTGGAGACGCGGTTATGAAAATCGGAATTGCGGGTACTTTAGAATCGAATGACGCTATGATCACGATTAAGGAAAGCAATACCTTCAAGATAGAAATCCACAGCATCGTGGATCTGCTTTTTCATGACCAAATTGAAAAAGTCATCAAAGACACTTTAATTGAATTTAATTTGGATAAAGTCGAAGTCGCTTGTAATGATATGGGCGCCTTGGATTATACCCTTAGAGCCAGATTGATTACCGCCATAGAAAGGATGTTTGGTCGCAATGTTTAGAAGTCTACTCTTTGTACCTGGAAATAATCCTTCGATGCTGCAAAATGCAGATGTTTTCGGCGCGGATTCCGTCATATTCGACCTTGAGGATTCTGTGCATGTATTTGAAAAGGACAACGCGCGAAATCTGGTCCGAAACTACCTAGACAGATATCCTGCTTTGCCTACTAGGATCCTGATTCGCATCAATGCAAGCGATTCGCCTTTTTTTGAAGCAGATATCTTGGCCATCGTTTCAGACAGAATTGATTCCATCGTTCTTCCAAAAGCAGATATTCATGCCGTAAAACTGCTTTCAGAAAAATTACGTGAACTCGAGAAATCAAAAAAACTCAAGAAAAAAATCAGTATCATACCGATAATTGAAAAAGCAACTTCTGTTTTAGAAGCTCAAGAAATATCCGCTTTTGAAAGAGTGGGAGGTCTTTTGTTTGGCGCAGAAGACTACTGTTCTGAAATGGGAATCAAAAGAACAGATTCAGGACTAGAGTTGATATATCCAAGATCTCATATTGCAATTTGTTGCAAGGCGGCAAATATTGATGCGTTCGACACTCCGTTTGTTGATGTGACAGATGAAGAAGGTCTTGAAAGAGATTGCATCACGGCTTTTAACTTGGGTTTTAACGGCAAGGCCGCAATCCATCCCCGGCAAGTACAGATCATCAATCAACAGTTTTCGCCTTCGAAAGAACAAATAGTATGGGCATTGAAAGTTCTCGAAGCCAAAAAAGAAGCTGACATAAAGGGACTGGGCGTTTTTAGTCTTGATGGAAAGATGATTGACAAACCTATTATCGAACGTGCACTCAAAATCCGTGCAATGGCAGAAAGATTTATTTTGTTGGAGAAAACCGATGAAGAATAATCTGGGAAGGAATATTCCCGAAGGAAAACGAGTCTTTATTTCCAGCAAGGAATATTTACACCACGAACGCCATTTGATTCCTTCGAAAATAAAATCAGAAAAGGTCCGCTTCTTTGCATCTTTGGAAGAAGCTTTTTTGGATTGCAAGATTCAATCAGGCATGACCTTGTCGTTTCACCATCATCTCCGCAGTGGCGATTTTGTGATTAATCAGATCTGCAACTTATTGGAACAATACAAAATACAAGGAATCAGTTTAGCACCAAGCTCTATTTTTCCAGAATATAATATCGCATCTTTGATCAATAGCGGAAGCATTAACAACATCCATACCAGCTATTTGAACGGACCGGCTTCAGAAGCGATTGCGAAAGGGCTTTTAAAAGGCAACTTGATCATGCAGACACACGGAGGCAGAGCCAGGGCAATCGAATCAGGCGAACTGAAAATAGATGTCGCATTTTTGGCTTGTCCCACAGTTGACCATATGGGAAATGGGTCCGGAGCATATGGAAAAAGCGCTTGCGGAGCTTTGGGGTATGGAATGAGCGATCTCATGTATGCCAAAAAAGTGATTTTGGTCACTGATAATTTGGTTGACAAACTGGATAGTTATCAATTTGATCACGGATATGTTGACGGTGTCGTCAAAGTAGACTCCATCGGCGATCCTTCGGGAATCGTTTCGGGAACCACCAGAATTACCAAAGATCCCGTCGGGTTGAAAATAGCATCGGATAGTGCCAAATTAATCGAAGAACTGGGTTTGTTGAAAAACGGAATGTCAATGCAAACCGGAGCCGGCGGAATTTCTTTGGCGGTAGCGGACGCAGTAAAGAAGGCCATGATCAGAAAAAACATCAAGGGCGATTTCGCCTCGGGAGGAATTACCGGGTATCATGTGGACATGTTGAAACATAATCTTTTTGCCAAACTCTATGATGTCCAGTGTTTCGATTTGCTCGCGGTTGAATCGTTTAGAAACAACAAAAACCATGTCGGAATTTCTGCCTCAAGATATGCAAATCCATATGAAAAAGATCCTATCGTTGACAAACTAGATGTTGTGATTCTCGGTGCAACAGAAATTGACACATCATTTAACGTCAACGTTACAACCGATTCTTTTGGAAAGATTATCGGAGGCAGTGGCGGCCACGCAGATACCGCCAACGGAGCTTTTGTCACTATCATAACATCGGCTCTTTCCAAAGCCAGAATACCGATTATCAAAAATGCGGTAACTACAATCACAACACCTGGTGAAGATATCGATGTATTGGTTACAGAAAGAGGCATAGCTATCAATCCAAAAAGAACCGATTTATTGGATCTGCTTGTCAACTCTAAATTGACTATTTTGAAGATTGATCAACTTTTGGAATTATCCCATAAAATATGCGGAGTTCCCAAAACTCCAGAGAATACTGACAAAGTAATTGGATATGTGGAATATAGAGATGGTTCGATCATTGATAGTCTTTATCAATCGAGGTGATACCATGATAATCAAAAAAGCTTTGATGAGCTATGAAATTGATCAAGTCAGAAGTTTTCTCTTTGAAAATGGATTAAAGTATGATTCTGATATTTCGGAAACTTTTTTCATTGAAGAAGAACACAAAATTATCGCTTCGATTTCCCGAAACGGTTATTTGATTAAGGATCTTGCGGTCGACCGAACTTACAGAGGTGAAAATCTCGGTGGAATGCTAGTTTCGGAAGTTTTGAATTCCATGCGTCAGGATCAGATTTTCTATTATCAAGTCTTCACCAAAACGGAATACATACCGGTTTTCTCAAATTTGGGATTCAATCTCGTTGAAAAGACTGACAAAGTAGCCATACTGGAAGCCGGCGAAAGCAAAATCGAATCAGAAATATATAAAATGAAAGCCCAGATCGAAAATCACTTTTCAATCACGCTTGAAAAAGCTGACATCGGAGCAATCGTGGTCAATTGCAACCCGATGACCATAGGTCATTTCCAATTGATTTTAGAATCGGCAAAGAAACATAAATATTTTTTGGTTTTGGTTGTAGAAGAAGATCAATCCTCGTTTTCATTCTCGGAAAGATTCTTACTTGTAAAAACAGCTTTGAAGAATTATGCCAACATCATGGTGATTCCCTCGACTAAATATATTGTCTCTGCTCTAACTTTCCCGAGCTATTTTTTGAAAAACATCGACGAAGCGGAGCGCGAGCATGCTAAACTCGACGCAATGATTTTTAAGGATTATTTCATGAGAATATTAAATATATCCAAAAGATACATCGGTAGCGAAACCGAGCCTGTGATGGTGACATATAATCAATTACTTCAAGACCACCTTCAAGATGCAATTGTCCTGAATAGAAGATTTGAACACAAAGGAACCGTCATCAGTGCATCACTGGTTCGGAAACTTATGTATGAAAACAAAATAGAAGCTGCTTCGGAATATGTTCCCGATAACATTAAATCATTGTTCATCAAAATAGCGACAGATAAATATGAAAAACAAAAACGCTGAAATCTTAGACGCGAGAGAACAAAGAGCAAATAATATTGCTTTTTTTCTAAATGAAAACAATGCCGTAGTTTCCGTACATGCCAATATTCCCGGGAACGAAAAACAAACAAAGCACGCATATTTTCTGGTTCGCTATTATGCTAATATGTTTCTTCCGGAAAAAGTGCGTGAAGCATTCTATTTTGATTCTTCAGACGGCCCATATATTATCTTGATATTCACCAATCAAGAGCCTATATTTTTGAAAGAGAACGCCGTTATTCTTGAGGAAAAAGACGAACTTGGAAGACTGATAGATATTGATGTGTATACGAAAGGTAATAACTATCACCGTGTTGTGATGCGAAAATGCCTTGTTTGTCATAAACCTGCGCACGAATGCATTAGAAACAAGTCTCACTCAAAAACAGAGATATTTCAAGTTATCGATCATATAGTTGAAAGCTCGCTTGAAACGATAATCTCCGATCAAATTGATTTTGCCATGACTACAGAGTTAGATTTGGATCCCAAATTCGGGCTTGTGACCAAATTCTCTTCCGGATCGCATAAGGATATGGATTACAGTTTGATGTTGCAAGCAAAAAAGGCAATCATTCCCTACTTGGTTAAAATATTTCTGACATCTTTCAAATCATATTCCAAGGATGACATATTTGCTCACGCCAGATTAATCGGTCTGGAAGCTGAAGTGGCAATGGGCAAAACAACCAATAATATTAATTCGTATAAAGGACTCATTTTCAGTCTCGGATTGCTTCTTTCTGCATGTGGATATGAACTTGGAAGGTCATCAAAACTCGCAGATATCTTTGATACAGTTAAAAGTGTTGTAAAAGACATCACAGCAGAACTGAATCAAGGGGAGGATACTTATGGCAAAGTAGCATATAAGAAGTTTGGATTTACCGGTGCGAGAGGCGAAGCGGAAAGCGGCTTTGTAAATGTTCAAAAATCAATGAATCTATTGCAGGACTTTTCAGAGAAATCATTAAATCGGGCTTTGGTATTCTTGATTTCCAACTGTGAAGATACGGTTTTCCTAAAGCGAAGCAGATCAATACAAAAATATGAACTGTATAAACAGATATTTTCTGAACTAACTGATTATTCAAAGCAAAACCTGAATAACTTGACAAGCAGATGCATCAAAGAAAACCTGAGTTTTGGTGGCAGTGCAGATCTCTTGATTGCAAGTGTATTCATGAAAAAGTATCAACAGATTTTCTATTCCATTCAAGAGCAAAATAATTAGGATATTATAATTTTAAAGCGGATATTATCAAGAAGAGATATCGATATTATTCTTGATAAAAATTAGTATATAAATCTAGCGCATTTTTCGACAAGAAAAAACTGTTTTTTTGACATCTTTTCCTTGACTTTCATAATGACAGATAG
>CAYWOK010000032.1:0-15658 GCA_964459895.1 uncultured Candidatus Izemoplasmatales bacterium
CATTGGACACTACCCCCTCAAAGTAGCGCGTCTGCCATTCCGCCACAACCGCAAATGCAATATCTATTATAATGCATTGAAAAGGTTTTTCAAGCACTAATTATGATGATATTGTCATTAACTATTTAATTTTGGAAAATTGTTGGATTCCGTCTTTGAATTTCGGTGGGTTTTCGCCTTGGATAAGAGGCAAAACATACTCAATCAATTCAGGTGTTACTCCATTTCCATCGACATTGATCATCGAAATCGGAATTCTTTTTTCCGTGTTTGCACAATCTGATAACAGATGAAGACCATATTCGACTCGATATGGTTTTTGTTCAACTCTCTCGATAGTGACCATTTGATTTGTCTTGCCTGCCAAAGCAAATTTTACAGCTTGACGACCAACTTCAATTGCTTCGGTTACATCCGTTAGACTTTGAATATGTGAAGATGCTCTTTGCGTTGATCCAAGTTCGACAGATCTGGAAGGAATGCCGAGGTCAGCTGAAACCGCATTCGCGAGTTTCGAACTGACGCCACCGAGTTGGAAATGACCGAATGCGTCTTTCAAACCGGAACTGGAACTGATAAAAATGCCTTCCTCGTTGGAGATTCCCTCCGACACTGCAATAAGACATTGTTTTTTCTCGTGGTAAACTTTTTTTACATCATCTTTGAATTTTTCGATCGAAAAAGGAATTTCGGGAAGATAGATCAAATCCGGTCCGAATCCGGATAATTTTGCGACAGCGGATGAGGCAGTGAGCCACCCAGCATGCCGACCCATGATCTCAACAATCGTAACTTTTCCATTCGGATATGCCAACATGTCGTAACTGATCTCCATCATCGTGTTGATGATGAATTTGGCTGCCGTGCCAAATCCTGGTGTATGATCGGTATGAGGCAAATCATTGTCGATCGTTTTCGGGATCCCGATGATCTTGCAGTCATAGCCGATATGCTCCATGTAATCGCCGATTTTGGAACATGTATCCATGGAATCATTGCCCCCGTTATAGAGAAAATACCTGATATTGTATTTTTGAAAGATGTAAAGTAATCTGACGTAATTAGAATCATCTTCACGAAAATCCTTTAGCTTGAATCTTATTGAACCGAATGCCGATCCGGGAGTATGTTTCAAAAGTTCGATTGTTTCCTCATCTTGATTGCCGATAAAGAAAAAGTCTTCGTTCAAGGCACCTCTGATGCCATGTTTCATGAAGATTATATTTTCGATATAGGGGCTTTTTCTTGCTTCCATGATAACTCCGTAGGCAGACGCGTTAATTACGCTTGTTGGCCCGCCGGATTGGCCATAAAGCAAATTGCCTTTGATTTTAGCCATAGATTCCTCCTTGCTTGCACGCGGTTATTTATCTAAAGTAGCTTTAATTGAAAATTCCAAGGGCAACCACCCCTTGTGTTCAGGAAATCTGTATCCGCTTGAAGCCTTTTCCATATCTCCGAGTTTGTAACATAAGGTGTCGAACTCATGGATGTATTCTATTTTCAACCCAGCATCAATCAAAGCATTCACGACGTCGCTGATTGAATACATCCAATAATAGCTGACTGCTTCTCTTGGTGTAGTTGCATATCCGCCGATAGTCTCACCTTTATCGGGAATTCTGCCAAAATATGGATATTTCAATTTTGTTTGTTTCATTGCGTATTCATCTTCGTCAAGCATCAGAAAGAAGGGGTGAATATCATTAACATAGAAATACCCATTTTTATTTAATAACTCTCTGATAGTTCTTGCCCACACATTAAGATCCGGAAGCCAACCGATTGCTCCTTCTGAGGTGAATACGATATCATATTTTTCTTTATGAATATCAGCTAGTTTCATGATATCGGATTCGATATATCTGGCATCGATTCGAAAATGTTCTGCCAGTTTTCTAGCGTATTTAATGTTTTCCGGAGCAATATCAACACCGGTAACTCTTGCGCCCATATTGAAAAGTGACAGTGTGTCCTGTCCGACATTGCATTGCAGATGAATAAGTTTTTTGCCGGATACGTCTCCAAGTTCTTCAATGATAGCACTGCTGAGGAGAATAGGGGTAATTTCCAACCTGTTTTTAAAATTCTCAAAATGATCTTTGGCAAGTTTGTCCCAAGCGATTTTATTGGCTTCGATTTTGTCCATGATTAGTCCATTTCTACCGAATTAGTCTTATTTGTGACCCAGTATTTACTACCATCTTTTTCTCGAGACAGCAATTGGTAATCAACCAAATATCTTCTAAGCGTAACGAAATCGAAGTAAATCTGAATCAAAATCTGATTGACTTCCTTTTCAGTATAATAACGCTCTTTTTCAAAACATTCAATGATATAAAGCAAAGTAATATATTTTTTCTTTTCTTTGGCAGGAAAAATGCACATGTGCAATGGTTCAAGGGAATCAAAATAGCCTTCAATCACTTTCTCCCTGGCCTTCTCGGTAACTTCATACACAGAAACCAACTCCAATATAATGAATGACAAAAACGCTATTCTTGATAATTTTCTTCTTTCACGAAAATATCCTGGTTCAGATCATACGATTCCGTATTTTGAAAAACGTTGTTCAAATTGAACGATTCCAAATATTCATTTAGTTGACCAAGCATAGATACTGATGCGGCTTTCGCAAGTTCGGAAATTCGGGGCAGCTCACGCTTTATGACTTCTATTTGCATTACATCTTGCATTGACTGTCTGGGAGCAATTGTCACAAAGTCGTAAATCTTGGTTCTGCCTTTTGACTGCAATGGATAAAGAATCCTATTTCTTCTTTGGAAAAATACTCTTGGTGACGTCGGACTCGACAGCAAATAGATGGCTACAGGGTCTAAAGTCTCAATTCCTTCGTCAAACGCAGCGGAAGTGACAATCACATCAGTGATTCCTGACATAAATGATTTAAATATCTTTGCTCTGTCAAGAAGAGGCACGTCCGGAGATAATACAGTGACAGAACTATGAAATTGGAATTCAATCGTTTTACTCATTTCCTCAATCTGAGTGTGGTCCACATAGACAATCACATGCTTCTTTTGTGCGGTCTGGAAAGTGGAAATAAAATCTACAGATTTATTGTATGCCTTTTGAATGACTCTTTCTCTTTGAATCAGATAGTTCATTGATTCTTTCAAACTTTCTGTTCTCTCTTGGCTTTGATTGAGGGAACGGATAGCTAATGAAGTCAGTTGTCTGAACTCTGAATATTCAGGAACGATTAGCTCACTAAGCACAGGGATGTAGTCATATTCATTCAAAGTTTTTCCGGTGGAATTTTTCAGTGAATATTCAATGATTTCATCACCAAAGATATTTTTAAGATATTTTTTATGTTTTTCATTCAGCCAACTTTTAGGAGATGAAGAAAGTCCGATTCTGGCGCTTTCCTCTAAATACTCACAATTCATTATTGCATCTTCTTTACATAGCAAATGGCATTCGTCGAAAACATAGAAGGTATAGTTTTTATTTTTTTTGAAAATATTTTGGAAGGTTGATGTAACGAATATCTTGTATGTTGAGAGTACAACAATGAAGTCCTCTCTCAGTTTCAGTCTGATTGTTTCCTGAAGTTGGGAGTCTCTAATCTCTTCTTCGTCGACAAAGATATTAACTTGCTTTTTCGGATATTTCAGTCTGATTAGTTTTTCCCATTCTGACATGGCGTGCAAGTTCGGAGCCACAATCAAAACAACAACCCTTGGTTGCATGATTATATATTGGTCTAAGGCAAAAAGCGTCGTTATCCCCTGTGCAGACCCGGCAGGAACAACAATCATCCCGCGCCAGTTATGATTTTGCAGATTATCGATTAAATCTTGTTGGTTAGATTTCAATTTGTATTTAGTTTTGTTTTCCAGAAGATATTCAAAGGGGTTGTATTGGTTCTTTAAAAGTTTGAATTCGGCTTTGATTGATTCAGGAAGCGGAAGCGACCACAATGATTCATCCTTGTTCTTCCATTCGTCATCAAAACTTCGTTTGTATTCTTGAATTCTAAGATGGTCTCTCTGGTCCCAGGAAACAAAGACATCGATAGCGTCTGGAGCTTCAGTGGTTGCGAAAAATGACCCATGGAAACAGATTGTATCTTTGCCTTCCATCAGCATGGACAGACGATCGCGTCTAAACATCCCCGGTTTAGGTACTGAAATCCTGATGTCAAGGATACCTTCTGCGATTAAATAAGCAAGATACTGCACCCTCCATTGTTCGTGATAGGGAATATCTCTTTTGAACGGATCCAAAATCTCGCGTTTGATGATCGTTTCAATTTCAGATTCCTGATAGAGAATGAAGGCATTCAAATCAGCATCTTCAAGTTCGAGAGATACAATGAAGCGGATTTTCCCGCCCTGCGAGACGTATTGGACAAGAGTGTCTTTTGATGCGAATATCCAATTGTATGACAATTCAAAAGTTCGGACTTCAATAAGTTCCGATGCTTTGAGAAACGGCAAAAACATGCGTTCAAAACTGTCTTTTTCATGCCTGGAGACAAAAATAGGCAATTTCACGCTTTTAATTGACATAGAGACATCGCCTTCCTATATGAAATATGAAAACAATAATTATAAAGTAAATGCATTACATGGCATGTTTATTATCAGTTAGGACCTATTTATTCTTAGCAAATTTGTGTAAAGTTCAGCATTTGGGCTCTTCTTTTATTATAACAAATTTTTTTTAATTTTGCCATTGTTAATTAATATTAATCAATTTGTATTATTTGTTGTTTTTTTATCTCATGAAAGTGAAAAAATCCCGATCAATTCATGACCGGGAGCATAGATTATTATATTACTGCTTTTTTTGCGACTCATGATATTCTTTCTCAGTATTTACTTCCCATACTGCCAGTCTGTCCAGAGATGGATCGACAATAACTTTTACCGCTTCCATAGCAGTCAACATTGAGTGGTCCATGTTGTTATAGCGATGTTGGCCGTTTCTTCCGATGCAAATAAGGTTTTCATACTTTTGAAGATACTCTTTGACTACGGAAAAGTCCTGATATGTGTCAAAATATGCCGGATATGCTTTCTCGATTTTGATCCTGAAGGCGTCGATTACATCTTCTTTTTCAATAATCCCGATTGTTACCAGTTCATCAATGGCAAAGTCAATGAATTTCTTTTCTTCCATTTTCCATAAATCATCGTTTTCGTTCGCGAAATATTCGAGTCCGACCCAGACGTTGTGTTCGAAATCATCGACCATGTAGGGTGACCAGTTGTTGAAAATCTGGATTCTTCCCAGTTTGACATTTCTTTCCTGCACATAGATCCAACAATCAGGCACGATGTTGTTAAAAGTTCTGATTTTGGTTTTGTTATTCAACTTAATGTCTTTCAGCAACAGTCCGACCGTGATAAAATCGCGGTATGGCAAGCCTTTTGCGACTTCTACGACGTTTTTCGGGACATCGTTCATTCTACCCACCAAATCCTTAATCGGCATCGAAGACAGATAATAATCAGCCGATACTTGGGTTTTCACCTTGTCGATTTCAAATATTACTGAGTCAATCATAAAGTTATGTTGGGTGATTTCGACGATATCGGCACCAAGATAAATCTTGCCTCCCATGGCAATGATTTCTCTTGCCATTTTTTCATACATTTGTCCGGGTCCCTTTTTGGGATAGTAAAAACTTTCGATAAGCGAGGTCTCCACTTTTTCGCTTTTTTTGACGAAAGGTTTCTTGAGTGCGGAAATTATCGCTTTGAAAAGCGAAAGTCCCTTGACCCTTTGCGCTCCCCACTCAGCGGAAATCTCACTGGGATGCCTTCCCCAGAGTTTCTCTGTATAATCCTCGAAAAACATCTGATACAGCGGTTTCCCAAAGCGATTGATATAGAAATCCTCCAAGCTTTTTTCTTTACGCTTGATAATTGTCGACTTTAGATAACCAAATCCGGCTTTCAAGGTGCGAAAGAAACCCATGTTCACAAAAGTGTTGAGCTTCAATGAAATCGGGTAATCAAAAAACTTATTGAGATAAAAGATTCTCGAAACCCTGTTTCTTAACAAAAATACTTCTTCTTCGGTTTCAGGATCGGCAATCCCGGAAAACTCTCTGGATCTATTTAATAAGAGATCGTCTTTGGAAGGCTTTCCCTGTAAAGGCATCAACTCTTCCCAAAGATTCATTACATCTTTATTTTTGGTAAAAAACCTGTGACCTCCAAGATCAATGCGGTTGTTTTTATATTCCCTGGTTTGTGAGATTCCTCCGATCACCTGTGTCTTTTCATAGATCACAGGAGAAATATCGGTTTCTTTTAACATTTTATATGCTGCGGTGAGCCCTGCTGGTCCGGCACCGATAATTATCGCTGTTTTCATTTGCTATTCTCCTGAGTAGTTTTCGGTGCATTGAAGATCAAAAGCTTTCTTGCAATATAATTCCAGCACAAGACGATTCCAGTCATGATGACTTTCATGACCATTTCCGGAATTTTGTAAATTCCTGATCCGACGAAAAATCTGGTGACATTCCCTAGCCACATACCAAGTTCAGTCATGCCAAGTCCAATAAGTCCGATGATGGCGAACAGGATGAATGAAGAGACTTTTTTCCCTTTGTTGGGATCGGCAACATTCTTGAACACAAATACGATGGAAAGCACATAATTGATCGTAAGCCCGACGATGAACCCTATCGCGGTTGCGATAAGCAAGTTGGCTGTAGTCAGATCAAGAATAACATACCTGAACAAAGCAAAAGCCAAGTAATCAAATACGGTCGCCAGTCCGCCGACAAGTAAATAACGACCGATTTCGTATATCAGTTTCTTTTCAAGTCTCATCTGTCTCTCCTAAAAGATATTTTCTGGGAATATCAGGATATAATATGTTCTCGATCCAATGATTGTAACCTCAGTGTGTTCCAAATCGTACCATGCTTTTGTACGGGCAAGATTGTACTGGGCATTTGTCAACAAAATAAAATAGGTGTCAATGCCTTCCTGTTCTAAGTACCAAGACAATTGCGACTGGTAATGATATATTTCCAATTCGTCGGTAACGCTTCTTACCTTGACTGAAGAATTAGATATTACTGTGATGGCATTAGCGTGCCAGAAGTCGGCATATCCATATTCAAGTCCCAAATCCTCCAATTCTCTAGCAATAAAATAGCCATCATTCATTCCGTATTCCAAATTGTAATCAGAAGGCATTTTGGCAATTAAAACCATCGTTATCGAGCTTGTTATCATAATTGGCGCAAGAAATACACAAGCCAATCGCCTTTTATCAACGCTGTCAATCAAAGTTTTAAGATAGATTACAGATAGAAGGATTGATGATGCGAGAAGCGGAGACAACCTCCAGGAAGCGGAAGCGAGAAATCCAAAAATGTACCCTATCATAAGCAATATCATAAGAATGAAATGCGATATCAGCAGGACACGAATTTTATAATCATTGATTTTAGCATATTTTGCAAGAGCTACAACTGGAATTATCAACAGAATAAACCCAGAAACGATTCGGAACAGATTCATGATTGAATCAAGCGATTTAATCGGATCTCCATAGGCCACATCGACACCATAGAGAGTAAACCAATGTTCAAAGAATCTGGTTATGTTACCCCACCATTCACCCGGTGCTGAATAGGACGAATAAGCGTCCGCATACCCTTGGGGAATTTTGAGCGCCAGCAGGATATGGAATCCCAAGCCAATCACCACTCCTGAGACAACAGCTGTTAGAATGATAAAGAAATGTCTGTTTTCGCGTGAAAAAAACTTGGTTTTTTCTCGGAAAAATCTTTCGAGAAAATAGCCTCCGACAACGGGCAAGGTGAAGAGCGTCAGCGAATGCAGACCATTTAGAGTTGTAAGCAGGAAAAACAAAAAGCATGATATAAGATACAAATAATAATTGATTCTCTTTTTATCTTTCACCCAAACTTCGAATTTCGCTTCAAACCGAAAAATCAAGCCCAAACCAAAGATAAAGAACAAAGTTCCTAAACTGTAATAGATGATATGGCCGTAAAATATTTCCCTGATCTTGTCGCTTCCCGCTACTCCAAAAGCAAGGATAAAGCAAGTTATGACAGACCAAACCCAATTGAATTTCAATGACCTGCACAGCCACAGAATTGACAAAAGGAACAAAATATAGAACAAGGTCATCCCCAGGACATGTGTTGTCATGGAAACCCCGAAAATGGGAATAAATGGCAACATCAGAAGCGATCCGCCAAACGGTAAAAACGCAGCATAATTAAAATCCAGATTATATAACCCTTTAGCGTCAAACATAGCCTCGGCCCACATAATCGTATCTGTGGAGTCAGAATGGAAATATCCTCTGGATGGAAAACAGATATAATATACTAATACTGAAAATGTAACAAAGATAACAAGTACTGTTAATACAATTGACAGTATCTTTTTCCCCTTATCAGTCGAAAAAAAGGCAAGTTTTTTTCTTAACTGCCAGACTTTATTTAACCACATTCGAAAACCATTATTATTTTTTTTGTTTTCTTTCATGAACAATCACCTTGTATTGTATATTCTACTCGAAAAGACCTCTAAAGACAATACTAAAAAAATCATTTGCCAATATTTCATAAAAACGAACATCCGTTTGTCATACGAATGTCCGTCTACAAAATGATAATTTCAATCCAATACTAGTTATGACAAAGTACTTAGATTATCCAACATCGGTTTATCGATAACGAATCCCCATAGATCACTTGTGATGATGGATGGTATGTTCGTAGTCCACCAAGTTTCGACTTGGGTCAAACTGATTTCAATCAAATTTCCTTCCTCAACACCCAATCCAGTAGTTCCCGCGGTTCCAAAATCTGATGCCCACAGGTTTTCTGCTACAGGAGTTGCCCCAGAAATCAGACCAGCATAAATATTCAGCTTGTCAACAGGGGAAGTGATAGTTCCTTGAAGGTATATGTCCTTCAAAGTGACACTTGTCGATTCGGTATCTATTTTCCCAATTGCTGCGCCGACATTATTTTTGCCTGTAACAGAGACGTTGTACCCAACAACTCTTTCAATTGAAGCGATTCCTCTGACTCTGCCTATTATTCCACCGACAATTTTCCCTACAGCAGATATATCTGTAGATTCCCTTACATCAAAATTATTCATATATATGTCTTCCATTGTAATTGTTGTTCCCGCTTCGGTTCCTCCGACTAATCCGCCTCCGTAGTGCATTGTCGATTCTACATAGGTATCTATCACACTAATGTTACTAATGGTCAGCGAGCCTCCTCGCAGTCGACTTACAAGTATCGCTCCATAAACATCGGTTCCTGAAGCCAAATCGACAATATTACTTGAATTCATCACGACAATATTGTCAAGCAGGGTAATCCCTCTCGATTCGCCGACGATCAAGCCTGAGCCAGCAGTATCACTTGTAGTGATGATATTGTCAAAAACAAGGTTCTTCAAGACTGCATTCTCCAAGTCAGAGAAAATACCGCCTCTGACACCTATCTTATTGATTGTGAGGTTGGAAACAGTGTATCCTTGTCCATCCAATGTTGCTTGGAACTTGTTTGTTGCTGAGACTGTCCATGTGAAACCTGTGAAATCGATATCGTTAGCTAAAATATAATAGTTTCCTGGCAAAACATTCACTGATAGTGTATCAAAGAATTGTTGCGGTGTCGCTATCGAAACAATCGTCTGTCTTACAACTTCATGTTCGATAACATTGCTCATACCGTTCAAGTCGACAACAAAGTATACCTTTTCTGTTTCACCAACCATAACGTTTTCGATGACCATGGTTGTGTTATCTATCAACACCGATACTTTGGAAGCTGACAACACAATTTCTTCGCCAGTAAGAGGTGTTTCGCTCAGCACATAAAGCAATGTGCCTTCCGCTCTCATCAAATGTACTGTAAGATCAGTTTCAGTTTCGAATGCAGGAATCACAGTCGATGTCACACTGTTGATGACATTAGGTTGTATCGGTGAATAGACTGTCACCGTTTGAGTAATTACTTTAATATCCGAAGCATTGTTCAAATTTGTCAAAGTATATGTCACGGTATATTCATCATCGACATTGATGTCGACAGGATTGTCAATTACCAGTGAATAGTCTGTTGATTCTGTCAAAGTTGCTTGGGAACCATAGAAATTCTTGACGACAGGTATGGAAGGTGTAAACGTGGAACCATTCTCCAAGATTACCGCACTTTCAATTCCCGTAACTACGCCAAGCCTGATCGGATCGACCGGTCTTGGCAAAGCCTCAACTCGGTTGGCAACGATGTTTGTTATATAAGTTGGATTTTCATTCAACGTCATCGTCGTGGAACTTCCACTCCTGATGAATAAACTTGTAAAAGCTGTTATCCCTACATATGCTACTGGCCCAGGAGTTACTGGAATCAGATTGCCTTCAAAATCATAGTAGAAAAATTCAATCGTCTTGTTGTCTAAATTTACTTCTAAACGAATTGTATACCAAGTATTAAGTTCAACTGCTGTTGAAATCATATCACCATTGTCGGTACGATAATAGACATTACCGTTTCCGGAGTCGCCACCGGTCATTCCAAACCCGATAACCGGAGAACTGGAGCTCGATTGGAGATATAATGGCGAACCATTAGCAGTCTGATAAACATCTGCCTCAACAATAATCAAGCCATATGAGTGAACCAAAGCGGCCTCGACTTGAAGTTCAGAATGAGCTTTTATACTCAAAGCTTTCGAGTCAAGCGGAATGGTTGTATCGGGAATTTCGCTCACGATATAGAATTCTGAATTGCCGGTCTTTCCACTCACTGGTCCCCAAATTCCTGAAGTTGTCTGAGGAATGATGCTCCCATCACTATAATCACTAAACGTCTCAAAAATGATTGGTTCAGTATCTTCTGGTGAAGGCAGTGCTAGAACAGTTGCCGTAAAGACTTTATCCCTTGTAACGTCTCCTAAAGTCAAGGTAGCAGTCAATGTTACCACCTGATTGCCAGTTTCGTGTTCCGGCTGAGTGATCACTCCGTTTGTTGCGATATAACTAGTATTGGAAATCACCCAGGAAATGGTCACATCGTTTCTTGTAACTGGCATTATCAAGCGTGGAGAACTACCAGTAAGTGCTGTCAGGTCCCCTAAGTTTAACTCGTCAAACAATTGATCGACTATTGCCTGATCGGACATTTCCGTAGTCGTGGCAGTCGTAGTAGCTGCAGTCGTAGTAGCGGCAGTCGTAGTCGAACCCAAGGTAGTTGTTGTAGTAGACTGTAAAGTTGTAGTTGCAGTTGTTGTAGCAACTGAAGTCGTGTCATCCTGACAACCGACAAAACCAAATGCAATCATAATCAAGCCAAAAACGGCTAAGAATTTTCTCATTGTATCCTCCTTCGATATCTTTTTTATAATCAACCTTTGTACTTATCGCAGGTAAAGCCTGCTTCTGGAGCAATTATGAACATTAGTTTTGCAGTTCTCTCATGGCCAAGGTATGTCATCAAAACATCGACAACGACCGGCCAGTTATCGTTTAGATTAGGAATAGGTGTTACTCCGTCTTGTTCTCTGCTTTCAATCCAACATTCATCGGGTAAAGTTACAATTCCATCATTGCTGACAATACTAGGTTCTCTGGAACTATATGTGATTGTTACGCCTTTGTAGGAAGTCGGTAGATTGAGGTCCTGACCAACGCTTATCAATAGCCCGTTCCAGTCAGTCATGCCAGATAATTCTTCTGCTTCAATCAAAAGTTTATATATTTGTGATTCGATATTCAGTGTTGTAGTGACGTTTGTCGAAGTGGTTTGAGCGGTTGTGAGATTTGTTTGTGTGGCAGTCGTCGTATTGGTTTGTATAGCGGTAGTCGTTTGAGTCGTATCGTTTCCGCAGGCAAACAACAAGAGACTCATTACCGATATTACCAATAACCCAATTAGTCGTTTCATTATCTCACTCCCAATCATAAATCGTTTTCGTGTAGATATATGTCTGCGTATAGCCTCTATCTTCTGTTACACCGTCATTTGCCAACAGATAGCCGTGTATATAGCCTGAATCGGCAAGATAGTATGGCATATCGGCTGTATCGATACCTCTGATAACCCCGTCAAGAATCAATAAAGCCAAAGTGTCGGGTTGATCGAGACGGCTATAAAGCATGATTTCGCTTTCCACGAAGAAACCGCGGTAAAACTTTTCATTGACGATATTGTTACCGATTGTTCTCGCCACTTCCAAATATTGTGGATTCAAAGTCGCGTTGTATAATTCCACCATTGCCATCAGGGCAAAAGGATCGTCGATTGCAGTATCTAGATTAAGATCGGGGCTCATACCTCCCAAAGGACCTACATCACCGATACCGAAAGTATCGACGATTTCTCTGAAGTATGTCCATAACTTGACTTGATCTTCTTCTAAATCCGTTGCCAATATTGTTCTAAGAATAGGCAACAAATAAGTTGTAGGCATTTCCACATATCCAAGGCGCATATTTGAAGGTCCGTAATAACCGGCTTCAGGAACAATGTAACCATAAGTTACGGTTCCGTCATTGAACATCGGAATGACCATGTTTTTGCCATCGATTCTGATATAAGTGTAATCAAGATAGCCTTCCAGATAGCCTCTAGCCCAATCGACATAATAATCAATGCCATACTTATCGGCTGCTTCAAGCAACATCAAGATGTTGTCAACGTAGATTGCCTGGGTATTCTTCCACTCGACATTCGATTCTCTGGCTATTGCTCCAAAGTCTCGGAATTGTCTCGCAACGCGGTCTCCGCACCCAGAATTAGTATACGTCGGGTCAGCACATTCAGAAGGTGATTTGGAAATTTGTGTAGATTTGTATTGATATACCGTCATGCCAGTAACCGGATTTGAGGCGAGATGATATTGCCTCATCAAATACTCGGCCCAAGCCTGAGGAGCAGGGTCACCGGTATAATCCGCCAAAGTAAACGCTGCATAAGCAAGATCGGTTGCGGCATTGACAAACGGAAGATCTCCCGGAGAGTTGGAAGGAATGATCGGGAGCCCAAGTTCATCCATTACGATTATATCATCAATCATCGGCTGACCGAAAACATTAACATCTGCTGCACTGCTGTAACTGCCATGTCGATTTAGATCGGCAGTCCCCCAACGAAAATGGGCTGTCCACAATTGACGGATGAATTGAAGGGTTGCTTCTTCATTAACTTCAAGCATTAACTCGTAATATGGCAACATGTTTTTTAATTCATGAGGTCCATTTTCTGATTCGGTTGACTGGACAGTCAGTGTATCTAAATCGATGGTTCGATGACCGCCCCAATACATCAAGCCGTTCACATTTTGGTAGTTCATCATAAACTCGCCCAAAATCGCTTTGGCTTCATTAGTATATTTATCGTCACCAGTGACAGTAGATAGAGCTACAAGCGTCCGGTAAAAGTTCTGTTGGTTGGCAACATCGGAATAGGCAACTTCTGCGCGATTTGGGAAGACCCATTTGGCAGGCTCGCCCGTCAGAGTGTTGATGGCATCCGGAAGCAAATTTGTATCTGTATTATAAGCATGACCATATTTCAAAATATTTTCTACATGCTCGATAACAGTATGTAATCTTGCATAATCTTCATCAGTATAAATGATGTCCGAAGAACTAGCATGAACATTTACGATGCCATTTTGCATGAAACCGATAATCAAAAGCAGTCCGAAGACGAGGATCTTTTTCATTCTCCATCCATCCTTTCCACGATTACGTTGTCAAGATATGCATATCCGGACTGACCGTAAGGCATTGTGACCTTAAAGACATTTGGAACTAAGATTGCGCCTGTTGCGCTGGCGTTGAAGCGATTACTGATATGAAACGTATCAGAATGCAACAATACCTCGGTTTCTCCATCTAGCCAATATGCCTTGACATAGTTCTCGGAGGCATTCCATTCGAACTTGAAGCTGTACCAGGTATCGGTAGTCGCTACAAGGTCGGTTTCGAAATACTCGCCTCCATCGCCGTTTTGAGAATAATAGTAGAATGGTCCGCCAACTTTAACGACGACGCTCAAATCATTATCGATCGTGACTGAGATTGCGTTCACTGCACCGGTAGACACTCCTACAGAAACAGCATTCTTGTTTTCTGAAGGAACCATCACATCCACATAGGCGATACCGCTTCTAGCAATATCAAGGTTGAATTTGGAAGTAAAAATAAAGGTTGGTGTGGGTGCACTCTGCGGATACAGTGGTTTTTGCAAGCCATCGCTATACAATTCCACAAATTGATTCGCATCGTCTTCTATAACCTTTGCAAAGACCCCGTTAGCCACATATTCAGGGTTACTGTAGAGCAGCCAGTTTCTGGGTATCTGATTCAGTCTGTCAGTTTCAAAAGTCTCTAGGATCGTGTATTCTTCCGGTGTCGAAGAAATAAACTCTAAATCATCAGAAGGGATATAACAGCCTTCCGCAAGCGGTGTGTTCTTGCAGGGAGATTCTTGGACAGCTGTCGATACATCTAACAAATTCTGAATAGAAGCCTGAGTAAAAACAGCTATTGTGGCTTCATCAAAAGCCACAAGCGAAAACGTCAGGAAAATCATTAGTATTATAAGTGTTTTTTTCATAAGTCCTCCTTATCCTTTGATTCCAACGCCAGCATCATTGCCGACGAAATATTTTTGGGCTATAAAGAAAATAATGATTGGCAGCGATACGCCAACAATGGAACGGGTGAAGACATGCGCGTAAGTGTTTGTCGAATCTTTGCCAAGCATCGGCAAGACCAGACTCAAGGGATACGTTTTAACATCGCCACGATAAATCAACGGGCCTTGGTAATCATTATAAGATGCAATAAATATTAATAACGCAACGGTGATGACAATCGGTTTCAAAATCGGCATCAAAACGTAATACAGCAACTGGAATTTGCTCGCCCCATCAATATAGGCAGCTTCATCCAAATCTCTGGGAATTGTCCTGAAGAACTGGATGTACATAAACACCGAAAATGAATTGATTGCAAATAGCGACCCAGCCCATAAAGGCAGATAGGGGAGAAACGGAAGCGATGACCCTTCCCAAATTGGTGATATCACTTTTGAAGTCCAAAAAACAAACATTGGGATTCGAAATACAGTAGCTGGCATCAGCAGAGTTCCGATAATCAGTGCGAAAACGATCTTTTTTCCCTTGAAATGCATTCTAGCTACAACGAAAGCCAGCAACAAAGTTGAGAAAGTCATGAACACAACTTGAGGTAAAACATATTGCATTGTATTCCAAATTGCCCTCAACAGCGAATAGCCTTCGGCGCTGCCCCAGCCAGGTGCTCTAAAAGCATTCTCCCAGCCGACTATCGTAAAGTCCTTGGGAATAAAGGAAAACGACGACATCAGCGTCCCGTTGAATGAAGCTCCCATCATCCAAACCAGCGGGTAAAGCATGAAAAAAGCGACCATTATGATAAGCAAGTACTTGATTAATTGTTTCAATCTTCTTTTTGCGCGATTTTTTTGAATTGATTTTTGGGCTATAGTTATCTTTTTCATAGCCTAATCCTGGTAATAAACCCAGTATTTCGAACTTCTGAAGATCAGAATCGTAAATACCATGATAATCAGGAACAAGATCCAGGACATCGCGCTGCCTAGATTGAAATT
>CAYWOK010000033.1:0-15213 GCA_964459895.1 uncultured Candidatus Izemoplasmatales bacterium
TCTACAAACTTGAAGTTGAAGATTTTCCATGTATTGTCGCATATGATTCTTTGGGAAATGATGTTTTTCAAAACAAAAAGGCGTAATTATACGCCTTTTTTTATTGCCAAAGGATCAATTTTAGAATTGAAATACCGCTTTTTTCCTTCAGTCTTATGTTTATAATTGATTGCCTGAACAGGACAAATATTAAAACAGCCAAGGCAACCGGAGCAATTATGTTTAAAACTGATTTTTGCATCTTTATAAATTATATTATTCATGGGGCATAGTTTTACACATTGCAAACAACCGTTGCAGTTTGTAACGATATAATTCCTATCGGTTCTGGTTGCAATCTTGCCTGCTAACTTGATAATCGGTCTCAACCATCCAAAAAAGTGCGGTTTGATGTGAACCTGGTTATTATTTGTCAAATTCTCAATGATTTCAGAGATTCTGATCTCTGCTTTTGCGAGTATTCTTTTATTCGCTTCATCGTTGACGCTATACAAGATCAGATAGTTGTCAGGCATTGTGACATACATTGCATTGTCAAGTCTGAGATGCTTTCTTTTGAGAGTGGCCTTGAGAATATGGGCGCTTAGAAACGGCCCGCCTCCAGAATTGATCACGGTGAAAAGTTCTGCATTTTTGTTGAAATTGAGTCCCTTGATGAAATCAAGCACAACAATGGGTGGTCCGAACCAGTATGTTGGAAACAATAAACCGATCCGGTCATATTCCATAAGCTTATCCTTTTGGATAGAAGGAATGAACAATAAGTCAGATTCAGGTAATGCTTCCTTTAGTCTCTTAGCAATATAGAAAGTGTTGCCGGTTCCGCTGAAATAGCATATAGCTGTTTTCATTGGTTAATAGGCTTTGGCAAAATAGATCAACATTTTTGCTAATTTGCCGCAGACCGGGCATGTGTCTGTCAAATGTTCCTGATGGAAAGGAATGCATCTGGCAGTGGCGTTAGTTTCTTCTTTGATCTGGTCTTCGCAGGCCTGGTTTCCGCACCACATCATTTTGACATAGCCGCCCTTGTCTGCCATCAGACTCTTGAATTCTTCGTATGTGAAAGCCGGTCTGGTGTTTTCCTTGACATATTGTTCAGCTTTTTCGTACATGTCGTTATGGATTTTTCTTAGCATTTCCGGAATCAAAGTACTGATTTCTGAAAGTTTTTCCACGGTTTTTTCGCTGTTATGTCTTTTGACAACGATACATTCGCCTTTTTCTAAGTCTCTAGGTCCGATTTCAATTCTGATGGGAATTCCCTTCATCTCTGATTCGGAGAATTTCCATCCGGGAGACTTTTCAGAATCATCGATTTTTACTCGAATCGATGAGGCATCCAGTTCGTTCTTGAGTTCAATACATTTTTCCATCACGCCAGCTTTTAGTTGTTGGATGGGGATGATGATTACCTGGATCGGCGCAACGTATGGAGGTAACACGAGCCCTGAATCATCACCATGTACCATGATGATCGCTCCGATCAGCCTGGTCGAAACTCCCCACGATGTCTGGAAGACGTATTTAAGTTGTTTGTCACGATCTTGGAACTGAATATTGAAGGCCTTGGCAAATCCGGTACCGAAATAATGGGTGGTTCCGCTTTGTAAGGCTTTGTTATCGTGCATCAAGGCTTCAATAGCATAGGTTTCCTCAGCTCCGGCAAATTTTTCCTTGTCAGTTTTTTTGCCCATGATAAAAGGAATCGCCAGCAAGTCTTTGCCAAGATTGTTATAAATATCAAGCATGCCCAAAACTTCATCCCTGGCTTCTTGTTCGGTTGCGTGGATTGTATGGCCTTCCTGCCATAAAAATTCGGATCCGCGTAAAAACGGACGGGTGGTTTTTTCCCAACGGACAACGCTTGCCCATTGGTTGTATTTTTTCGGCAAGTCTCGATATGACGAGACAATTTTGGCATAATGGTCGCAAAACAGCACTTCTGAAGTTGGGCGGATGATCAGTCTTTCACTCAAAATCTCCTTGCCTCCGATCGTGACAATCGCAGTTTCCGGAGCGAAGCCTTTAACGTGTTCGGCTTCTTTCATGAAAAGTGACTCAGGAATCACAAGCGGAAAATAGACATTTTCATGTCCGGTTTTCTTGAATTCCCTGTCCAGATATTGTTGGATATTCTCCCATAAATTGTAGCCATAGGGCCGATAGATGATAAAACCTTTGGCATCGGAATAATCCATTAATTCTGCTTTTTTGCAGACGTCTGTGTACCACTGGGCGAAATCTTCGTCCCGTCCAGTAATCGATTTGACGAGTTTGTCTTTGTTATTTGTCATAAATTCACCTCTTGTTGATTATCTTATTATATCATGTTTTGTCATCGGGACAATATCAATATATGGCTTCTGACACAAACTTCAAGAATGCCTTTTGGTCTTTCCTTTTGAAGACTCCCGAGTCTTCTATTACAGCTTCGAAGACTTGTCCAACCTGGTTTTCCAAGAATTTTTCCAAATCAGCCGTTCTTTCAGCTTCAGCTTTGAATGTTTCGATCCAAGCCAGATGTTTTTCCAAATCTGGATACGACGCAAAGTCAATTTTCTCCTGAAAACACTTTTTGATCAGATCAAGTTCTTCTCGTAATCTCCCTGGCAAAATCGCCAGACCCATGACTTCGATCAGCCCGATGTTTTCTTTTTTGATGTGGAATAATTCTTCGCGTGGATGGAAGATCCCATATGGCCTTTCATCGGTTGCGCGGTTATTTCTAAAAACAATATAGAAATGATATTTGGATCCGTCAAGTTTGACGATTGGAGTAATTGTGTTATGTGGTAAATCTGTCTTTGCAATGATGTCAAGTTCCGGAAGAGAATACTGTTTCCAATACTCGAAAACCTGTTCTACCATATCTAAAATCGCATTCTCGTTGTTGCCGACAATACGGATTGTCGAAAGCGGCCAATCCAAAACTTCAACAACAAGCTTGTGCTTCTTATAACTTTGGATTACCTTGGCTTTTTCGATTGGGAAAGTATATCTTCCCCCCTGAAAATGATAATGGGATAAAATCGATCCGCCAACAATCGGCAGCCCTGCATTCGAACCGATAGTGTAGTGGGGGAACTTGTTGATGAAATCAATCAATTCCTTGAAAGTGTCATTATCGACTTTCATGGGAACATGGTCTTTTGTTAGCACGATGCAATGTTCATTGAAATAGGAATATGGCGAATATTGGAATCCCCATCGGTCCAATTCGTGGTTCAAAGTAAGATTAATCACCCGGTGATTGCTTCTAGGCGCCTTGCCTGCTGCGCCATAAAAACCGACGTTTTCCATGCATAATGCGCATTTGGGATATCCGTCTTCCTTGGCAGTTTTTTTCATGGCAATCAATTTTGGATCCTTCTCTGGTTTAGAAAGATTGATCGTGATTTCCAAAGGAGCATATTTGCCAGAATATTGAAACGAGATATTTTTTTTAATCCGTTCGGTTTTTATATAATTAGTGGCTTTGGATAGATTATAAAAATAGTTGGTGGCGGTCATTGGACCTGTTTTGTAATGTTTAAAGAATCTACGGTTAAGTTCAGCCGGTCTTGGCATCATGGCATCCATGATTTTCGCTTCAAAAGCGTCCAGACAATCGATGTCGTCAGCCACATACTTCTTCTTGATAGCATAAACCATAATCTCAGCCATTACTTCAAAAAAATCGACCTGATCCGATATTTCTATTATTTCAAATGAATCCAGACGCAACAAATACAGGATTTGATTGGCTGCGTAATCGAAGTCGTCTTGATCCAGAATGGAGTTGTCAAGAGCATATTTCAACAGTTTGTTTATGGCTATGTTCACAATATCACTCCTTGAACCCTTCCGGATGTTGTCGGTGAAATTCCCAGGCAGAACGGATCACATCATGCAAATCTTTTTTTGGCGTCCAATTCAAGATCCGCCCGGCTTTGTCATTTGATGCGATAAGCTTGTCGGGATCGCCAGGGCGTCTGGAACCGATTTTGATGGGAATGGGATGATTGGTAATTGATCTTGCGGTTTCGACAATTTCCAAATTGGAAGAACCGTTCTGACTTCCAAGGTTGAAAATATTCGAGATCTGGTTGGCTTCCAGATACTGCATTGCTTTTAGATGAGCATCGACGAGGTCATCGATATGGATGTAATCTCGGACGCAGGTTCCATCAAGTGTATCATAATCATTTCCGAAGATCGTTATTTGTGCCCTTTTGAAGAGCGGAATCTGTAAAACATTAGGAATTAGATGGGTTTCAGGTCTGTGATCCTCGCCTATAGAAGCATCGGACGTGGCTCCCGCCACATTGAAATATCGCAAAGAGACATAATGGATTCCATGAGCGATTTCGGCCCATTTCATGATTTTTTCCATCATCAATTTTGATTCTCCGTATGGGTTGGTTGGATTAGGAATTACATCTTCAGTGATTGGCATTTTCTTTTGGATTCCATAAACGGCAGCGGATGATGAAAATACAATATTTTTGACACCAAAATCGGCCATTGTCTCCAACAAGACGATGGTTCCAAACACATTGTTGTCAAAATATAAAAGTGGTTTTTCCATTGATTCACCAACAAGCGAATTGGCGGCGAAATGCACACAGACATCAATCGAATGTTTTGCGAATACAGACCTCATGAAGTCCTTGTCCCGGATGTCTCCCTGATGAAACTGAGCTTGTTTATCGATAGCATCCTTGTGACCGGTCTGCAGATTGTCGATTACTATTACCAAATGGTTTTCTTCAATAGCTTTCTTAACGAAATGGCTGCCAATGTATCCTGCGCCGCCAAGAACCAATATATTCATCTTATTCCTCCACTCTGTAATTAATCGTATGTCGGTAGAGCTTTCCTTTTTCAAGCAGATACCCTGCAAAGCGTTTGTCATTTACAGCATTTGACTGGAAATGTGGTTCCATAGCCACAGCGCCTTGAAAAGCCATTCTTTCTCCGTTATGTAACAAGTTGTCTTTTGGCATGTTTGTCGTGTAGACGGTTATGCCGGGATAGGTGCTGTTAATAAAAAGTTTCCGGTTTGATTTCGAAGAATAAAGCATTGTATCAAACGGCCTTGAGTCATTTAGCAAGAAGTAATGATCAAGCCCGTTTGTGCCTTGTTCTTTTAATGTCGAACTATCGAGCATATCAGGAAGGAAAACTTGTTTTCGAAAATCAAAGACTGTATTTTCAACATTGATGATATCTTTTCCAATCAAATCAGTGTCAACTGTTACGACTTTATCAGCGTTTATAGTCAAATAATGATTTTCCAGACCTTGAGAAAAGTCACCATCCAAATTGAAATAGGAATGACTTGTGAGATTTACCAAAGTGTCTTCAGTCGTCTGGACGAGAAATTCAATTTCCAAATTGGAACTTGAAATCCTGTAATTGATGACCACAAGCAATTCACCCGGTAATGATGGATGGCTGTAGTTTGTATGAAAAGAAACTAAAAAGACATCTTCTTCGGCGCGTATTTCCTTGATTTGAAAATTTCTAAATGACAACCCGAGATGTCCGCTATGCAAGAAATTCGGGACTTTGTCGTTCACTTTGAAAATGTTGCCTGAAATTTCCAGTATATCGCTGGAAATTCTTCCGGTGATTGGACCGACAACCGTGCCAAGATACATCCCCGGCTGATAATAGTCATTGTAGTCTTTGTAGGCACATATAATGTCCGTTCCATCTTGCCTTTGCCATTTGGTCAAAGCTGCGCCAATCGTCAAAAAGGAAAAAACTTCGTTTTCAGGAGTTTTAACCGTCACTTCCAAGACGTCGTCGAAGACATTGTTTATTTCTACCACTATGGTCACCTCGAGTAAAGTAAAGTTAAATATTTGTATTCAAAAATTCCTTGAAACATTTGAAACATCCATTAGCGGGATATGACAGAAAGACCATGTTTTCTCTGGTTGTCGGATGAGGAAAAATCAGCCTGTAAGCCCATAATCCAATTTGTGAATTATCACAATCAATTTTGGCTCCATATTTTTTATCTCCAAAGAGCGGATGGTTCCTGCTGGAAAACTGGATCCTGATTTGATGGAACCTGCCGGTCTTAAGTTCTACTTCTAGTAAGGATACAGGCATTTTGGCTAGATTGGAAAGCGCAAGGGTCTTATAGGACAAGATCGCTTCTTTACCAGATGAAATATCGGATACCGAGCCGGTTCGTGTTTCTGTGTTTTTTTCAAGATAATCGACGATGTCGATGAAATTCGGTTCGACGATTTCGCCTTCAACCATTGCCAGATAGGTTTTTTTGAATTCTTTATTTCTGATTGAAGCTGACAGTCTGCTGGCAGCCTTTGAAGTTCTGGCAAACACCATTACACCACCAACATTGAGATCAAGCCGATGGACAAGGCCTAAAAATACGTCTCCTGGTTTTTGGTACTTGATCTTGATATGTTCCTTGAGCAAGGTAAGCATGTCGTCTAGTTGTTTCTTTCCTGATTGGGAAAGAACTCCCGGGGGTTTCACACAGACAATAATATGATTGTCTTCATAGAGTATTTCTAGAGGTTTCATAGAGTAATCAACCCAGCGCAACGTCGAGGATCATCATGATTACAAAGCCAATCATCACCGCTATCGTTCCAACATTTGTATGATCTCCGAGTCTTGCCTCGGGAATGAGTTCTTCGACTACGACATAAATCATCGCACCAGCCGCAAAAGCCAAGAACCAAGGCATTATTACTGTGAGTTGCGTCGCCAAAACGATACCTATAACTGCAGCTACCGGTTCAACAGCTCCACTCAACACTCCTGCCAAGAAAGATTTTCCTGTCGACATTTTCTCCTGTTTAAGCGGCAATGAAATTGCAGCTCCTTCAGGAAAGTTCTGAAGCCCGATACCAAGTGCCAAGCCAAAAGCAGATGCAATCGCAATGCTTGAAGGATTGACCAAGGCAAAACCAAAGGCAAGACCAACCGCCAGACCTTCCGGAATATTATGCAATGTAACTGCGAAAACCAACATCGTCGTGCGCTGCAAAGACGATTTAACACCTTCAGGTTTTTCTGCGCCGATATGCATATGAGGCAAAATATTGTCGACCACCAACAAGAACAAACCTCCAGCAAGAAAACCCACAGCTGCAGGAATCCAACCGGGCAAACCCATGTTTTTGGCTTCTTCGATCGACGGAATCAACAAAGACCAAACAGAAGCTGCAATCATTACGCCGGCAGCAAAGCCAAGAAAGATTTGTTTTGCCAGAGTGCCCATCGCGTTACGAAAGAAAAACACCATGGCAGAACCGGCGGAGGTCATCACGAAAATAAAGGCGATTCCTATAGCAGCAACCGAGGAATCAGGCAAATTAAACATCTCTACTCCTCCTTATTGATAACTTAAATTGTTTGTCCAGACAAAAGGAATCGGAAAAATATCATTCAAAACGCTAGTCATTTTCAATTTGTCAAGCAGCTCTTTGTTTGGGCCAAAAATCAATTTGTGAAGCTCATGGAAATCAGCAAGTTCACATCGATTTCCATTAACGGTAACTGTGGGGTTTGTTTTGTCTAGGGAAAGTGAAATTTTACCAAATGAATTTAAGTAAGGCGCAAGATCAGCGAAAAAACCAACCCAATTGATTACTTTGAAACTTGCATGCTGGTCGGTTTCCTGACTCGGAAATTCTTGTAGGAATTGATTTAGTTGGTCATTACTGTCAACAGGCACGAGACAATAGCTCCGCTTGTGTTTTCTTATAAGCGCAGGTAAACTCTTGGCAACAGCTAATCTGTCTCCGCCAATTTCTCTGACTAGCAATTCGCCTGAATCACTAGGCTTCTTGACAAAAACATAGGCAACAGTTTCCTTGTTTTTTTTAATCAGTTCCAAATGGCACAAGGCTGTAGAACCAGGATATGTCTGGCCTTTAATCAAAGCTTTGAATTCAGCGTCTGATCGAATATATTTGATTTTTTCCTGTTCATAAATCTTTTTTAGCGTCTCAAAATCAGCTTCTGCAAATGTATGTAAGCCGTATTCATTGTCAAGTATTGTATTATCCAAGTCGAGACGATATCCGGTGACATTGCCAACTCTTGTCGCCCCGAAATGTTCATATAGGGGTCCGGTTCCAGAGATGATTGCTAGGCGGATATTTTCCTTGACCATTTCCGCTTCAGCCATTTCCAGAAGTTTTGTGGCAATATTTCTGTTTCTGAACACGGGTTCTGTACAGACAGATCCGATTGATCCGACAGCAATTTTGCTTTTATCAATTTGGATTGTGGAAGGATAATAATTAACCATCGATCTAACTTTATGAGCCAAAGTTGCGACAAACATCCGTTCCCGGTTCGATTCTCCCAGCATCAGCGGGAACTGATCTAGCATATTCTCGTTGAAAACAGTTGAACAGAGCCTGATGGCGCTGTCAAGCTCATCGCTTTGAAGCTTATGGTATGAGAGGCTTTTAAGAGATTCGAGATATAGGGAAAAATCTACGACTTGCGAGGTGTTTCGGGAGAGTTCGGCCGCAAACGCCAGAAGATGGCTGTCGACTGAATCCGTGAAACTTGCTTTTTCCAAAACGGCATCACTGTCGATCAACTTGACAAAATCCTGCATGATGCCCACATCGCCGCCTCCGTGTCCCGATTCTGCTGGCTTGAATGTCATTGTTTCAATAGGATTTTCGCCAAAGCGGATCAGTTCCAACTCGTTTTTGTCGAGATGTCCCCTGATTTCGCCCTTCGTACCCATCAGTTTGATTGTGCGTGTGTTTTCTTTTGTGAAAGCCGTCATCGTGAAGGCAACAGTGACCTCATTTTCAAATTCGATGATTGTTACCTGATGATCGACAACGTCATTATCACAGTGGTAGACACAGCGTCCGTATGGTCCTTGTTTCAAAGCTAAGAGTAGGCTTTCGTCAGACATGTTATTGGAAACTGGAAGTTTCATCCAGATTGGTGCTTTGAGATATACCTTGGGAGCGTAATAAAGACAGGTATCTGCTTCCTTGCATCCATCTAAGCAATACCTAGGAGTGCTCTGCGGGGCTTCCGCAGTTTTGAAGTATGACAATTCTCCAAAAGAGGCGATTTTTTTCGCCTTGGATTTCACCAGCCAAAGCATCAGATCCATATCATGGCAGGATTTGGCTAGAATCATCGGGCTGGACAGGGCTTTGTTTCTCCAGTTACCTCTGACATAGCTGTGCGCCTGGTGCCAATAGGCCACGTTTTCATTGTGCTGTATCGACATCAGTCTGCCGATTTTCTGATCATCGAGCCATTGCTTGATCTGGGCAAAGAACGGTGTATATCTCAAAACGTGACCAATCATGATTTTCACATGGTGTTTTTCGGCAATTTCTGCTAACATGATGCAATCTTCGGGAGTAACCGCCATCGGTTTTTCCAAAAACACATGATATCCTTTTTCCATCGCCATGACAGCTGGTTCGACATGCATATTATCCTGAGTGCAGATAAAGCAGACTTCTGCCATTTTTTCCTGTGACAAAATTTCTTGAAAGTCATTGTATTGATGATCAGGTTTGATATTATGTTGAAAAGAAAAATAGAGTCTTCTTTCCGGATCGGGTTCAGCGACTCCGATAAATTTAATCTCATTCTGATGATGGAGCGAATATTCTCCATAAACACCGATACCTCTAGCTCCGGCACCAATCATGATTGCCTGAAACATACGATCACCCACTTAATATTTATTTTATCACAAAACAATTAAAATAATGACATCAGCAAAAAAAAACCAGGCATAATCGCCCGGTTCCTTCGTCTTTAAGGATTGACCCTGTTAGGACCACGGTAAAGGAACGTGACATCCCTAATCGATTCCTGTTCGAAAAAGCGCATGAGGAATCTAGTGAGTCCGTAGCCATAGCCTCCATGGGGGGGAACTCCGTATCGGAAAAAGTTCAGATAAAAATCAATTGATTCCAGACTTAGGCCTTTTTCAGTCGCCTGACGTTCGAGGACTTCGATGCGATGTTCTCTTTGCGCACCGGTTGTGATTTCGATGCCACGGTAGAGCAAATCAAAACTTTTGGTAAGTCCGTTTTCTCCGATCATATGGTAAAACGGCCTAGCTTCGAAAGGATAATCAATTACGAACACGTAATCGGATTTATATTCCTTTTTGGCATAAATACCAACCAATTCTTCTTCGCGTCTGTCAAAATCAAATTCTTTCTCACCTGTATAATGGTATTTCTCTTGAATGATTTTTTTAGCTTCGAAAAATGGAATTCTGGGAAAAGCCACGAGCGCATCGTCGATAGGTTTATTGAACAAGCTCTTGTATTCCTCATCGATTTCAGCTTTCAATTTTTTTACCACTGCCTTGCAGACGGCTTCTTCCATATCCATGACGTCATGATGGGAATCAATCCAGCTGATTTCGCAGTCGATGCTGGTGAACTCGGTTGCATGGTACGCGGTGTGGGAGTTTTCCGCACGGAAGGCGGGAGCGATTTCAAACACATTGTTAAATCCCGCAGCCATTGCCATCTGTTTGTAAAACTGAGGTGACTGTGCAAGGTAGACAGTCTTGCCAAAATAATCTAATTTGAACACTTCTGCGCCAGATTCAGAGGCGGTTCCAAGAATCTTAGGTGTATGGATCTCAATGAAGTTATGGGTTGTCCAATACTCTCTCATTGCCATTTCTGCCAATGTTTGGGCTTTGAATATTAAATAGTTCTTGTCCAAGCGCAAATCCAGAAAACGATTGTCAAGTCGCAATTCTTTGTTTGATTTATTAGTATAATCCAAGATATCGATGGGAAGTTCTTCCTGACTAAGGCTAGTGACGACAAAACTTGAAGGAATCAGTTCCATTCCCCTAAGTTTGACATTATCCCTTTCATAAAGGATTCCCTTAACCAAAACAGTGCTTTCCTTGGTCAGTTTGGATACAGTATCGTTCATCTCTTTGAAAGCATCAGTCTTCTCGATAGTCACCTGGACTTTACCCGAAGAATCACGTAAAATGATGAACTGGACATATTGCAAGTCTCTGATTTTATCAACAAATCCGTGCAATTCGATTTCTTGATTATAATATTTCGGTAATTCGTTAAAATAGATTTTCTTCATATCAACACGCTCCATCAATTCTTTAAGTATTATATCATATGCATTTGGCGAATTCAATTGTCAACTCGACAAATAGTTAAGATTAAAGAAAGCGGCAGATTAGCCGCTTTTGTTTATTCCGCTGTCGGTTTATGTACGACTACTTGCGGGAAAGGAATCTCGATATTGTTCGCATCAAGAATCTCTTTGATTCTTTGCCTGGTCAATCGTTCGACACCGTAATGTTTCTCTGTCATGGTTTTCACGATTACACGCAGGTTTACACTGCTGCTTCCTAATTCGATCACACCTAAAACCTGAGGTTCATCTATGATTTCAGCAATTTCATTCTTGAGTTTTGGAAGTTCGGTTTTCAATACCGCAATGGTTTTTTCAATATCTTCCTTGTAGGCAATGCCAAAATCGATGATTGCCGTGGAAGGATTTCTTGAAAAATTTGTGACTGGAGAAGCAGAGCCGTTGGGAAGTATTTTAACTTCGCCTTTCCAGTTGCGGATTTTGGTCGTCTTCAATCCGATATCGGTGACTTCTCCCTTGAATCCGTCGACCTCAATTATATCTCCGACATCGAAATGCTGCTCGAATATGATAAAAAACCCGCTGATTAGATCATTGATGAATTTTTGCGCTCCAAGCCCTATTACCAATCCAGCTATACCAAGACCCGCCAAAGCAGGAAGAACATTCACTCCCCAAAGCGATAGAGCAATCAGAATCGCGATGATCCCGACCACGTATTTGATGATACTTTGGGTAACCTTGGCGATGGTTTTCTTGCGTTTTTGGGTCGGACCTTGCTTAGTGCCAACGCGCAAGAAAGCAAGCTTGGATACTTTGGTGATTGCAAGATAAACAAACATAATCACAACCGTGCCAATGAAGGCTCCGATATTGGTGACAAATATGGTTTCTATGTCAGCGAGAAAATTAGTTGTGAACACTGAAAAATCAAATTCCCACAAAAATAGGATTCCAACAAGCGAACAGAAAAAAAGAACCAAATCCGCTAAATAAATCAGCAGAATTTTCCATTGTTTAATATTTTCTTGAAATTTTTTAACAAATTTCCTCTGAATAAGAAACAAAAACACTAACAAAGCCACAATCAACACCGTTAGGATGTAATTGACCCAAATAGGCAAATTGAATATGGTTAAAGTCACATTTATCACTCCTTAAACTATCATTGTAATTATAGCATAATTGCATCCAATTGGCATGCCTATCGATAAAATCATGCAGGAATTCATTTTCGCGATCGACTCAATTCGCTCATTTGAGCAAGAATCTTGACAGAATATGGGCAGATGCTATAATAAATCTATTAAGATAAATAAATATAATTAATCATTTTCCATACTCAACCAAAGTAGAAAATCTTTACTTGTTTTGATTTATGGGAATGCTTGAAACCATTATCGTATTGATAATGGAATTTTTATGAAATATTTATAAGGAGCTGAAAAAATGCAGAAAAATTATTACAGTAATTTTATCAAACTTCTGGGAAAAGAAGATAAAGACCAAACGCTTTTTTTTGTTCTCGATTTGCTTGAAAAAGGAATCCTTTCCATTGAAGAAGTGTATTCTACTTTGCTTTCTCCATCGTTAATAAACTTCGCCTGCGATCTTGACGATCAGGAGATTTGCATCTGGAAAGAGCACACCAGAACCTCAATCATACGGACAATTCTCGAAGCGACATACACTTATGTCGTAAAAAGAAAACCTGAGGTCAAATCAAAAAACAAGAAAATCATCATTGTCTGCCCCCAGGAAGAATACCACGAGATTGGAGCCATCATGGTTTCCAATTACTTTTCTATGGCGGGATTTGATGCCCAGTATATCGGCGCCAATACCCCTAAAAGTGATATTTTATCCGCCGTGAAAGCCCTGAAACCGGATTATATCGCCTTAAGCGTAACCAATTACTATAATCTGGTCATAACCAAAAAAATCACAGATTCGATAAAAAGCGACTTCCCCAATGTCAAGATTATCATCGGTGGACAGGCCTTCAGACAAAAAGGCGCCTTGGACAATGTCGTATATGACTACCACATTGATACTATCGAAGAGATCTTCACTCTGGCCGGGGCGGTGTTAAAATGAAACTAGCCTTTTCTATTGCCAAACGTTTTCTGCTTTCAGGCAAACTGCAGACATTAGTAATTATTTTGGGAATTGCAGTCGGAGTATCGGTTCAAGTATTTATCGGTTCTCTGATCTCTGGTCTGCAAAACAGCCTGGTCGACAAGACCATTGGTTCAGCTTCGCAGATTACTGTAAAACCTACAGATAATACGTTATATATCAACGATTATGAACAAAAAATTGCCACAATCGAAACCGTAAGCAATAAAATCATTGCAGTCACTCCGACTTTGAATGCCAATGGTTCATTCGTAATATCAAGTCAAAATGAGCCGACTTATCTTCGTGGAATGGATTTTGCGAGCGCCAATGGCATTTACGGTTTCCAAGAAAAACTAACTGAAGGATCAATTCCTGACCAGTCAGGTGAAATTGCGCTTGGAATCGGTCTAAAGGAAGTCTTGAACTTGAACGTAGGCGACACTATCACTTTTGAATCACCCTCAATCGGTTCAACTTCATTGCAAATAGTTGGGTTTTTTGACTTCAACGTACTAGCTGTGAATAAAACCTGGGCGATTACCACATTATCGACAATGCAGGCTATCCTTGGAATCGGAAATCAGGTAAGTCAAATTGAAATGCAATTAAGTGACGTCTTTCTCGCAGAGGAAATTGATTTGCTAATCATGTCAGCGCTAAACGATGACACTCTTGCTTCGGAAAACTGGATCCAGCAAAACGCCGAATTATTGAGTGGTCTGCAAGGACAAAGCATCTCGAGCCTGATGATCCAAATCTTCGTCATGGTGTCAGTAGTTTTAGGTATCTCTTCTGTTTTGGCGATAACGGTATTGCAAAAATCAAAACAAATCGGGATTTTGAAAGCAATGGGGATCAAGAACAAGGACGCAAGTCTTGTGTTTTTGTTCGAAGGTCTGATCTTAGGAATCTTTGGTGCAATCGGTGGAGTGCTTTTAGGATTGGGACTATCTGTAATGTTCACCACTTTCGCAATCGGAGCCGACGGCAATCCTGTTATTCCACTCTTTATTGATTATGGCTTTATCGGTCTTTCAGCCATGATTGCCGTGCTGGCAGCTACGTTTGCTTCATTGATACCAGCTCGAAAGTCGTCAAAATTAAGCGTAATCGAGGTGATCAGAAATGCCTAACAACATTGTGGAACTCTCTAAAATTAATAAAATCTATGGAGAAAAAACTAAATTCCCGACTCAGGTTCTATTTGACATTGATCTTGCATTTGAAACGGGCTCTTTTAATTCAATCATTGGCCAGTCAGGTTCTGGAAAAAGCACTTTGTTAAACATTTTGGGGACATTGGATTATCCATCAAGCGGAAAAGTCTTTATCGGAGGCGAAGAAACTTCACAACTCAGCCGGACCGCTTTGGCAAAGCTTAGAAACAATACAATCGGTTTTATTTTTCAATTTCATTATTTATTACCTGAATTCACCGCCTTGGAGAACGTATTGATGCCATATCGAATATCCAAACAACCACTTACTCAAGAAGCAATGGCAAAAGCCGAAGAATTGTTGGAACTTGTGAGCCTAACAAAATTCAAAAACAATCTGGCGGTTAACTTGAGTGGCGGTCAACAACAACGGGTTGCGATTGCGAGAAGTCTGATGAACAATCCCAAAATCGTTTTGGCCGATGAACCAACCGGTAATCTCGACAGCGATTCCACAGAACAGGTTTATGAATTGTTACGGAAGATAAACAAACTATATAACACCACATTCATTATCATCACTCATGACAGACACATTGCAGAAAAAGCAGACAGAATCATTGAAATAAAAGATGGCAAGATTAATATGGACATTGTCAAAACCATTCAATAACTACGTAGATTTATCAACGACTCGGGAAGAAATTTCCGGTCGTTTTTCTAAAAAAAACACTTCTCTAAAATGAAGTGTCTTATTTTCTGATGGTCGAGATGATGGGATTCGAACCCACGACCTCTTAGTCCCGAACCAAGCGCG